>JAOABG010000064.1 GCA_026418475.1 bacterium | reverse complement strand
CAATATCTCTATACCTTATAGCAATAAAAAGGATGATCCTGACATACATGTTATATTACCTTTTGAAGTCGCAGATTCTATCCAATATTTCCCACCAAATTATTATAAGAATAAATTGGGAAATATTTTGATTATTGGTGGTAGCTATAAATACACTGGTGCCCCAATTTTGGCCTCTCGTGCAGCTTTTAAGTCTAACGCAGGTATGGTATATTTATTGGTTGATAAGAGTATTCACTCGATTATTTCTTCTAAATCTACTGAAGAGATAGTTGAATCTTATGATAAGAGTAATTATGAAGACTTGTTGAGTTCTTATTATTCTAAAGTTCAAGTTATACTTTTTGGAAACGGTATAGAAGATAATCAGATAAATTATAATATTTTAAAGCATATTATTTCCAATTTCAAAGGAGTTTTGATAGTAGATGGAACAGGTATACACATGTTTTATGACTATTTTATTAATAATAAAAATGATTTTAGAAGTGGTAAAGTTAATTTAAAGAGGATAATTTTAACTCCTCATCCAGGTGAATTGGCAAGTTTTTTCCCTAAAATATCATCAAAAATTAAAGCTTCGGTTTCCGATGATATAGTTAGATTAAATAATTCTATGAGATTGGCGAACTTTATTCCGAATAGTGTACTAGTTTCCAAGGGTAATCCGTCTTTTATATGTTATTACGATAGTGTTGAAAATATCTATATAAATATAACCAACGGATTGGCTTTAGCTAAAGCTGGTAGTGGAGATGTTCTTGCTGGTATGATTTCTGCTTTTGTAGCAAATTCTTTCTTTACTATCAATAGAAATTATGAAGATATAATACTTGAGAGTATTAAAAACTCCGTTTTTCTACACGGATTAGCTGCACAGATATCTAAAAAAAGTGATACATATTTGTCTACCATTCCCTCAAATATAATAGAAAATATACCCAAAGCAGTTGAATATATTGTTCAAAATTATTCAAAAAATATTAATGTTATAAACTTTCAATCATTTTCTAAATCAATTATTGAATATTTACAAATAATTGATATTTAGGGGGTAATATGAAAATATTTGTTGATGATAAAGAGGTTTTACTTACGGATGAGCAAAGTGAGCAAACGATTTATTCCATTTTGGTGAGTTTGGGCAAGTATATACCTGTTGGTTGTCATTTGGATGGTCTTACTCCAATTGGTGCCTGTAGGATGTGCATTGTAGAAGTTGCCGGTTTTAGAAGACCTGTTTCTTCTTGTATAACTAAACCACATAATGAAATGAGAATATATACTGATACCGAAAAATTAAAGGTTTACAGAAAGTACTTGACTGAATTTTTGTTTGGAGAAAGGCCACACCCATGTAATGTATGTTTGGCTGATGGTTTCTGTGATCTTCAATCATGGAAATTTAAGATATTTGAAATACAAAAAAATCTTGTCAGTTATAATGAAGAGAATATTAATGTAGATGAGACTCATAAGCTGTATGTTTTGGATCATAACAGATGTATATTATGTTTCAGATGTGTTAGGATTTGTCACGAATATGCCGGACCTCATACTTTGGATGTAAAGGGTATGGGTAGTAATGCCAGAATTACAATAGATTTTGACGATAAGTGGGGAGAATCTAAAACTTGTATAAATTGTGGTAAATGTGTTATGGTTTGTCCTACAGGAGCTTTGTATATGAAAAACAAGGAAATATCAAAAACTAGAAGGTTTGATATGCCCAAATTCCTTGAATCAAAAGGCAAAAGAATAAGAACTTTTGAATCAATTATTACTTACTATTAGTTATTATATGAGATACAGTAGATATTTTTTATTTACTTCAAAAGAGAAACCTGTTGGTGCTTTAAATGTAAGTCATTCAACTCTTCTGAGAGGTAACTTTATTTCTCAATTGTCTGCAGGGGTATATAATTTCTTGCCTATTGGTTTCAGAGTATTGAAGAAGGTTTGGAAAATTATTGAAGAAGAGATGGATAGAATTGGTGCTTTTGAGGTGTTAATGCCTGCTTTGCATCCCTCTGAGTTATGGAAAAAAACTGGTAGATGGGAAACTATGGATAATGTAATGTTTAAGCTTCAAGATAAGAAAGGTTCCGAATTTGTTTTGGGTACAACTCATGAGGAAATTATAACTGATATTGTATCAAAATTTGTAAAGAGTTATAAGAACTTGCCAATGCTTTTGTATCAAATACAGGTGAAATTTAGGGATGAGATGAGACCAAAAGGTGGACTGATTAGGGCAAGGGAATTTATAATGAAAGATCTTTACAGTTTTCATACCTCCTGGGAGTGTTTGGATAGAACTTACCAAGATGTTTATAATGCTTACCAACGTATATTCAGAAGGTTATCCATTCCAGTAGAGGTTGTTGAAGCTTTTTCAGGGCCTATTGGTGGAGACGTATCCCATGAATTTATGGTGATAACCAATGCTGGTGAGGATAAGTTTGCCAAATGTAGTAGATGTGGGTATTCTGTTAGTACAGAGATAGCTCAAGTTTTTAAAAAGCAAATCAATTATGAATATAATCCTAAACGTGAACTTCAAAAAGTATATACTCCAAATATTAGTTCTGTTGAAGAATTGGTAAATTTTTTAAAAAGAGAGAGCAAAGATTTTGTTAAAAGTATCTTATATAAAACGGAAGAAAAATATGTTTTGGTCTTAGTTAGAGGAGATAGAGAAATTAATGAAATAAAATTATCAAAACATTTGGGTAGTGATTTAGTGTTGGCCAATGAAGAAGATTTCGAAAAAATAGAGAGTGTAATGGGATTTGTCGGGCCAATAGGGTTGAAAAAAAATGTGAAAATAATCTCTGATTATTCTGTATACGGATTAAGAAACATTATAGTGGGTGCAAATGAAAGAGATTACCATTATACAGGTGTGGACTATGATAACATTCCTATTTCTGAATTTGTTGATTTATCGGTAGTGCATGATGGTGATCCATGTTTTAAGTGTGGTGGAGAATATAGGATATATCCTGCTCTTGAGCTGGGACATATATTCAAGTTGGGAACAAAATACAGTGAACCTCTCAACGCTTATTTTACTGATAAAGATGGTAAAATTAAGCCTATTGTTATGGGATGCTACGGTATTGGTGTAAGTAGAATAATTTCTGCTATAGTGGAATCTTATTCTGATGAAAATTCTATATCTTGGACTTTTAACTCTGCTCCATTCTTTGTGTATTTAATTACCATAAATATTGATGATGAAACCCAACGTGCTTTTTCTGAAAGGATTTATAATCAGCTTATTGCAAATAATTTAGAAGTGTTATGGGATGACAGAAAAGAGTCAGCAGGAATAAAGTTCAAAGACTGGGAATTAATAGGCGTTCCATTTTGTATTATAATAGGCTCAAAAATTTCAACAAATAAAGTTGAACTGAAAATAAATAAAAGTTTTGCTAAAACAGTAAAAAATGTTGATACTGAAATTTGGGAACATTTGATAAAGAATTTGTTTGTTGATGTGAATGTTGATGATATTATATCATTGATTAAATATATTTATGTTCAATTGGATAAAAGGTATAATGAATATGTCTAGTTTATTAGTTAGAAATCTTGATCTGAATTTCCTTAACAGTTTCAATAATATTGATGATCATGTCCGACTTTTGGAATTTGTTGGTGAATTGAAAGGTTACACTTTGAGCTATATAAAAGAGATAACGGATTTTGAGCAAAGGAATTGGTTAATAAGTAGGATAAATGATTATATGATTTATTCAGGTAAGATGGTTAGATCTTCTTTTTTCTACATTTTTGTGTTGGGTATGGTTTCTGGTGTTTTTTTAAAGGAAGAGTTTTGGGATAAAATTTTTAGACTTGGAGCAATATTTGAATTGGCTCACTCAGCCACTTTGGTGCATGATGATATTCTTGATGGTGCTCGCAAAAGAAGGGGAAAGCCATCTGTGCATATAAAATTTGGTGTTGATGGAGCCATAATCTTTGGAGATATACTTATAATATCTATTCTTAACAGAGCTTATGATGTTAATCCTCTCTATTCAAAAATTCTTATGAAAGCTTTGGAAGATATGTGTTTTGGAGAGGTTTTACAATATCAAAACGAGTACAATGTTTACTTGAAAGATGAGGAATACTTCAATATTTTATTGTTAAAAACGGGAGTTTTATTTGGTGCCATATCAAATATAGGTTATCATTTGGGATGTGATTATTCTAAAACTATTTTTGAATATAGTACGGCAGATTGCATATCTAATTTGTTTAACAGATATGGTGTGGCTTTTCAAATAGTTGATGATATATTGGATTATATACAAAATGAAAAAATACTAAAAAAAGATGCTAATAATGATTTACTTACTGGTAGAATCACTTATCCATTAATTTTACTGATGAAAGGTAATAAGAATAGGGAAAAAATGAAAAGGATTTGGTTAAGAAATCCATCTTATTTTTCAACTATCGTAAGAAGGGAACTGAAAAATAGAAAATCACTTTTAGAAGAGTCTTTAAATAAATCCAAGGAATTCATGGATCTGAATTCTCTGGACTATATTGCTCAGAAAATAGGATTGAAAGATGTCTTCAAACATTCACTAAAAATAATTATAAATTCTCTGATCCATAGGCAGTACTGATGCTTTTCCCGAGAAATAGTTTTATTATTGATATAAGTAATCTTAATAAAGAGGGAGTTGTAAGAGATTTATTTACGAAGGACGTTTTACTCAAGATAATAAATAAATCCAAAAATGATATTCTATCACGAGTTGTGAATTTTATGAGTTTCAGATTTATTGGAAAGATGGAATGGGAGTTTCTTTTTAGCGAACAACCCGTTATGAAAATTGAAAAAAAAGTGTTTGATACTTCTATCTATGTTAAATATAATTTCAACAATAGTTTTTATAATTTATACAGAGTGGATGTTATTAATAGTATTTTTCCTTTTTCTTCTGTATTTAGTGTATATGATTCTAATGGTGTTCAACGTTTTAAGTGCAAAAAAGATGGTGTTTTGGATTACAAAGTTGTTGATAACAATGGTATTGTTTATGCTACTATAAATAAGTCTTCTCTAAGAGTTTTGAAAGAGGAATATCATGTAAATATTGAGAGATTATTGGATTCTTATCAGAACTACATTTTTTTATCATTGCCTGTAATTATCAGTGTGTTTGATTGATTTTTTTGTCAATTAAGATTTTTATGATGGAAATGGTAGGAACAGAGATAAACATGCCAAAAATCCCATATAATTTAAAGCCTATTATTATTGATATGAGAACCGTAATTACTGAGATATTTAGAATTTTGCCTACTATGTTTGGGTATATTATCTTGGCTAAAATTTGATAAGCTATTATTGCAATGATAAGGAATACTATTATATTGATAATCCCCTTATTAAGAAGAAAGAGGGTTGATATTGATAGAGCTATAAAAGCTCCTATAAAGGGTATTAATTCAAATATTCCTGCAATTAGGGCTACTATAAAATATTCTTTTACATTAAATAAATAGAGTGAGATTAAAGTGAACAAGAATATATATGTTGCTGCAAACAGTTGTCCAAACAGGAATTTCCTTAATACAGTCTCTATTGTTAAGGCTATTTCTTCTGTTTTTTCTTTGGGCATGTTTAAGATCCAACTTATAACTTTTATTTTGTAGTCTCTGATTTTTTCATAATCTTTAATCATATAGAATGTGAGGACTGCTATTAGCAATATGTTGAAGATGATTTTACTTCCGCTGAGTGCTATATCAACTATTTTTTCTGTTATCTGTGGAATATTTTGGTTTAATTGCTTTAGCAAGTTTTCTTGGATTTGATTGGATTCAATTTTTACATCTAAGAAATGTAAATATTTATTTAGAATATTTGTTAATGCAATTAAAATGGAGTTTAGATTTTCTTGTAATGTTTTAAAAATATCCGTTATTGAAGAGTATATATTTGGTATCAAAATTAATAAAAGGGTAATTATTATGAAAAGAACAAAAATAATAATAACTAGAGTTGAGAACTCTCTTGAAACCCTATACTTTAAATTTAGGCGGTCTATTGTAGGCTTGATTATTATTGAAAAGAATAACATTAAAAAATAAATAATAAGGATATCAATAAAAAATAGGCTTATCTTATATAATGTGATGATCGTTATAACAATTAATAAGAAGTATAGGATTTTGTTTATCTTTTCCGGATACATTCTTTTATAATTTCTCTTTATTTTTTTAGGAACCTTCTATATTGAAGGATATTTTAATTGTTTTATAGAATAAAATAGTGTAAAAGATAGGTATGGGTTCAATCTTAACACAGATTTTCTTGGAAAGTTTATTATCTCTTCCTCTCCCTATAGCTTTGGAAAAGATAAAAACAAATGAAGATATTGAAAACAGAGATGTTAAGGTGGTATTTATAGATCAAATTAATAAAGAATACTTTGAAAAGGACAAGGGATATGATGTTAACTCTTTGAGAGTGGTAAATGTTAGAATGAAAGAACAAATAAACATATATGTGTCCTATGAAATATCTGAGTTAATAGATATACAGAAGGGGAAGAAATGCTGAAAACTAATGTAAATTTTTTTGATTTACGTAGAATTTTTATAAGGGTTAAAAATGTTCTTTTGGTTGCTCATCCCAACCCCGATTTGGATTGTCTTTGTGCAATGAAAGTTATTCAATTTCTTTTGAATAGGTATTTTGCAAAAAAGGCAACTCTTTATTCAAAGGATCCTGTTCCATCAGAATATAAAAATCTTTTTAGCGATGTTGTTAACACTGTTGTGATTGACAATTTTGATTGTATAATAGCTGTTGAAGTGGGGTCATTTAGTAGATTCTCTGAAGTTATCGATAAAACTGATTCCAAAATTATAATTAATATTGATCATCACGTTTCTAATGATTTATTTGGCAATTACTATTATGTTGATATTAATTCAAGCTCAGTTAATGAAGTTTTGTATGACATTATAAAACAAACTGGTATACCTATAGATTCTGATATAGCTTATTATTTAGTCATGGGTGTTATATCTGATACGGGGGGATTATCATATAATAATGTAGGTAGTAGGACTTTGGCGATGCTATCGGAACTGAGAAATTATGTTGATTGGCAAGATATCGTAAGAACTATAAAATCTAGAAATTTTATGTACTACAAGATGTTAGCAATTCTTTATAATAATATGAAAAAAGAAGGTAAAGAGCCGACAAACCTTATGCAGGAAATGAAGATACTTACGGACGAGATAATGAAACTGGAGGACAAGATTGCTGAGCTAGAAGGCAAGATAAATTATGTTATGATGAGAATACCAAACATACCTCATG
>JAOABG010000063.1 GCA_026418475.1 bacterium | reverse complement strand
CTTATATTTACCACTCGATGATGATGTGATTAAATTTTGGCCATTTATATTCGTAGCTACAATACCACTACCACTCCTGTATAATTTTACAGCCACCCCATCAACATATGGAAATACCTTCCCTTCAACTATTCCCCAGTTACCATTGGTTATCCAGAGAATGTCACCCCCAGAAAATGGCGTAGTTTTTACATTTGTAATGCCCGAGGAATTATAAAGAACTGCTTCCCCTACAAAATCAATCTTAAAAAGATTGCTAAAGTTGTACACCACATCGATTTTAATATCATCAAAATCTTCAAATTTCTTAAGCTGGTTGTCTCCGTTATAGCTTATAATTATATTAGTCCCATCTTTTATTGTAACAGTACCTCTATCACTATTAACATTGAATGCTATAAATATATTTGTGTTAGTAGAAAGGCTTATCGTAAGATTACTCAATATCATGCCATATGGATCCATATTCTTTACCCTGTAAACAAGTGTGCTATTTGTTTCAATTATGTAGAGTTTATCAACCTCTACAAAATTTCCATAAACCACACATGGCGGAAGTTCAACCTTTATAGTGGGCTTATCTCCTTGAATATTTCTGCTTTCATACCATACTAAATTATTAGTGAGGTTCGCAAGCCAGACATTAAATACAAAGTTTGTCTTTGATCTTATCTCGTTTATAGCTTCAAAAATTATTTTATCACTTTTATTTGGCTTTAAATAATTATTCGTATAATCGACATATATATTTTTGCCATCTATAGAAACTATTCCACCATAACTGCTAACTACATTTTTTATATTCTCTAAACCAAGTGGTACCTCAATTTTAGCAAATGTTATATTATCACTACCATAAGCTGTATTACTAATCAACACTTCAATATTATTGGTAATTTTGTCAACATAAATAGATAAAGGAGAAACACCTGCAATTGAATAAACTGGTGGCATCACAAAAGAAATTTGATTTGTTCGGTCTGGTTTGACATTTAAACTGACATAACCATTACCAGCATCTCCTCTAGCAAATATGTGCTTTAAAGAATCTCCAATCTCAATATTATCTACAAGTTTTATTCTTATTATATCTTTTACAAGAGACTTTGAAATCTCTTTTCCTTCTTTAGTGTAATCAAGAGTTATTATTGGTAGATTTCCGGAAACACTTATTGCCTCGGAAGACAATATGTAACTATCAACACTCACAACTTGCTTAAACTCTTCTGGCAATGTTAGCTCGATTTTCTTAATTCCAGAATTCCCATTGATATTATTTAAAATTTCTATTGTTATCTCATTTGTAGAGGTAGCTGTATCAATAACATTTGGGGAAACAAAATACTCTGGAATAGTAGTAAGTAAAAATTCACCATTTCCCGTAAGATTTGTCTTATTAACATAATTTCTTGCTAAAACTTCAAATTTCACCAAGGAATTTGAAATAGCTGAATTTGAAACCGGTAACAAAATAGTTTTCTGAGTCCCTGTCTTAAGTTCATTAAATGAAAGTAAAAGTTTACCACTATCAGGATCAAAATTTATACCACTTGCACCATCAACAACAACTTTTGAAACATCGAAGCCATTTCTCAATTCTTCCGGTATAATTATTTCAACAAGATCCCAATCACTTGTTCCACTTCCTCTGTTTGAAATTGTTATGATATTTGTAAAACTTCTTAAATTATAATAAACTTCTCTGGGAGAGACTGTAAAAACACCTTCTGGTTGAGGAGCAATATAATCTATCTTTAATGATTTTCCACTTCTTAAAACAAGTGGTCTATATTTGCCATCAGAAGTGTTATATGCCCCTTCACCACTCCATACAACATTAGTTTCAAAATATTTAACCTTATCATTTATCCTGATTGTTACAACATCTCCTTCATTATATTTGAGGGAGTTGTTATATTTTATCCATATATAACCATTTGAAACTGCGATTAAAGAATTATTTACTGAGTTAGTAACATAAATTCCATTCGTGTCAAGGATAGTCCCTACCTCCGGTATTTTAATCCTAACTTTTTCAAGATAATTCCCTGAAGTCCCAAGATTGTTAATATAGAAATATAGAACATTTGTTTCTATAGAAGTCCATACTTTATTCTTCTCTTCTACCGAAATGCTATTCGAGGCTTCTATATAAACAAGGGATTGATAACCTGGATTCTTCAAACTGAGATTAAAACTTCCAGTTCCATAAATTCCAACTTCTTTAAGTCCATTTCCATCAAGTGTATTATCAGCTCTTACTAGCCAGCTACCATTTGCTTCATTTGGATAATTAACATTATCGTATGCCCTAAATGTTATTGTATCTTCTCCACCTGAAATCAAATTTCCAACATTGGTATAAAAAACCTCTATCTTATTGTTACTCCATTTACATAATGCTCCTTTTGTAGAAGAAAGATTTATAACATTTGTAATAAAAGAAGGAGGTTCTACGATAAGTCTTAAAATATCATTACCAGTTCTTCCATTGTTTTTAACAAATAATGTATAATCATAAAAATCAAAGTCATACGAAACTTCGTTTGGAGTTGTATAACCTAAAGCTACAGCCTTTGGATTTTCAAACCTGATTTTTATTCCCTGTTTTGCTTTTCTAAAACCAAAACCATCATTATAATCTACCTCATAGAGAATATCTGTATCAGTTTCTCCACTATTCCAGTTATCATAAGCCCATAGTCTTATAGTATCATTTGCACCGGGAATCAACCCAGCTCCCCCATAATCTATTTCTACAAAATTAGTGTTGTTAAGTTTGTATATACTTGTGCCAACACCACCAGAAGTTACATTTACAATATTAGTAAAAGGAGCCCCAAAGCCCAGTCTTAATTTCTTCACTGGAACCCCATTGTTTGCATCACTTCCGTTAAAAACAAAAAATATTAAGTTATTGCTAACTGTTGTAGTTATAAGATTTGTATTTGTTGTTTCAGCTACTGGAATTTCTACAAAATACAAATTATTTGTACCACCGGGCATCATAAGTCCATTGTTTGTAAAATTATAGCTCCCATCTTCATTGGTTGAATTATTGGCAGCTTCAACAAGCCATAATGTGTTAGTAATGTTCGTAAAATCTATATTTAAGCTGATAAAAAGCCTATCAATCTGATCAGGAAGAAGTTTTTTGTTAAGAAGATTATATTCTAGCCAGACCACATTACCTAAGATTTTTAAACCATTCTGACCATTTGTAATGCCAAGTAGTTCATTACTTACACGTATAACCTTGCCTGATAAAAATGATGGTATATTAACTTTAACTTTTTCAATGTAATTTACTCCCCATCCCCTGTTACTTAATGTTAAAATAATTGTATTTGTATTAGTATTCTGATTTATTCTGTTAAAAGTCACATTAGGAGAAATCTTGTAAGAATAAAGGGTTGGTGGCGGAATAATTTCGACATCCAATGTTTTTCCGGATGGAGGGCTGGTATTTAACCACTCTCTCTGATTTGAAATAGAAACAGCTATAGTAGTCTTTTTCTTACCTGCATCTATCTTATCAAAAACGTCAAGAGTTATTTTATCATAACTATTCCCCTTAAAACTTTCAGCAGGATAAACTATTTCCATCAAACCCGAATTGAAAGTAGAAGAAATACCACCAACTAAACTTTCAACAAATATTACATTAGTAAAAATCTGTGTATCAAAATTAAGTCTAGCAATCTTAATCAAATTACCAGTTCTACCTTCATTAGTAATATAAACATAAATCCTATATTTATTTGTAGCAGAGTCAATATATCCTCCAGGAACATCTACATAAGATTTTGCCTGAGGTTTTGGATAAATAAAGTTTAATGTTAGATTATCAGGTACCCAATCGCTACCAGCTTTGAAATTTGTTGTGTTCTTTGCATAAATTTTAAGGCTGAGATTTGTTGCATCTTTAACTTTATCAAATATCAAGAAACGAATCTGATCCTCTTCTAATGGATTAAAGGCTATATTAGTATAGAAAATCTCTGCAATGTTTGTTGTTCCAATTTTATAATTTGTAGTTGAAGCATTTTTAAAATCCGAAATCACATTAGCAATGTTTGTAATTTCTACTGGAAATTCTATCCTTACGACCGAAATTACATTTCTCTCTTCACCTTCATTTCTTATCTTTAATATAACAGGTGTGGCTTCTTCAACATCTGTGTATATTATATGATCATAAGGTGGTGGAAAACTACCAACTTCATTACCAGGAGAACTGATATATCCTTTAATCTCTGCAAATGGAGTATAATAAGTAATCTTAAGCCCATCACTACCAATAGCTAAAGGCATCCACCCATCACCATTTCTATTATCAGCTTCTACTAAAAAGTTTACATCAATATTTCTGTTAGTCAATGGCGGTATATCCGAAAAAGCATAGAAAGAAACAACATCGTTCCATCCATTTGGCAAATTTGTTCCTGCAGAAGAATAATCAATAACAAGATAATTTGTATTATTATTAGTTACAAATTTCTTGATAGAAGGAATTGTTGTTGAAATAGTTGTAATATTCGTTATTCTTTTATCAATTGCAATTCTTACCTCTGCTATTCTATTTCCACTTGCCCCTAGATTCTTGACTACAATACCTATTTGGTTTGAATAATACGTATTTTTCAGAAGATTCTGAGTAACGTATGTTTCCCCTATAGGTGGTTTTTTTCTTACAAGAATAGACTGAATGGGATATAATTCGTTTGTTCCCATTAATGCAGGTAAAAGTCCTGAAACAGCATAAGAATAACATGTTGCATCCCATTGAAATGTTCTTTCATTTGTATTTATTATCTCTGGTGTTGACATTACCTTAAAATGCACAGTGTCCCCACCTGAAACAGGGGGAAGAAATGTCCCTGAAGCACCATAGTTTACAACAATTTTCTTAACACCACCAACATCAGATACATAAATATTGTTAGAACCAATCTTATCACTATATATACTATTTGTGTCAACCGAAAAACCTGACGGTATGTTAATCTCAATTTTTGAGATAGGAGCATTATCCTTAGTAGCATTCATAGTCGAAAAATCATAATGGAAAAATATACCACTATCTCCTTCATAAATCTTATTCTTTTGTAACACATTTCCACCTCTTAAACCAGCAATACCTGTAGGATCATAACAAGTTTTAAAAGTAAGGCTATTAAAGTCTTCCAGCCCAAGAGTTATAAGGTTAAAAGCGTTACCTGCCCTTGCTCTAGCTCTACCTGTGGTCGCTATTCTACTCCAGCCAGTCGAAGCATACTTCTCGTTATTCACATATATTTCTACTTCCTTACCGGTTGCATCAGCAGTGGAAGATGTTGTAAAGTTACTGATTATAAAATAAATTGCTCTACTATTAGCTGCACTTACTCCACCAAATTTATTTGGGTGAAATACATCATAACTACTATCACTAGTGGCATTAAATCTTATTTTTAAAGTTTTGCCCCCATCTTTAACAGAAAGAGCTATACTATTAAGTGGGGGATTAACATCCCCTGAAACTTTACTGAAAGTTTTTATTATACTACCACTATTATCTATCCAACAAAGGTTGAAATTATTTACCATTGTTGTATCCCAGACATTATCTCCAGGTAGTTTGATATATATCTCTCCGACCCCAGCTTCTTCTACAGTAGAAAATTGAACTCTGAGAACACCGTGGAGATGAACAACACTACCAGCTCTTACAAGCTGTGGAGAAATCTCAGCAACAATATTACTGGCTATAGTCCTTATTCTGAAATCATCATATTCTACTTCTCTATAGGGACCATCATATCTGTTATTTCCTACTCCAAACAAGGCTACCATCTTTTCCGCAAAAGTAACTGAAGAAGTTCCTATCAAATAAAACTCATTAGAAAATGAGGCAATAGTTCCATCTCTCAAACGTTTCTGTGTTCCGTCTGGATTTGGGTTGATATAAAAATATGCTTTTTCTCCATCTGAGGCAATTCTTAATGTCATCCTATTACTATTTATGTAATAAGTATTTTGAACTTCTGTAGTTCCATTCCACCAATCATTATCATAACACCATTCAAGTAAATTTTTAAGATTTACTGTTCCACTTTCATCAGGTCTCTTAAGAGAAGATAGATCAAAAGCAATAGATCTACTAGGAGATTCTGAGGTTGTATAAAAACTAGAAGGCTGTTGATTTTGAGGCTCATAATCAAGCTGAGGTCTGAAATATTCAATTAAAGTAACAAAATCTGGAAACTTTGCACCTTCTCCCCCATTTGTAACACCTGGGTTATACTTCGCAAGAAAATAAATAAGTTGTGAATTTTTACCAGTAGCTGTGGGATCATGCCCCGAATGATCATAATCAAGTTTAGCAGAAATTCTTGTTATCTCATAACCAAAAGGATTATATTTTGAAGCATCAAACGCAATATTTGTATAATAAGCCATAAATGAATACGCAACTTCACTATAATTAGGCCCAAGATACATACAGTTGAATTTTAAGACTCCATTATTTATAACACTTATATCAAGCCCCTGCCTTACAAGAGGAGCGTTAGTCCAGACACCATTGTTTCTTGAATACCACAAATTGAAAATCAGATTTGGATTCACACTTGAATAGTCATCGTAGAAATAAAGCGAAAAAAGCGTTGCCCTAAAACCTAAAATCAACAGGACATAATACAAGCCCCAAAAAAACTTTTTCATAACCAATCCTCTCCTAATTTTTTATGTTTTATCCTCTTTCTCTAATAATAATACACAGAAAATATGCAATTTTTTGAAATTTTCTTAATTTTTTTAAATTAAAATTTTCACTTGCTTTTTAAAAGAAAAACAATTATAATTATTATGCTTGTATGGAGGCTAAAATGAAAAGGATAGAATGGAATGATTCATATAAAACAGGCATTGATACAATAGACAATCAACACAAAGGACTTTTTGACTTGATAAACCAGCTAAGTAAAGAACTAGACGAAAATCTTGAAAAAAAACTACTTGAAAAAACGATAGAAAAACTTTTTGATTATACAAAATATCACTTTTCTACAGAAGAATATTTGATGAGAAAAGTTAATTATGAAAGGTATGAAGAACACAAAGAAGCTCATGAAAGGTTTGCCTCCAAGGTAAAAGAATTTATTGTCAATTTCATTGATGATAAAGAAAATTTGACAGAAGATATTATTGTTTTTTTAATAGATTGGATCTCAAATCATATAGCTAAGGTAGACAAAGAATATATACCTTATATAAAGTAAAAATTTAAAGTTCTTAAAATTTCTATCTTCATCTATACCAATCAGATAAACTTTTAGTTCTTAGAAAATGTTATAAATTTTAAAGCTGACTTTTTATATATTTAAGGCTTCTGAAAAAATTTCTTAGAATTATTGACTGAACGGTCAGTTTATTGTATAATATCATTATGAGGAGGTGAACTATGAGACTCTGTTTTCTCTTTCTTTTATTGAACGTTTCTCTTTATTCCATTACGGTTGATGATAT
>JAOABG010000062.1 GCA_026418475.1 bacterium | reverse complement strand
CTACTAAAACAATCATACCAAAATATAAGAGTTAGCTATTACAATAGCAATACTAACGAATTTTCAGCTCATTAATATCATTTAGTATTTTTTCAATTTTATTTTTAAGCTCATCCATTTTTTTTTGCAGCTCTTCCTTATTTTTATCTTTCACATTATAGATAAAAATTTGGTCACAAACATCAATACCACAAAATTCGAATATAACATGTTGATTTATTTTCTTTATAGCCTGTTCTAAAGAAAGTTCTTTATATATTTTTTCTTCCCCTCCGAAAGTAGAAATTATAACTGATTTTTTACCGTTTAAAAGTGGTACAGATTCTTGATTTTCATTAATAGAATAAGCAAAACCATAAGAGAAAACCCTATCAATATATCCTTTCAAAATAGCAGGCATAGAACCCCACCAAATAGGATATATAAAAATTATCAAATCACTTTTTCTGATATGATCCTGTTCTTCAAGAACATCAATCGAGTTTATTTCAAATCTGAAAACAGGGTCAAAATTCAGTTCATACAAATCCCTTACAAAATAATCCACATTCTTTTCATACAATATTTTTTCTATTTCTTTGAGTATAAAAAAGTTAAAACTATCCCTTTTGGGATGTGCAAAAACCACAAGAACCCTTTTCATTCTTCTTCTTCATTCTCCGCCGTTTCAACATATCTGGATAACTTATCAACTTCACTTAATATTTTATCATCATCTTCCTCTTCTATGGCGGTATTTATATTATGGAATATCTTATTCAAATAGTCATCACCTGTATCCTCAATATCAAAGTTCTCTTCTAGATCTTCATTGTACAAATCTTCATTCATAATCTTTTCAACTTCTTCCTCTATGTTCATTTCATTATCATCATCTTCATCTACTTCTGGTATTTCCATTATAGTTTCAACAGTTTCTATTATTTCCTGGAGTTCATTTTCAAGGTTTTTTAGTTCTTCAATATCAGTTTCCGAGAATTTTTCTTCTTCTATATAAGTCAAGAAATTTTGTAAAATATCATTTATTTTTTGGAAATGTGGAATTACTTCCAATACAAATGGAGCTTCATCATTATACTCAATATCCTGGTTTATCTCATCATAAATTGATTTTAAAACATTTTTTAATTCGGATATTCCTCTTTTTATTTGTATAAAATCTCTATTTTCAAACCCCTTTACAATTATTTGATTTATTTCTTCTATTTGCTTGTCAATGTTTTCCATAATATATAATTTATATAAAAGAAGCGTTTATCATTCCTCCTGAAAAATACCCCATAATAGGATTCAAAGAGTTATTTATAGGGTTTGACAACCCATTGATATTTCCCAGAATTTTTCCAATTGATCCACCAATAATCGCTCCCGTTACTCCCCCTGCCAATGCTCCCAAAGGACCACCCATAAACATACCCATCATAGCTCCCATAACTGCACCATTAAACATACCAGAAGAAGCCGGTGATATATGCGAAAGGTTTTCACCAACAGCTTGAGAAACAAGCTGTTTAACCTGAGGTGACAAATCAATCCTCTGAGCTATTTGAATATATAGCTGTTTTAATAACTGTTTATGAGCTTCAATTTGGGGATTATTTCGGTTATTAAGAATATGTTGAGCAAATTGTGTTAAAGCCTGTTCTGTTTGCTGTTTAACATTAGTTGGTTTAAAAGCACCACCAAGAGCACCTCCAAGAACTCCCCCCAACAGTCCTCCCCCTAAAGCACCAAACATAGGGTTAATATTCAACATACCCCTTTGCATACCAAGCATATTACCACCCATAATACCCATGAGACCCATCATCATAAATGGTACACCAAAAGATGGGTTCTTCATACTAAAAGCCATACCTCCCATTAGCATACCACTACCCATATTCATCATCATATTAGGCAACTGCATAGGAGGACTAACTATAGGCATACCAATTAGGGGATTCATCCCTAATCCCATAGCTGGAAATCCCATACCTCCCATACTGGGGAACCTTATACCTCGAATTCCCATACCTGGGAACCCCATACCTGCGAACCTCATACCCGGCATTCCTATACCTGGGATCCCCATACCAGGAAATCCCATACTTGGAATTCCCATAGCAGGTAACGTAGGGTTTTCACCAAGCATTCTTAATCTCATTATAATCATATTCATCAACTGTTGGTTCATGATCAAGTTATTGGTAACATGTTGCTTTTTTTCTCGAATATTACCGAGTTTATCCCTTACCTTCTGTAAATTTTGCATAACTTTATTTTTAAGTTTTTCCAAAAAGTTTATTCTTTTATTCATTAGGTTCTGCATTTTATTCATATGGTTAGCCTTATTTTGCATAAGCTTTGATTTTTTTTGTAGCACCTTAGATGCCTTTTTAAGCATTTTAGCCACCATTCTCAAAGCTTTAGCAGCAGCTCTCAAAGCAGCAGCAATTGCAGGACCAACAAATGGTATGGCTTTAGCGGCATTCGCAGCTGCTTCCAAACCCTGAGCAGCCTTTTCCAAAGCCATACTCATCTTATCCAAAGCTTTACTGACAGTACTCAATATCTTACTGAACCCTTTGAACATCATTTCCTTCCCTTTAAAAAACACCTTCCTAGTTTTAGAAAAAGATTGTGCTTTGTTAAATCTCACCAAATCCATCTGTAATTTCATCATCTTTTGCATTTCAAAATTCTCCGCTTTGTTAATTATATTAAGATTATTCATCAGGTTCTGATGGTTTGCAAAAGATGAATTCAACATATTTGCAAGCTGGTTAACGTCATGCATTTGCATCACCGATGACAATTGGGAACCATTGGATAATTGAGAAAAAGCAACACCAAGAACCCCACCTAGCATACCCATATTCAAAAACGGATTTTGATTAACCATTTCATCAGGTATAGAAATACTAAAACGAGTTAGTAGAAACCTGAAATCTCCCTGTAAATTCGGGAATTTTGATAAAAGTTTAGCACCTCTGTTATAGAGAGCATCTTTGGCCTCAGGAGACCCAGTAAAGGAACCTAAGTTTTTGTTAACTTCAGAGTGTGTTTTTGACTTAAGGTTAAGGTGTTTAGACTTCAGTTTCTTTAGATTATTTAATCCTTTCGTATACTGCTTAATTTTATTCTTCAATTTGTTAATCAAGCCTCGAGGTTTTCTCTTTTTCTTCATCAAACTGGATAATTTGTTTTTTAAAGAAGATATCTTATTAGAAAGCTTTGAAATACCACTGCTAAACTTAGAAGCAGTCTTAGAGAAATTACCAGCCACTGACTGCGAAACAGACTCAACTCTGAAATTTTCATCAAATCCCAAATTTTCAAGAGGTTTATCTTGCTTTATAGCATTTTCAACCTGTTTTATATCATTTTGAGTAACGTCACCCCCCATTATCATTCCACTACTAAAGGTAATAAATGAGTTTCCTCCAATCATCATAAAATTATCCCCTCCTTGAAAATACTCTATAGTAATACTCTATGGTTTTTATATACCAATTTATGGAATATTAAAACTATTTTAATATTTTTTTACAAAATTTTAACAAAAAAGTATAAATAAATAGAAAAATATAGTAACTAATATAAAGGAGGGTAAATAATGTTACCGTACAAACCATTCATATTAAAAGGAAATATTTTATTCATATCAGGTCAGTTAGGAGTAGATGAAAACAATGAACTCACAAGTGAAGATCCCATAGAACAATTCAAAAAAGCTTTAGAAAATTTGGATAAAATACTTAAAACAACAGGTTTCTCAAGAGAAGATGTAGTTAAAACCACAATATTTTTAACCGATGAAAATTCCTTCCCTTCAATAAATGAGGAGTTCGTAAAATTCTTTGGAGAAAATAAACCAACAAGAACAACGATAATAGTAAAAGCACTACCGAAAGGAGCCAAATCAGAAATAGAAGCCATAGCAATGAAATAACATATGAAAAAATTCCAAGGGTTGACCCTCATAGAAACAATTATAAGCATAGGTATACTTTCATTACTATTAACTATTATGGTTCAAATTTTGTTAGTTATCTCAAAATACAATCGTAAAATTGGATACGTCCAAGAAGCAGACATAAAAACAAAAGAAATAGCACTAAAAATAGAAAAAATATTATATGATAAAGGAGTTCTAAATATAAAAAAAGCAAACCAAAATGTTTTGCACATCTACAGTATAGAAAACAATTCCGAGCAAACTTTTGTGCAACTATATTATAAACAAGATAAAATTAACAAAAAAAACTACCGAAAAGTTGTGGTGTATTTTGAAAACAATAAAAAAACCAATTTTACTTACTTACCAGATAACGTATTTTGGAAAATAGAAGAAATCTGTGTATTCAATTCAAAACAAAAATTAATAACCTCTTATACTTACAATTTTAATGATAACAATAATCCCATTAAAATAGAGAAAAGCTCAGCAATAAATAGATCTTACCACGATATAATATTCCAGAATCTTTCAATTAGTTTTTACGTATATACCTCAGACTCTCAAGGAAGAGAATTATCAAGATACATAAAAGACACAAATTGGGAAGAAAAAGCCAGGGAAATTTTAGTATACTTTATTAACATAATAAACATAAACCCATAGAAGGTTAACATTTAATCCAAATAGAATTCATATAATATAAATCTTTCAAGGAGGTAAGATTATGAACTTTACAATTAAAACCGAGATATTAGAAAAAGCTTTAAATATGGCTAACGTTATAGTCCCCAAAAAAAGCCCCCTCTTAGCATTAGAAGGAACAAAAATAGAAGCCAGAGAATCTCAAGTAATCATATCCACAACAGACTTAGAAAATGAATACATATCATCAATACAAGCAGAAGTATTCCAAGAAGGACAAACAGTGGTTCCTTTGAAAAGTATTCAACAACTGATATCTAAAATAGACTATCCTGAAATATCAATTGAACTAAAAGATAACATCCTGAATCTGAATTCATTCGGATTCTCAGCTGAACTAACAACAATTGACACATCAGAATATCCAGAACTAACTTTATCAGCATCCAAATTTCAAAAACTATTGGAAATAGAATCTGAAATTCTAAGCGAAGCAATAAATAATGTGGCATACTCATCAAGCTATCCCGATGACAGTAATCCAGTATTTGCAGGAATATTAATGGAAACAAACAAAAAAGAACTAAAGCTGGTTTCAACAGATGGAAGCCAATTGGCAATAAAAAAAATTGACAAAACATCACAAAAAGAATCGAAACTACTCGTCCCCGTAAAAAGCTTAAAAGCAATACAAAAATATATCCAAGGAAACATAGAAATTTCAATAGACAATATAGAAAATCCTAAAACCGTAAGTTTCAAAAATACAACGAATTTTGGAGAAATAGCAGTGGTATCAAAACTAATAGAAGGGAATTTCCCCGAATATAAAGAAGTAATACCAACTGAATTTGAAATAAACATAATATTGTCCAAAAAAGTGCTACTCGACGCCATAAAAAGAGTAATGGTACTTAGCAAAAGTAAAGAATTGAGTGGAATAGTTATATTTGAAATAACTAAAAACAAAATGTTAGTTAAATCTATAGAGAGTGAACTTGGCAAAGCAAAAGAAGAAATAGTCCTAAAGAAAAAAACAGGTAAAGACCTAATAATCCATTTCAATGGAAAATTCTTAGAAACAATGCTAAACAGCATATCTGGAGAAGATATAGAAATAAGTTTCATAGATGAAATAAGCCCAATGAAAGTAACCATTCCAGATACAGAAGATTTCCTATATCTTCTTATGCCAGTCAGAATAGCAGCAACCGTATGAAAACATAAAAAAATCCAGATAAATGTAATAGATCCACAATAAGACTCTAAATAAAATCAATGATAAAAGATATAATATTCGGATTCAATGTAATGAACTATTTTTCTTTCTTCTCAACACTTTACTTGTTTTTACCACTAATTATAAAAGAATATAATCTCAGCAATGAATCAATAGGCACAATTGGTTTATTCTATTCTCTAGGTTCAGTCATATCAGGATTTTCTCTCTCAAACTATATAGAAAAGTCAACAAAAAAAAATATACTGTTTAAACTTATAATACTATCAAAAATACTATTCTTAATTCTACTAATATTCATAAAAAATTATTTGTTTCTAATCTTTTCAGTTTTCATGATAGGATATCTAGGAGCTTCATTCATAGGTAGTAACATATCAAGATCAAAAAATAAAGGGATAACCATAGGCATATCTTCAATAGGATTTATAATAGGATACCTATTAGGTGGAATAATAGAAGATTATCAAAAAATGTTATTAATTATCTGCGGACTATTTACTATTTCACTTATTTTAAGCTTCATTATACCACCTTTCAATGAAGGAAAAACTTTAATTGAAGAAGAAAAATCAAATTCTCTGGAAATACTAAGACAAAACTGGTTCATCTACTTAGCTCTATTTTTAAGACATACGGGAGCAGCAAGCATATGGATGTATTTTTCTTACATACTTCTAAACTACTATCACCTAAACCTTTATACAATAGGAATTCTCAATACTATCAATATATTGGTACAAACAATATCAAATCCAATAATCTACAAAGTCATAAATAAAGACAACAATACAATATTCAAAATTATATCAATAGGATACATCCTATCAGCAATTTATTTCCTATTCTTTCCTCTTTTCAAAGATGTATGGATTCTATCAATCCTACAAGTAATATTGGGCTTGTCATTCACAGCACTCTACTTAGGTAATATAGAATATCTCTCCGAAAATAACAGAGAAAAAATAATTTCTATAACACTTGTCTCATCAACATTTTCCTTCGCCAATTCAGTAGGAGCACTTATATCAGTTATACTGATAAAAAAAGGTTATATATGGCTATTTATCAATGGATTCATCCTATCGTTATTAAGTTTCGCTCTCATACTCTTGGTCAACAAAAATCTAAAGCATAAACACTATGAAAAAACAATTGGAGTATAATTCAATTATCAGGGTTTTCAATCCTAATCAAGAAACTATCACTATCACCTTCATTTTTCCTTGACCAACCGGTCAAAAATATTAAACCAGTTTTACTAATATCAAAAGAAAGACCCACATCCTCATTCCCAGAAACAAAATCAAAAATCATCTTACCATCCTTACCAAAACTTTTATCTATTTTACCACTACTATCTAATCTCAATATATAAGCATCAGAATCTTTACCATTGTAACTACTACCCATAACATATAACCTATTTTTATTATCCATAACCACTTTTCTTACCAAGTTGTCACCATAACCAGAAGCTACTCCATCTATTACACAAACACCATTATTAGCAAAATTCCTATCAAAACTTCCATCTCCATTCAATTTCACCACAAAACCTGTTTTTCTTATTTGATCCCATGTGTCACCACAAGCATATATACTTCCATCCCCAGATACAATAATATGATAAACATAAGTATCCAAGCTGTTGGGAATGATGTTTTTCAATATTACAGACCCTCTTTTTCCAAAACTTTCATCCAAACTACCTGAGGAATTTAACCTTATGACATAACCATCAATTCCACTGTTCCCACCTCTTCCATTCCAACTCGTACCACCTATGTATACTTTACCTTTACTATCAACTTGCAATGCAAAAACATCGTCATCCCAATCTCCCCCCGCTACGCTATTCAAAATAACCTTTCCATCCTTACCAAATGACTTGTCAATAC
>JAOABG010000061.1 GCA_026418475.1 bacterium | reverse complement strand
TTCTTCCTTTTCTACCTATGATATCTTTTTTGTGTTTTTCGTTTACCCAAATTACTGCATATCTGGTATTAATTAATTCAATTTTGAATTTTTTATTTCCCAGTATGGCTTTTACATTATCTTCTATTTTTTTTATTATTTCCTGATTATTTTTTTGTATATTTTGAGATACGGGGACTATAATAGTTTGTTCTCCGAAGGTGTATATTTCGTATTCCAGTGTATTATCTACGAAGTTTTTGACTTCAACTACTGGACGTGCTAATCCTGGATCGGCCATTCCTTCAGGAACCTTTACTAATATGTTTAGCGTTAGAACTTTGGATATTTTACCTTTATCAAGAAAAATGACTGTATCTATTACTGATGGTATAACTCCCAGTTCTATTCTGTGGATAAACCTTTGTATTGCTGCAAATGGTGAAGTTGAATGTACTACTCCAACCATTCCAACTCCTGCTAAACGCAGATCAACATAGAGGTTAAAGTCTTCGTCGTTTCTCATTTCATCAAATATTACGTAATCAGGTCTTGATAACAAGAGTATGTCATATAATTCTGATACATTTGCGTAGTTTTTGGAATATTGAACTATATCAGCTTCTACATATAGATCTCTGGGGGATTCCAAAGTTTTAACAACTTTTTTATTGTTAGCGAAGTATTCAGTTAATGCCTGTGCAAATGTAGTTTTTCCTTGTCCTGGTGCTCCTGCTATTAGTAGACCTTCAACTTGAGCGTTTATCCTGTTTATTAATCTATCAAGAGATTCTTTACCATATTCTTGGAATATTTCCCAATAATCATCAAGTGATAGCCTCTTTATAGGTTTAACTATTGTTATTTCTGTTTTATCTGATATAGGCGGAATTACTATGACTATCCTATATCTATCAAGTTGTATAACTTTTGTGTATTGTCTTTCTATTTCTATTACAGTTTTAGGTGAATTTAAGATTTCATTTATAAGCTCATTTGTTTCCTCTTGATTAAAAGATTTTTTTTCTTTTATCAGTTTCCAATTACCAGGTGTTCCAACTTTTTTTAATAAGTATCTACTTTCTTTTATATGTACACTTGTTGTATATTCATCAAATAATTTTTCTAATAAACTCATTAATTTATACTTCTTTTTTACTGAAGATTAGATTACATAAACTTAAGAAGAATAAAAGATATGATATACCATATATGAACGCAAAGAATATATACCAGGGGTTTATTGGTGTACCTACTGAGAAGACTATTCCTTGGTTTATGTTGAAATAGTCAAAGTACGGGAGCAGCAGTTTTGTGTATAGTAATATCTTTTGAGTTATTCCTTCTGAAATGGTAGATACGTATAATACAGATAGCTCACAGAATGTATAGAAGAGCAGTGTAAGGGTTATGTTTACAGGAGATGAGACAAAAATCGATAAAAGCATTGTGAAAGCCAATATTATCGTTGATTTCAATAGTTGTAAACCTAAGGCTGCGAAAATGATAAACATTAGTTTTTTAGTATAGAAATATACTATTAAGAAACATTCCAAGCTGAATATTAGGTAAGCAAATAGCAGAAAGAAGGAGGTTCCTAAAAATTTACCTATGAAATACTGATCTCGTGATATTGGTTTGCTTAAAAAAGTATATATAATTCTTCTCTCTATTTCATAAGCTATATTTGATATTCCGAGACTTATAGAGAGAATTACTAAGAATATTCCTATCAATGTTAGAGATATGTCATAAAATACTCTTTCTTGGAATTTCATGCCAAAAAAGTTAAAAGTTGAGCTTATACCTACAAATATTAGCCCAAGAAAGATGATAGTATGAGGTAGAAATCTACGAAATTCAAAATCTATTGTATACTTTGCTATTGTTAAGGTTTTACTTATCCACATATTATTCAACTTCTACTTTTCCAATTGCAATCCCTTCACAAAAGTTTTTAACAAGGTTAGTATGTGAAAATATATAAATAGATTTATGTTAGGGGATAAATTTATGGAGCTGTGGCAAGCTATTGTTTTAGGTGTAATTGAGGGAATAACTGAATTTTTACCTATATCGTCTACTGGACATTTAATTTTAGCAGCTCATGTAATGAACATACAGCACACTCCATTTGTTAAAACCTTTCAAATTGTTATACAGCTTGGAGCTATCTTTGCAATACTTAGTATATATTGGAAAAAATTGATTGGGGATATGGAAATTTGGAAAAGAATATTAATAGCTTTTATTCCAACTGGGATATTAGGATTTACATTTTATAAGCTCATCAAAGGGTATCTCATTGGTAATGATCTTGTTGTAGTGATATCACTTATTATTGGAGGAATAGTATTAATTTGGGCTGATAGGTATTCTGGTAAATTTAGTAAAATTGAAAATCCTTCTGTTTTGGGATATGGTAATTCATTTGTTATTGGTTTATTTCAGAGTATGGCCATGATTCCAGGTGTTTCAAGGTCTGGAGCGACTATAATAGGTGGAATGTTTATGGGGCTTACCAGAAAGGCCGCTGCAGAATTCTCATTCTTGTTGGCTATCCCAACTATGTTGTTAGCCACATCATTTGATCTTTACAAGTCTTTTGCAAATATTCATGCCAATGAGTGGACTATATTAATTGTCGGTTTCATTACGTCTTTTGTTTCTGCTTTATTTGCTGTAAAAACACTACTTAATTTTCTATCGAAAAACTCGTTTTTTGCTTTTGGAATATACAGAATTATAATAGGTTTGGTATATGCCAATTTTTTTCTAATATAGTAAAATAACTATAATTTTTAGTATGGAAAGTGGAGAATTTTACATGTTTAAGAAAAAAAGTACAATAGTAGCTTTAGGAGTATTTTTTACATTGTTTTTTATACTTTTCATGTTTAATGTTTTTAGCTGTAATTTCTCTAATGATTATCGTGAACCATCTGGGAAAGTATCAAACAATTTTGGAATACAATTGAAAATGGACATTGATAGAGATGGGGATAATGATTCAGCAGCTATTCTCAACAGGGTAACCATGGATTCCGTTGATTACTGTGGTTTTGATACCTTTTTTGATAATGAAGCAAATATTTATATTTTGGATTATAACTGGAAAAATGGTGCTTTCAATTTAATAGTAAAAAAAATTAATAAGGATGGGAAATTGGATACGACTTTTGGATCAAATGGAGAAGCTTTACTTAATGACCCAAGGTATTTTAATGATCATTACCAACCCTATTCTGTATATGTTAGCAGAAATAAAAAGATTTATGTTTTAGGATTAATATATGACAGCCATATGCTTTTGGTGAGATTACATCAGAATGGCTCAATAGACAAAAACTTTGGACAAAATGGGTTTGTTTTTATTGATGATAAAAAATTTGATAGAAATTACAAAATATTTATTGGTTCTGATAAGAATGAGAATATTTTTATTCTTTCTTCCATTTCATCAGAAGAAATGATTAAGAAGGATGAAATTATTCTGAGTTTAGACTCGAGTGGTAAACTAAACAGTAATTTCGGTGTTAATGCTGTATTTTCTGTATATGAAGCTATTGAATCTGATGATTATGTGATAAATAATTTTTTTGTTACCAAAGAAGGTAAATTGTATATAGTTGGTTCAATAAATAATTCAGAAGATAGTGATCTTTTTGTAATGAGGATTACTAATCGAGGTAATATTGATAACACTTTTTCCAAGGATGGCTTTGTTATAGAGGATGGTATCGTAAAAAAAAATACAGATGAGGAAGGAATATCTATTGTTACTGATAATAGAGATAGATTATATGTTACGGGTTTTGCACAAAGTAATGAAGATATAACGCTGTTTGTAGCAAGATTCAATAATAATGGATCTTTAGATCGAAATTTTGCTGATAGGGGTTACATGATATCTAATCGCATTTTTAAAAATGTAAGAATGAATTATGGTAATTCTATTTTTGTTGAAGATAATGGCAATATCTACGTAGCTGGAGCTGTTGAAGATATGGAAAGACAAAATGTATTAGTTTTAAAGCTAAAAAGTGATGGAAATCCTGATGAACAGTTTGGTAGTAATGGTTATATATCAAAGAGTATAATAAATGGCTATAATAGTTATGGTAATTTTGTTTTTGCTGATAACAAAAACATATATGTTATTGCGAATACTTTTAATGAAAGTAATAAAAAAAATATTGTTATATGTAAATTTGATTATGAGGGTAACAATATTGGTTCTTTTGGAAAAAACGGATATATATCTATTTTTGATATGAATTCAAATTGGGATTGCGAAACTAATTTTTTCTTTATTGAACAACTTGATTATGTTTATTTCTACAATAACAAGATATATTTGTGTGGATATGCCTATAATGGTTATAATAATGATATAGTTCTTGTAAAATTGGATAGTTTCGGGAATGTGGTAAAAGAGTTCGGCAAAAGTGGTAGAGTTGTAATAGATCAGATAATAACTGGAAATAAAGATGAAATTGTCAACTATGTTCATTTTGATGAATCAGGTAATATCTATATATTGGGGCAGAGTTTCAATGAATACAACTCAAGTTTCTTTTTGCTAAAACTAAACACTCATGGAGAAACTGATAAGAGCTTTGGGGAGGATGGGAAATTTGTCATTAACACTAATAAAGTTAAATATTTTTTTAGTTCTCTGTATGTTAATAAAAAACAAGATATATACCTTGTTGGATATGTCGAGGAATTGGAAAATAGGGATATGGTTGTCATGAAGATTAATCAGAATGGTAAATTGGATATTGGTTTTTCAGATAAAGGGTATATCAAAATGAATTTTGGTTCTCAAGATAATGCTACTTCAGTGTGTGTTGATGATGATGGCAACATTTTTATCACCGGTTCAGTTTATAATAATATACGAGAAGACTATGATTTAATTGTTGCAAAAATTAATAGAAATGGTGGATTAGATAAAGATTTTGGCCAGTCTTTTGGACAGAGAGGTTATATAATTTTCCATAATATTTGTGGAGGTGAATTTGGGGATTGGGGTATATCAATTAATATGACTCCAAACAAAGAGATATACATATTAGCTAATAGCCAAGATAGTAATAAATGCAATCAGTCTGTTGTTATTAAGATGGATTCAAATGGAAATCTGGATAAAAATTTTGGTACAGAAGGTGTTTCTATAATTCAAGTAGGATCAGAAAGTCTACCATCTTCTATGATAGTTGACAAAAATGGTAAAATTTATGTTGTAGGTGAAATATATAATGGTGATTACTCGCCACTTTTTTTGGTCAGGCTGAACCAAGATGGTCAAATTGATAAGAATTTTGCTAACAATGGATATGTCATTTGTGCTAATATATTTGGTAAAAACAGTAATATTGATTCTGGAAGGATTTATATTGCTAATGATGGTAAAATTTATATTACAGGTTTAGTATATAGTTTTGTCTTATCATCCAATATACTTATGAGGATAGAATAGTAATGATTAAAGTTAGGATGTGTATATTTTGTAGAAACAGGTTTAGTCAGGATGAGCTTTTCAGAATGTTTTTTTACAATGGATCTCCAATCCTCAAATACAATACAAAATTGATTGATCTGTTTCTAAAGAGAGATATAGATAAGTATAAAGAAGTTTTAAAAAAGAAAAGTAGGAGTTTGTATTTCTGTTTCAACTGTGCTCAAAAATATCTAATGACTGCATTAAATATTCAATATACTGCTAAAACTTTTAAATATCATTTATCAAAATTTAGAGGTTATAAAGTGGAACCAAAGGAATTGATCTTCAATTTGGAGGAAATATTAAAAGGCTTCTGTTAAAATAGAAAGTCGAAGAAATGGTTAGTATAGGTTTAGCAGATAGTGAAAGAGGGAACACGGGGATTTGTTTTTTGAGAAACCATATACTTGAAGCTCTCATTTTATTTTTTTCATAGCTTTGGTACTGATGGGAATTCTAACTAGGAGAGGAATAGGTTTAAAGAATAAAATAGAGGGATTGATTGATGAGCTTGAAGTTTTAGAGGTTTTCCCAGGAGTGTTTTATGATGTAATGAAATTGAAAAGAAAAGATAAAATACTTGATTTTTTAGGAGACTCTCAAAGTCAACTGGGTTAGTAATTTTAGAAAAATGTTATACATAAGGTGAGTTTGATGCAATTGTTTGCTTTTTTGCAGGAATTTTTTACAGATTTGGTAAAGCCAGGTTTTAAGATGGTATCCAGGGTAAAATAGTCATACCTTGTATTTCTGGCAGATTTGATAAAATATGTTTATTTGATAAAGAATATTAATCTTGGTCTTACATAGAATTCTCTTTTTTTTGATAGGGTGTTGATGAATCCGAACTTTATTGAGAACGAGTTTGATAAATGGAGTCTTACTGCTGTATCTATGTCTAATTTTTGACGTTTGGCTAACACTAATTCTAGTTCGTAATTCCCAAATTTTTTGGAATATCCTAAGTTTTTGAAATTGTTTCCTAAGGTAAAGAAAAATTGTTCATCTTTACTTGGTAGGTAATATAATCTTGCTCTGATATCTGTTTTATCTTTGAATAGATCTTTATCCAGATCTATATCGTTGAATATAAGCCTAATTCTATATTTTTCAGAAAATTTGTAATCAATGAATAGGTTCTGTCTTGTACTTATTGTTTTTGTTCTCATATCAATTTCATATCCTATTCTAAGGTTTGATGCTAAACAAAATTTAAATAGCAAAGATAAAATTATTAAAACTTGTAAAAATAAAAAGTTTGTTTTCATCTTTAATTCTCCTAATAATAACGTTTAATAGTTTTATCTTTTTATCCTTTAGTGGGAAATTTTTTATCATGTTTTGGGTAGTTTAAAAAATTTGCTGAGATATATAAGAGATTTTTACTAAAATGAGTTTCTTAAATATAACAAATAGTTATCAATGTTCTAAAACTTTCAAGAGAACTGATACCAATACCAAAATGGTAGAATATGTTGGTAGTAGTATTATTAATGCGGTTATTTGATTTGTTGAATTTGGAAGTGTTTAACAGATTTGGAGGAGGAATCAATAACAATACCAATGGCAAAGATTTTCTGGTAATTAAGGTATTTGTTGAAGTATTGTTTGGAGAGTATTTGCTCTATAGGATTACCTTTATCAACTTTGAATTCAAAAATGTAGACTGTGTTTTGATGTAGAACAGTTAAGTCAATATTACCAGTGGAGGAGGTGTCCTCTGCTATGACATTTAATGCAGTGGAGACAAGGAAAACATAGAATATGGTGCAATAGAAAGCTTCATATTGAGAAGTATGAGTATACCATTGGAAAGGAATTTGAGCAAAGAGATTATTGAGAAAGTCAGGTAAGAGTTCCAAAGAGGAGTTATCAAAAATGTTCTCAAGTTGGATAGAAATCTTTTCTTTAGTGGAGGTGGAACCGACAAAAAGAGAGGAAAGGATATCGTTAAGAGAAGTTTTAACTTCAAGATTGGGGTAAGAAAGTATGTATCGAGTTCTGTTGTTTTTGATAAAATGGTCTTTAATAGTAAGATAACCGGATTGAAATAGGAGAGCTTCAGGTTCAATGAATTCAATATCAAAAGAATCAAGCAATTTATCAGATGAGTAAGTTTTTTCCAATTGGGGTATATAAAACTGTTTTCGTTGGAGGACTTTGATAAGGAAAGAGGGAGTGCCGGTTTCAAACCAGTAGTTTCTGAGATCTCTTTTTTGGAGATAAAGCAAAACATCAAATGGATTGTAGACATTTTCCCCTAACCAGGAG
>JAOABG010000060.1 GCA_026418475.1 bacterium | reverse complement strand
ATAGAGTTTATCACCATTCCAAGAGTATCCATTATACCATTCTTGAATTTTACCTAGTTCGTCTTGGACATGTATGAGATGTCCAAAAGTGGATTGTAGTTCTTGTTGAGTATATCCGCAGATAGTGGAGTAATCTTTGGAAAGAGAGATATCTCTCAATTGGTTAAGTCCACTAAATAGAGAGACTTTTGCAAATTTGGATATACCAGTGATGAAAACGAATTTGAGATATTTGTCAAGAGGTTTAATAGTTTGATAGAACCCTTTGAGAGTTTCTCTAATTTGGATTGCAATTTCGGTTTTTTCAATATTATCAAGAATAGGTTTATCATATTCGTCAACAAGAAGAACTATTTGCCTATTTGTTTGTTTATAGATATTTTCAATGAGTTGAATGTTGCGGAACCCTATGTTTTGTGAAGAAAGTTTGACGTTATGAAATTCGGCCCAGTAATTTTGAAGGGATTTGATGAAGTCTTCCAAATCTGAGGAATTTTTGAACGTGGTATCAAAAGAAAATCGTATTGTAGGATACTGTGTATCCCAATCCCAATTGTTTTCCAAGTATAGCCCTGTGAAGAGATCTTTTTTCCCTTCAAAAGCACACTTAATGGTGTCAAGGAAGAGAGATTTACCGAATCTACGAGGTCTGGAAAGAAAGTAGTAGCTACCCTGGTCAAAGAGCTTTTTGATAAAATGAGTTTTATCAACGTAATAGTAATTATCAGTTCTAATTTTCTCAAAGGAGCTTATACCAATGGGAAGTTTTTTATCCACAATGATAAATTATATGGATAAAGAATAAAAACCTTTTGATATTCAAAGTTCTTAAATGGGGAGTGTGTAGGAGTTTGATGTTTTTGTAATATTTGTCTTAATCAATAGTAAGTAGGGGAGTAATCTATTTTACAAAGCAATGACTATTATATTTCTTAATAAGAAAGTTCTAATATTTAGTAGAGAGGCGTAATAGGTAAGCTGAAAACTTGTAGTAGAGCCAAAAAAATATATAATCAAAAGTTTCAATCTCTCATAGGCAAGGTGTGATTACGAAGCAATCTATCTTGTGGGAACGGGATAAAACGATTGTTCTATTTTATTTGGATTGTCTTTGTTCTTCATGGGTAAGCTTGGATTCCGGAGCAATCTGTATTATGGAGCAAAATAAAACGAATATTCTTATCGTATTTGGATTGTTTTCATCTTTTTTAGCATATTGTGCTTGCAGGAATTGCTAAAACTGCTGCTATTGTAATCATTGATAACATTAATGTTCTCTTAACAGGTTGTCCTTTTAAAAAATATAAAAAAACCTTTATATTTGAAAAAAAATGTTAAAACTAATCTTAAGTTTTTATTTATTTTTGCTAAAAAGATAGTTATTTATATGTTTGAAATAAAAATAAAAAAGAGGAAGCATAGCTTCCTCTTTTTGAATAGGAATCTTATTTTTTTTATTTTCCTATTAAATCTCTGAGTATTTCATGGTATTTTTCTAAACTTTTGACGTTTTCCTTGATTGATTCTAGTATACCATTTTGGTATCCTTCTTTTGTTCCTTTGTACAGGCCATATACTGCTCCTCCTACTGTACTTGCAGGAAGAGCAAGAGCACCTGCTATTGCAAGCATTGATAATAATAGCGTTCTTTTAACTGGTTGACCTTTAGTTTCTTTTATTGTTTCTTTTATACCCTTGAAAATAAGTTCAGGTAAGTTAATAGCTGTGATAGCAGTTGCTCCGATGGAATCTATAGCCATCCCTATGACTCCCCCTATTAATCCTTTTATTGACTCAATGATTTTAATATCAGTAGGTTTTTCACCTTCTTCTAGTTTTTCTTCTCCAATTTTTGTGATTCCTTTTATTATTTTATTTGGTACTAAGTCATTGTGAAATTCTTTAATATTTTGTATTTCTTCATTTATAATCTGTTTTATGGTTTTGTTTTCATCTAGAGCTTTGCCGAATCCGTTGAAGATGCCGTATCCTAATGATCCTATTGTAGCCATAGCGGGTGTTAAAACAGTTGCAAGGGGTAATAGAGCTAAGCATAGGACTTTGAGGTTAGGACCTATAACATCTGTTTTGATGATAGATTTGGCTGCTTCATAGACGGCTTTGGGTAGGTGGTATATAGTGGATCCTGTGTAGCCAACAGTGCTTACGAATCCATCGGCAGCTGCGGCAGCCAATGATTTCAGTGCTTTACCTACGGGTATATCTTTCTCTTTTTCGTCTTCATTGTGTTTAGTATAAGTTGTGTTTAGTATTAGATTTGAATTTTTAATAGTTGTATCCATTACTATTTACCTCCGTAATGCTATTTACTTTATTGTTAAGATGCTTACAATTAAAATATTTATTAAATAAAGTATAAAAAAATCTTTATATTTGTAAAAAGAATGTTAAAATTAGCACTAATTTTTTATTTTTTATTAATTTTAAAATTTCAAAAAGGTGAAATTAAAATTTATTAAAAATTTTATTAACAACTATTTTATTACTCAAGGAGGTGAATGTAATGCAAAAAGATCAAAAAGTGTTAATATATAGACCAGAACCTGAGGAAGTGAAAGACTCTAAAAATTGGCCAACATGGTCAAAAGAAATATCAACATTTGATTGGTACTATGATACAAAGGAAAAATTTTATGTTGTGGAAGGTGAAGTGGAGGTCACATTAGATGATGAAACTAAAGTTGAAATAAAAAGTGGAGACATGGTTATATTTGAGAAAGGTGTTAAATGTACGTGGAACGTTAAGAAACCAATCTACAAATACTACACCTTTTTGAGATAAGTTATTAATATTTTTTATTGACACTTGCTTATATATTATTTAATTTATTTATCGTTTTCTGATTTTTCTATTTTTTTATTTATTTTTTCTTCAGCATCTTGAATTAATTTTTCAGCCCTTTTTTCTGAGTCTATGTAAAATTCTTTTATATTTTCTATTCTCTCTTTTGCTATTTGTACAGGGCTTAGACCAAGTACTGTTCCCATCATATAACCTGTTGCTATTCCACTAATAAAAGATATAAAAATTGATAATAGAGGTATTGCAATAGCTCCTATAGGTAACACTGAGAGGTTAATAATTTTTGATAGTAAACTCATTTGTTCACTATCGATAACTACTTTTGATAATCCTTTGATTATTTTTGGCATACGATAAGCTATTATTGAAGGGTATCCTACTGAGCTTATGAAAGCATCTGTTATTCCTCCTAATATACCTTTTATTAGATTTGCTTCTTTTTCTGTGTTATCTTCGAAATATGGAACTCTACTACCTACTCTTTGCCTTATACTTTCGATTGACATTTTATCTATACCTCCTTATTATAGGTATAGGTTTAGATTAATTTTAATTAAAAAATTTTTAATTAAGAAAATGAAAGAATATTTTACATTTGTAAAAATTTCTTTAAATTTAAAATTACAAAAAACTGATATGTTTTAATAAAAGATTATATACTATAAATAAAGTGGAGAAGGCTGTTATTAGTGGTAATACTGTTGCAATTATTGTCCATTTTAAACTTTGAGTTTCTTTATATATTGTTAAAATTGTTGTAGTGCAGGGATTATGTAAGATTGAGAACAACATGACACATATTCCTGTTTTCCAATCCCAGTTACCATATACTGTAAGTATTTGATATATACTTTGTAGTTGTTCTATTTCAACAAAATTTTTTGAGCCTGTATAGAGCATTAATAGTGCTGGTATTACTATTTCATTTGCTGGTAAAGCTATGATATAAGAAAGTATTATTGTTCCATCTAAGCCAAATAATTTTCCAAAAGGATCTAAAGTATTTGTTATATTTTGGGATAAATTCAACTGGTTAATGGTCCATACAAATATACCTGCAGGAATAGCCATATACACTGCTCTTGCTAATACAAATACTGTTCTATCTATTACTGAAGTATATAGTATTCTCAGAAAATTGGGTTTCCTAAATGGTGGTATTTCTAGGATATAGAAACTTCCTAAGGATTTCAAAAATTTTGATAATCCCAATGATATTATTAAAGTGAATACTAATCCTACGAATACAGATAGTACTAGTGCAGTTGAGGCTATGAGAGAACCAACTAATGGATTGGAACTGCTTGAAATTAAAGGAGCTAAAAATATTGTTGATATCATTATTAATAATGGCCATCTACCGTTACATGGCATAAAGTTATTTGTCAGAATTGCAATTAATCTTTCTTTTGGGGATTTGATTATCCTTGTTGATACTACTCCAGCAGCGTTGCATCCAAATCCTACCATCATTGTTAGTGATTGGTTTCCATGTGCTCCTACACTTTTAAAAATCTTGTCCATGTTTAGTGCTATTCTTGGAAGTAATCCCAAATCTTCAAGAAATGTAAAAAGAGGGAAAAATATGGTCATCGGTGGTAACATAACGGCAACAACTATTGCAACAGACTTATATACCACATCTATCAGAAAACTTGTTATCAATTCTGGAATTTTCAAGAAATGAAAAATTTTCCTCAATCCTGATTCTATGTATTCAAAAAATGATCCTAAAAGTGATGATATATATCCTGCTCCCGATAATGTTATCCATAAGACAATACTTAGCATTATGGTTAAAACAAGTATTCCTCCAATTCTAGATGTTAAGAATAGGTCCACATATTTCTCTATTTTTCCAAGGAAATCATTTGTTTCTCTATATTGTATGACATCTGCAAGAGTGGTTGATATTTGCTGATGCATATCTTCTATTATTTTATCTCTAAAAGTATTATTGTATTTAATTCTATATTTTTCGGCTTTTTTAATTATATCTTCAAAGTTTTTTCCCATATTTTTATATGATAAGTAGGTCGGGTAATTTTGTTTTTGTGTTTTGGTAACTATTTATTTTTATAGCTTTTTTTCTTATCATTTCTATTATGAATTTGTCTCCTTCTAATATTCTTAGGGTTATCCATTTGAGAGCTGGATGATTTTGTAACTCAGGGTAGTATTCTAAGATTTCTTGTTTAAGTTCTTCTATTATTTGTTCCAATTCTGGTGGTTGATTGTATTTTGCGGGTGTTATTGTTATTTTCCCTTGAATAATTTCCAAAGCTCTGTATATGAGTAAATCTGTGTTGTATCCTGTTGAGGCTATAATTGGTATTATCGGTACTTTAAGTTTAGATTCTAATTTTTCAATATCTATTATTATCCCTTTTCTTTTTGCTTCATCGATTAAATTGAGTGTGAGTATTACTTTTGAGGTTATCTCAAATGTTTGGAATACCAGAATTAGATTTTTCTCTAAGTTGGTTGCATCTAATACTATTAGTGCTATATCATATGAACCCAAGAAGAGGAAGTTTCTGGTTACTTCTTCCTCTGGTGTGAAAGAAAAAATGGAGTACACACCTGGTAGATCTATTATTTTGAAGACGTATTTATTATTGGGGGTTTTGAATTCAAAAAATCCCTCAATTTTGGATACTGTTTTCCCTGGCCAATTTCCAACTCTGACATTCATCCCTGTTAAATAATTAAAAAGTGTTGATTTACCAACATTGGGATTACCCACCAATCCTATGGTGTAGTCTATTTTTGTATAATTTTTTATGTTTTTTATTATTTGGCAATTTTCACATTCTTTTTTCATGTTTATTTTTTTAGTTTAGTTTTTGGACATATATTTTTTGTGCCTGCTCTTTTCGTAAAGCTATATTGGTGTTCTTAATTCTGTATACTCTTGGGTCGTTGCCTAACATATTGTTGTACAATGGTTCTACTAATGAATTCCTAACAAATCCCAATTCGAGTAACCTTCTTTTTTCTTCTCCTCTTATGTAGAATGATATCCCTAATATTTTAGCTTTCTCATTAATTTTGAGTTTATCCAGTGTTGAAATTAGATCAATTTTTTCTTCAATTTCATTGAATAGTATTTCTATATCTTCTTTCTTAGTTTCTTCTTCTACTATAAATATGTTTCCTGCTAAGATGAAATCCATTTCTATTAACTGTCCTCTGTTTGTTATTACTTTTATTGAATTTGTTTTTATTTCTTTTATTTTGATATAATCAAATGGTGCTATATCTAATTGTACTATTTTACTGTATATTTCTCTGGGTTCGTCTTCTATGTGGATAATTTTAAATATTTTGTTTGTATTGTCTAAATTTTGTGTTAGTTTGAGGATAGAAAATGAAGGTACTCCTTGGCCTTTTATTACATCTCCATGAGGATCTATACATTGATATGTATTTGCTGGTTCAATATTGAGATTATTACTGTGTTCTTCTTTTTCTGCTATTGAATGTATTTCTTCTATTTTTACTGATGTACTTTCGAAGAGGTATTTTTCAATTTTTCTATGTTTTTCTATTATTTCTTGTGCTTCTTTAGCACCATCACTTGTTAGTTTTATATTTTCTTTATCGTATTTTATTTTTCTTTCTTTGAGTAATATGTTGATAATTTTCATTAGTTTTTCTGGTTTTAGTTTTGAAAATAGTTGAATTTTTTCAAAATTGGTCTCCTGGTTTTTTTCAGATTGATTGTATAAAAATTTTAATATATCTTCTTTCTTTTCTTTTATTAATCTGTTTTTTCTATTGATTATTAGTTTGGTTGATATTTGGAATAAAAACGTTATTGTTAAAACTGATAAAAAGATAATGAATATTACTTGTATATCATCGTACATATATTTTTTTTGTATCGAACATGTATATTGCTTTAAAAGTTTGTCCTTTATGTTTTTTTACTAGAAAGATAAATTTATCAATTGATTTTAGGTATTCTGAGATTTCTTTTTCTGTTTGAATGTAATCTTTTAAGATTACTTTTGGATATATGTAAGCTTTGTAAATTGTTTTTTTAGTGTATATTTCCATTTCTATTGATAACTGTTTTATTTTATAATTAATTATTTTATAATTTTGCGGTATATATGTGTTGTAGAGTTTGTTTTGTGATAGATATAACTGTTTTGAGATCAATTTTTGCGGACTTTTTAAAGCTATTTTCTCTTCTTTCTCGGTTTTTGATGACATTGATAGAACAAAGAATATAGTGGTAAAAGTGAAAAAAGTGAGAAAAAAGTAAGTGAAGAATTTCTTGAAAGTTTTTTTAGGCATAATCATTTTGTTTTACCTTTAAAAACTTCTCTTGGATTGACTGCTACTAAATAAGCGTTCATCTGTTTTAGTAAATCTAAAACCACTCCAACTATTATCAGCATTGAACTCCCACTTATGTACATACCTACCAATCCACCTAAAGATAGCTCTTGTATACCTGTTATTCTTGACACAACGAAATTAATGATGTACATTAGATATGGGGGTAATATTGTTATGAGTGACAGTGCTAGCCCACCTATAAAAGCCAGTTTATATAGGGTATTTTCTAAGAAATTTTTTGTTGATTGCCCAGGTTTTATTCCTCTTATCACTGCTCCCGATTTGTTTAAATATTCTGTTAAATCATCAACATTAATAACTATAAATGTATAAAAATATGAAAAAGCTATTATTAATGTTGCATATATTATTGAGTGCCATAGATTCCAAGCAAAAGTTATAAAGAAAGTTTTTAGTATTTCCATATTCCATTCGTTTGGAATCACCAAATTTGGTGGAACAATGGTTTGATAAATGAATTTTAAAACTGGATTTATTGAGAATGTTTCTTGATTAATTCCAACAGCTTGTAAAATTGTTATTGGAAAATAAAGTAAAGCTACTGCAAATATTATTGGTAAAACTCCTGCTGCTATTAATGGTAATGGTAGAAAAGTGCTTTTTTGTTGAACCACTTTGTTACCAGCTACAACTCTTTGAGTTAACATTATTGGTATCTTCCTAATTGATAATGATAGAAATGATACCACTGCTATAAAGAAAACAAAGAATACAATTTGAATACCTATGATTATTCCACTGTTTATTGGGCTTCCTCCCAAATTGAAGGTTTCTATTATGTAGGAGGGTAACCTGAAAAGTATTGAAATGAAAATGATTATTGAGCTACCATTTCCTATTCCT
>JAOABG010000005.1 GCA_026418475.1 bacterium | reverse complement strand
CCAGAACGATTTTGCATGATTAGCCCTTCCAATGGAGAAAAACCCATTGAAGTATCTATACTTTTCCCTTCTTTTATAGCACAGATACTACAACCTGAACCAAGGTGGAGAATAATCAAATTTGGATTTTTTTTATTCAAAAACTCTGAAATTTTTCTCAGAACGTAAGAATATGAAATTCCGTGGAACCCATACTTTTTAATTCCTTTTTTATAAAAATCAACGTTTATACCGTATATTCTTGAGTATTCTGGTATGGTTCTGTGAAAGTCAGTATCAAATACTGCATAATGAACCCCATACGGATATTGATCTTTAAAGAATTCTATTCCTTTTAAAGAAATTTTGTTATGTAATGGATTTATGTCTGCTAAAATTTTGAGAATTTCTATTCCATTATCATCAATCAGAAAAGGACTTTGGTGGTCCATTCCATGTACCACTCTGTGAATGAAAATATCTATATCTTTCTCAATGATATTTGTAATATATTTAAGGTGTTCTTCGAAATTTTCTGGATTTATGTCCTTAATATTGTATTTTTTTATTTCGGATAGATTTTCTGTGTAGAGTGCTATTTTGATTGAGGAGCTACCATAATTTAAAATTAAAAATGTCCTCATAATCGGGATTGTCTACTCCATTTTCATATGCAAATTTTAAAGCTTCTATCTGTTTATTTTTAAGTAAGTCTACGTATTTTGCTCCTTTCATTTTCAATTTTTCTATCCTTTTTATAGCGTCTATTGCTATACTGAATCTATCTACTTGGTTTATTATTGCCAATTGCAATGGAGTGGTTATTCCTCCTCTTCCTTTTAAAAACGGGACCAAGTGGAAAGCATCTATCCCTGTTTTCCTATTTTCTCTGTATCCTCTTACATGTAGATTTTTATGGTTTTTCCTCCTATAGGTTAACCTGTGTATTAGCCACGGGTAACCATGAAAATTAAATATTATTGGTTTGTCCTCTGTAAAATACATATCAAAAATATCGTCTTTCAATCCATCTGGATGTTCATTTTCTGGAGCTAATCTGAAAAGATTGGATACGTTAATAAATCTTATGTTAACCTCAGGGAAAAGTTGTTTCAGTATATTTCTGGCAAATACATTTTCTTTGGTTGGTATATCTCCACAACTTGCTAGTATTACATCTGGTTCTTTTTCATCACTTAAAAAATCAAAAATTCCTATACCTTTGATGAAGTGATTGAAAGCCTGATCTATTGTTAGGTATTGTGGATGAACCTGTTTATCACAAATAACAATGTTTATTCTATTTATTGTTTGTAGACATGAATGAATACAAGCAATCAGTGTATTGGAATCACACGGGAAATATACTCTAACTATCTCAGGCCATTTATCAACTATGGAATTTATAAATCCTGGATCTTGATGAGTAAAACCGTTATGATCCTGTCTCCATACCACAGAAGTTAACAGAATGTTCAATGAACTTATAGGTTCTCTCCATGGAACGTCTAGTGAAATATCTAGCCATTTTCCAAATTGGTTCACCATAGAAGAAATTATAGGAGCAAAACCTTCATATGTATTAAGAATTCCATGTCTTCCTGTAAGTAGATATCCTTCTAACCAACCTTCTATCGTATGTTCAGATAGAATTTCCATTGTTCTACCAAGAGGATCTAAATATCCTTCATCTTCATCCTCTTGTAATTTTTGTAACATCCATGTTTTCCCAAATTCAAAAACCTTAGATAATCTGTTAGAAGCTGTTTCGTCTGGGCCAAATACTCTGAAGTTGTTTCTGTTTTCTCTTATTATATCTAATAAGTATACACCTAAACCATGCGTATTTGATACCTTTATTTTACATGGATTTTCTAAATCTATAGCGTATTTTTTGATTTCGGGCAATTTGAGAGGTTTCCTTATCATTCCTCCATTAGAATATATATTCTCTCCTATTTTTTTTTCTGGTATTACTTTTTTTATTGTTTCTTTTAGTTTTCCTGATGAATCAAATATGTCTTCTGGTTTGTAACTTTTTAACCATTCTTCTAATATTTTTAGTTCTTCTTCATTGGTTTTACAGTTTTGTAAAGGAACCTGGTGTGATCTCCAATACCCTTCAATAAAATGGTTCTTAAATTTTTTAGGTGCAGTCCATCCCTTTGGAACCTTGAGGATTATCATTGGTAGTCTCATGTAAAATGGTTTTTTCTTGTTTCTCGCTTCTTCCCATTGATTTTTTATCTTTTCAATACAGGAATCCATTGCTTGAGACATATGGTGATGTATATTTTCATTATATTCTACTACTATTGGGTCATAACCATAACCCTTAAATAGGTCTATGAGCTCTTTATTTTCTATACGAGATAATATGGTTGGATTATTTATTTTGTATCCATTTAGTGAAAGGATTGGGATCACAGCACCATCTGTTATAGGGTTAATGAATTTATTTGAGTGCCATGAGGCAGATAGTGGACCAGTTTCAGCTTCTCCATCTCCTATAATTGATATAACTATCAAATTTGGGTTATCAAAAACTGCTCCAAATGAGTGTGACAAAGTATATCCCAATTCCCCTCCTTCCTGAATTGTTCCTGGTAATTCTGGAGTACAATGGCTACCCAGACCACCAGGAAAAGAAAATGCTCTGAAAAGAAATTTTAAACCTTCCTCATCCTGGCTAAAATTTGGATAATATTTTGATAAAGTTCCTTCTAAATATAGTGGAGCAATGTACCCTGGGGCTCCATGCCCAGGTCCTACTACTATCATACACTCTATATCATACTCTTTTACTATTCTATTTGTATGTGTATAAATAAAACTTATGTTTGGGCTTGCTCCCCAGTGACCTAAAAGCCTATTTTTTATATGTTCAAATTTTAGTGGTTCTTTTAATAAAGGATTATCTTTCAAATATATCATACCAACTACTATATAGCAACAAGCTTTGAAAAAGCCGTCCAACAAATTCTCATCTATCTTTTCCTTTATTAACATATCTCCCTCCTTATTTCTATTCTGTATAAATCAATAAATATTATATGTTTATCTGTATTATATGCTATTGAATTCAGAGATTCGATAAAGAATAACTGGGAAAAAAGATTGATATTTTCATCATAGAATACCGTTTTTATTATTGAATTTTTTGAATTATTGTCTATATATCTTATTTTCTTAAAATCTAAATCGATAAAAAATATTTTATCAGAAGTGGTATAAATTGAAGATATCTTACCTTTGAGTTTCTCTCGCTCTTGATCTGGGGATTTAAAACTGATTGATCTGCTTGCACCATTTTTTAGATCTAGTTTTCTCATTTGTGAGTATTCTGTATCTGCTACATATAAATCATCATTATTTAGGTGAGTGTTGTTAATATTTCCCCATATTGTTTGTTTCCATACTCCATCTGTAGGAATATGAGTTTGTTTCGATTTCTGACCACTGACGTTGTAGAATGAAATTTCAATTTTTTTACCCGTTAATAGATTAGTTGTAATGTTGTGTTTGAAAACATATATTGTATTATGATCCCATAGAATAATGTTTTCATTATTTAGGGTTATCTTTTTTAAATCCAAGCTTTTTATTTTTTCGTAGTAGTTCCATAATTTCAGTTCTTCCAAAGGTTCAAGTTTATCACTATCAATATTGTATTTTTGAATAATTATTGTGTTTTCTATTGTCAGTGAGAATATTAGTATATTGTTGTGATCAAGCGTTAGCAGACCAATGGATTTTATAAAGGTAAGATTTTTCGTAGATCTGAGAGTTTCAAGTTTATAGTTACTGCCAAGAAAATAGAGGTTAATTATTGAACGTAAATTGATATTTTTTAAAATAGCTACTATATTACCATTTCTGAAATTCTCTATTTTTATATCTTTTATTCTTTCAGAGTAGTTTATAGGTATTACTTTATAGTTCAATTTTTCTATGAGTTTTGAATATTCTTTTTCTAGAGTTATTTCATTCTGTAATGAGAAATCAATTTTATCGTTACTAAGAAATAAATATGCTAAATCATAGTTACTTGAAGTTTGTATTTCTAATGAATTATTTACATTTGTTATTAATGTATTTTTTGATATTTCTAAATAAAAAGTATCAGTGGTTTGATATATTGGAAATGGCAAATTATTTATTAGATATTCATCATAATATTTAACTTTATGTGGGATTATACAGATTATATTCAAACTTCCATTTTGTGATTTATATTTTTTTTCGGATATAAAATGCTCTATAAATTTAAAGAGCATTCTGATATTTGGTGAAGAATAATTTAAAATTAGAACCTCATTATTCAAAATCATATCTAGAAATGGAACTGTTGTATTTAATGGAATTATTTTTAAGTCCTTTAAATCCGTTATTTTTTTTTCTATTTTATTTTTCATAGAAGTTTTCTATCCATCTGGTGAATATGTTCTTATTACCAATTAGAATGAATTTTTTTTCAGATTTGTTTATACTAATGGATTCTTGGGGTTCAATAATCAATTTGTCTTGTCCGTCAGTTAATAAAATGGCGTTTTTCCTGTCTTTATTTAATACCACTATTTCTTTATTTTTGAATAACTGTGCTCTGTGCTTTAGTGAATGTGGAGCTATAAAAGAAATTCCTATTAAATCACTAAAACCTGTATCAATGTAAATTCCATTTATTGATAAAAAGTATCCTGTGGAACCAAATGTCGTAAAAATTATTATACCATCACATATCTCTTCTATATTTTTTTTATCTATGTAGTATTCTAGCTTTATTGTTTTATAGTGTATGTAAGGTTTTATAACTGTATCTCCTATGAAGTAGTATTGGTTATTTACTTTCCAAAAATATCCTTCTATGAATTCTTGATTTTCATAAGCTAAGATTGATGTTTCTAATAAATTTAGTTCCCCATTCAGGAAATTCATTAACATTTCTCTAGGGTAAAAACAATAAAATCCTTTGTTTCCAAAATTGAATGAAATAGTGTATATGTTATTTTTTTCTAATGACTCTGCTGTAAGCGATAATGAGGAAAACAGACTACCATCTCCACCAAAATTTATGACTAAAATATCATCCTCTGTATTAACCTTTTTTATATTACTCCTAAAAATTGATATTTCTCTCTTATCTGTTATATCTATTGGTTTAAAACAGGAACACTCTTTCTTCATTTTTTCATAAAAAGATTTGATAATAAAAAAATCAACATTTATCGAATTGTAAAATATCAATACTTTACCTATATTCATAAAAAATGAAGATTATTTGGATAGTGGTTTGAATAAATCGAAAAGTTTTATAGGATAGAACTTTTTTGAATCATAGAAATCGCTATTTTCAATTCCTATCAATTTACATAGAAAATTGTTTTCTATTTTGTTGATTATGTCTTTACTTATGTTTTCGAACATGTATTGTAATTTTATGTTTGCTTGGACTATGAATTTTTGATTTGAGATTTTTATTGCTGTTCCTATGACTTTTTTATTGTTGTAAACTTTTTCAAAATCATGAATATTCTGAAAACAGTCAAACTTTGCATATTTATTTTGAACATTTTTTATATCTTTATTTTTATTGTTTTTTAAAAGCGGATATATGGAATCCCATAAGCAATTGTTTATAAACGAATGTATATTTCTTATTGTATTTTTGTGGATATTTACATTTAGCTTTTCAAATGCTTGAATAGATGATATTAAACATAATGTTAAGTCTTTTTTGGGATAATGGAATACTGCTCTTCCTCCTGTTATTCTCTTAACAAATGACCATCTTTTATATTCTTCCATTATATTTTCATTCACCGTATTTTGTGAATGACCCAAGGTAATGGTATAATTTGCAAAATTATAGAATCTAAATATTATGGAATTATAAGGATTAAGGGCAAATTTTTCAAAATTTTCAAAAAGAAACTCATCTATTTTCATATTCAAGTATCCACTTTGGCTGTATTTTTCTATTAATATTATATTTAACTTTTTTTCAATAGAGAGTGACATAGGCTTCGTCATCATAATATAGATCCCTTTCTAATTTGTACTCCTTATCAGGATCAAATAATGGGTTTGGATTGTCAATTAGTTCCAATCTATGGAAGGCAGAGTTATACCAAGGTTTTTCTGGCTTGGGTAACTCTAACCCGATTTCTGTGAACACTCGATATCCTTTAGAAACTATATCATCTGGATTTAGTTCGTATAGTTGAAATTTATCAAGAATATCAGTGATTACAAAATTCATTTCGTAGAGATTCTTATGTATTTTGTGCCATTTTTTATATGAGGCTTCTATATGTGTTAAGCCAAAATACAATACTCCTTGGGATTTTAACATTGAACATCCTCTTGAAATAAATAAACTTATTCCTTGAACTGTTTCCACAGGATCTGTCAAGAAAACGTCAAAAGAGTTCCTCAAACTATTATCCACTTTCCACTCAACATTATAGGATATCGCTTTGAGATTATCAAGCCCCAATTTTCTACCTTTGTCATTTATATAATCTACTAATCTCTTATCAGCTTCTAAAACGGTTACTTTATTGGGTAAATTTGTAAGGGATAAAGCTATTGAGGTTAAGTCATCATCACCAATTAAAACTATATCTCTGTTTTCTAAATCTCCTTTGTAGTACATGAATGTTATTCTATTTATAACGGTATCAATGTTTACCACACCTTGATCGAACTCTGGTATTGCTTTGGGCCTATCTTGGGTTATTTCTCCAAATTCTTTTAGGATACCATTGAATTGATTAATAAATCCTTTTCCATCGCAATTTTTACATTTTACATCTTTGTATTCCGTTTTTAGAATATTTTTAAATGTCTTTTTACTTTCTTCTGGTAAGTAAAAATGATTGTTACTATATAATATTGTATTGTTATTCAATAAGTTTTTTATTGAAATTATTGTATTTGCCGCTGTATCGAAAGATTCTAGTAAAAGATCCCAATATGTTTTGGGAGACTGAGAAAGAGATCTGAGAATTATGTATTCTGTTCTGCTTATATTTTCAGTGTTTATTCTCATGTATTTACCCCCTTATATATCTTTTGACTTCTATTTCTTCTATTAGTTTTGATATATCTGTTGTTGGTTTTCCATTTTGTTCTATGTTATCTTTGGATGGGTTTATATCGTTTTTATATCTTTCTTTCAACCTATCTGTTAATGTTGGTAAATTTATTTTATAAAAGACGCCAATTGGTATTTTTTCTCCCCATTCTTGAGATTTTGTTATTGCTTGTAATAATTTTTGTTGAATTTCTTCAGGATTATTGGGATCCTTAATTTCTCCATCATACCCTGTTTCTTCTAATTTATATATTCTCTTGGAGTTATTTACAACTTGTTCAAAGTATTCTTTTGTATGAATATCATTGTAGCTTGGACATGGTTGTAAAATATCTACTAAACTCAACCCTTTGTGTAGTATTGCTTGCTTTATAATTTCTTTTAAATGTTTCACGTCATAGGCGTATGATCTTGCTACGAAGGTGTATCCACAAGATATTGCTACAACCAGAGGGTTAATAGCTTCATTAATATTTGGTAAAGGCAGTGACTTGGTTTTCATACCGAGTTTCAAGGTGGGTGAAGCTTGCCCCTTAGTTAGACCATATACACCATTGTTGAATACTAAACAGGTTATGTCTATGTTTCTCCTACCTGCATTGAGGAAATGACCTGCTCCTATTCCATAGGTATTACCATCTCCTCCAGTAACTATAACCGTAAGCTCTGGGTTTGCCAATTTGATGCCACTGGCAAAGGGTATGTCTCTACCATGTAAAGTATGTATACCTGCGGTATTTATGTAATGAGGGGTTTTCCCAGAACATCCTATACCAGATACTAGAACTACCTTATTTAAATCTAATTGTAAGTCTACCAGAGCTGACATTATAGCATTGAGTATTCCAAAATCTCCACAACCTGGACACCAATCACTCTGATAGTCTGTTTTCAGATCACTTATTTTATAAGCCATTAGATACACCTACCTTTCTATATACCCGATTTACATACAATATTTTCTTGATCCAAATTTATTGCATCTATTACACCTTTGAATATCTCTTCTCTTGAGAATGATCTTCCATTCCATTTAAGTATCCTCTTATTTACCTTTATTCCTGTTTCTTTTCTAATCAGATTACATAACTGTCCTGAATAGTTCATTTCTATTCCTATTAACATTTTTGAATTTTTGATAATTGGTAATATTTCTTCACTTGGAAATGGCTTTAGTAATATTATTTGTAAAAAATTGATTTTGTAATATTTATTTAATTCTTCCAGAGTATCTAATATTGGTCCTTTTACTGATCCCCATCCTATGAGCGTATAATCAGCATTTTCGGGACCATACATTCTGTATTTCAATGAAATATCCAATTCTTTTATTATTGTATTCATTTTTCTCATTCTCTTATCAAACATTATTGTCCTATTATTTGATTCTTCACATATGTGGCCAAACTCATCATGTTCATCTCCTGTGTTCCAAAATGTTCCCTGCCCTAAAATTATTCTCGGAGATATACCATCTTCTGTTATTTTGAACCTTTTATACTTACCTTCTTTTTCTAATAAAATTGACAAATCTTTATCTGATAACATTTTACCTCTTTCTATTTGGATATTTGATAAGTTAAAAGATTTAACTGTTTGAATACTATTGGCAATTGCTTTATCCGATAAAAATACAACTGGTAATTGGTATTTCTCTGCTAAATTAAAAGATTCTATAGCCAAATAAAAACTTTCTTCTATATCTCCTGGGCTCAAAACTATTCTTGGGAACTCAGAATGCCCTGCATGAAGTGCAAACTCAAGATCACCTTGTTCATGCCTTGTAGGTAATCCTGTCGATGGACCTCCTCTTTGATAGTTGAAGATAACCACGGGAACTTCATTAATTCCTGCCCATCCCTGAGCTTCTGCCATCAAGCTGAACCCAGGTCCTGATGTAGAAGTTGAAGCTCTTACCCCTGCCAATGAGGCTCCTATAGCCATACAAATTGCAGCTATCTCATCCTCAGTTTGAACAACAACTACGCCGTATTCTGGATGTGCTTCTAAGTATTCGCTTTCGTCGCTTGCAGGAGTTATTGGATAGTAAGTTTGAAATTTGCATCCACCAGCTATTTTACCAATTGCCGTCGCTGTCGTTCCCGATGTTAATACCAAGCTTTCATGATTTTCTATTGGTTTGAGTTCATAAATGGATTTCTGATTAAAAGAATTTGATTTTATATACTCATATGTTAAATTTGCAGCAAAAATGTTTATTTCCAGTAATTTTGATCTTCTGCCTGTGAATACTGATTCCAAGGTTTTTATAAGATACTCTGCGTCCAAGTTTAAAATTGCCAGTGATGCTGCAACTGTTATAACGTTCCTCATTATCTGTAGTTTTGAATAGTCTTTCTCTCTCTGAAATTTAACAGCAGCTTCCTTTATTATATCATTGAATGGTAATGGAACCAAGGTGTACTTATTGTGATTTAAATCCACATCATAATCCTTATCAAATATTATTATACCATTCTCAACCACATTTTCTTTATGTAAAGTTAAGGTTTCTTTTTCAAATGTTGCAAGAATATCTATACTGTCTGTATGTGATCTTATAGGTTTTTCAGAAACGGTTATTGGATAATAACTGTGTGCTCCTTTAATATTTGAATGGTATTCCCTTTTACCAAAAATGTATAACCCTATTGAAGCACAAGTTTTGGCAAAGGTGTTAGCTGAGGAATCCACTCCACTTCCTTGTGGACCACCAATTAACCAAGTAAAATTATTTATCCTTTTCATATTTTTTTATCTCCTTCCTTATGTAATATGTCAGAATAAAAACACTAAATTTAAATTTATTCATATATAGAATTAAACGTAAAATATTTAAATCCTTTTATTTGTTTTTCATATTAAGAAATAAATGCTGGAGGATATGAAAATTGAGAATATTAGACTATCCATTCTGTCTAGAACTCCTCCGTGCCCCAATATGATATTTCCCGATTCTTTGACGTTTGCAACTCTTTTAGCCAATGACTCAAATAAATCACCGAAAGCACAAAAAAACGATATTAGAAATATTATAACCACCATTTTTATCATTCCCAATTCAAATAATTGTAATTTTTCTGCTATGAATAATCCGGTTAGAAAGCTCAGTAAAGATCCTCCAATATACCCTTCTAATGTTTTTGATGGGCTTATGTTATTAAAAAATGGAGTTTTCCCAAAAATTTTGCCAATAAAGTAAGCGAAGATATCATGTGAATAATTTGTTACTACAACCAATAAAAAAAATAAACCATTTTTTATTTCAAACAACACGAATGATAAACATAATGATACTATGAAATAAAAAAACAAAAAAAATTCAGTAACTGTGTTTTTGAAAACTATATCATTTCCAATATCTCTACTGTTTAATATATTTTTCATAATAAATATTAATAAAATTACTATTGAGGCTAATGAAAACGGAACAAGTATACTCTTATTAAAATATGATAAATTTGATATAAGGTTGTAGTTGTGTAAATCTATTAAGATGATACTATCTATCCATAATACCAAAAATAACCAAAAGAATGTATCTATGCTGTTGGGAAACATTTTTTTCAGTTCCCAAATTGATACAATCTGGAAAAAAATGACCATTATATAAAAGATGAGCTTGTTTTCAAAGACTGAGAAGATAAAAAGAGAACCCAATAGTAGACCTGTTATTATTCTGAGGACAAACTTTTGTGGTTTTTTTATCATTCTTCCTTAGGTAGCATAGCTGGGAATAGGATTATTTCCCTTATTGAGTTTTGATTTGTTAGTATGATTACTAATCTATCTATACCAAATCCGAGACCGCCTGTGGGAGGTAGACCATATTTTAAAGCGTTTATGTAATCTTCGTCATATTCATGTGCTTCTTCCTCACCTGTTTCTTTTAGCTCTTTTTGCTGGGTAAAACGTGATTCTTGTTCAAATGGATCATTGAGTTCGCTGAAAGCGTTAGCTATTTCAAAATTTGCAACAAAAAGTTCAAACCTTTCCACATACATTGGGCTATCGGATTTGGATATTGCCAACGGTGATATTTCCACAGGATAGTCAATAACAAATGTTGGATTAACAAGGTCGGGTTTGACCAACTCATCAAAGGATTTATCTATTACATGGCTTAAAACTTTGTTTGCAATATTTAATTCTTGGGCTATTTTTTCTAAATAATTTTTATCATGTCTTAGTTTTTCTATATCCACACCTTTTTTATATAACTCTTCTGGAAATGATATTTTCCTGAAGGGGGTACTAAAATCGATATTTTTACCTTGATAATCTATCTGTTTGGTTTGGTGTATATGGAAGACGAGATCTGATATAAGATTCTCTGTTAAATTTATCATATCCAATAGGTCAGCAAATGCTTGGTAGAGTTCCAGTATGGTAAACTCAGGATTATGTTTGGTTGATATCCCTTCATTTCTGAATACTTTTCCTAGTTCATAAACTTTTTCGAAGTTACCTACGATCAATCTTTTTAGGTACAATTCTGGTGCTATTCTAAGAAACATTTCTGTTCCGAGTGCATTATGGAATGTTTTAAATGGCTTAGCCAGAGCTCCTGTGGGTATTATGTTTAACATTGGTGTCTCTACCTCTATGAATCCTAAATTATCTAAGTAGTTTCTTAAAAATTTTATTATCTTGTTTCTAATTACGAAATTTTTCTTAACCTGGGGATTGACAAACAGATCTAGGTACCTTTGCCTATATCTTATTTCTGGGTTTTTAAGGCCGTGCCACTTTTCTGGTAGTTCCAACAGACATTTAGATAGAAAATCATAATCTTTTAAATGTATCGTTATTTCTCCAGTTTTTGTTCTAAATAGAAACCCTTCAACCATTATCCAGTCTCCGTTATCTATGTTATCTTTAAATATATCAAATTTTTGATCTAATTCATCTTTTTTAAGATATATTTGTATTTTTTCTTGTTGTCCTAAGAGGTCTGCGAATATACTTTTGCCATGATGTCTTGTATTTAATATTCTTCCACTTGTTATAAATGTTTGATTTGGTAGTTCTTGTTGGTCTTTGTATTTTTTCTTCAGATCATCTACTGTTATGTTTGGCCTTTTTTTGAGGGGATAACCAAAAGGATTTATACCATTTTTTTTCAACTCTTCCATATGTTTCAACCTGTAGTTTTCCATAATTAGAACCTCCTAAATATCCTAAAATAGTTTTGATAGTTTTTATTATTGTTATATAATTTTCACCACTTACCTTTTGAAATTGAAGGATTTTTATAGTAAAATAGTTAAATATAAAGAACGACCAATGATAATCAGAACTGGTTTTTTTTGCTCCACCTGGGATAATATACTCACTACAAATAGAAAAATAAAACTACTGAGTTTATCACATAAGAGAGTTATTGAAACATTTTTAAAAAATTTAAATGATTTGAAGTTACTTCTTGAGCTTTGTAAAAATAATGGATTTGAGGTTTTCAGAATCGGTAGCAACTTTGTTCCTTTTTTTTCTCACAAAGATTTCAAAGATAAATGGAGATATGAAATAGAAGATATACTTAAATCTGAAAGGAAGAATATAACAAAGTACAACATAAGGTTGACTATGCATCCTGGACAATTTGTCGTGTTGAACTCTCCTAATCCCAAAGTGATTAGTGAATCAGTAAGGGAAATAGAGTATCATTCATTTATTTTGGATTCTCTTGAAACTGATCAAAACTCTGTTATTATAATTCATACGGGTGGTAAATATCAAGATAAACAACAATCAATTGAGAGATTTGTAAAAAATGTTGAAAAGAATGTATCTTTGAAAAAACGAATAGCCATAGAGAATGACGATAAATCATTTTCGGCTTATGATGTTTTACAGATATCAAAGTTTACTGGTTTACCTGTTGTATTTGATTATTATCATCATTTACTCAATCCTTCTGAATTTGATTTGTATGATTTGATAAAAACATGGGTTAATAAGATTCCTAAGTTTCATATATCGAGTGCGGGTAAGAGAAAATATGAACATTCGGATTATTTAGATAGAGCGGACTTTGATGAATTCAAAAAACTTATGTTTTCACTCATAAATACAGATATTGTGATTGATGTTATGCCTGAAGTTAAAATGAAGGAAAAAGCTGCACTTATTTTTTTAGAATGGATCAAATAATGTTAAAAATGTAAAAAAAATGTAAAATATCTTTGAATAACTTTCAGGAAAGTTCAATATGAGTTCATATATTTTCTGAGGGAATTTGTAATTTGGTGTTAAATTAATAGTTAGGGGGTGTTATTAATGGCAGACGACGCCGATAAAACGGAAGAGCCCACGGAGCATAAACTCCAAGAAGCTAGAAAAAAAGGACAAGTTCTTAAAAGTCAAGATGTTGTAATGTTTATAGGTATGGTTGCTACGTTTGCTACTCTTTTTGCATACTCTAAAATAATGGCACTCAAGATAGCAGAATTTACAAAAGATGTTTACATGGGGGAATTTTTTAGGAACGCTGTTCATTCAGATAATTTAATAGCTTTTTTAGTGGGTGTTTTTATAAAAGCTTTAATTTTATTTGCAGTTGTTTTGTTACCGTTGGCTATAGTTGCCTTTATCGCTGGATTGATAGGAAATTTGGCTCAAATAGGATTTCTTTTCACCTTTGAGCCACTCTCTCCCAAATTTAGTAAAATTAATCCTGTTGAGGGTTTTAAACGTATATTTTCTAAAAAATCTGTTGTTGAGTTACTCAAAAATGTTCTTAAAATAGGAATAATTTCATATTTGGTTTATCTAATGGTAAAGAGTAATGTAAAGCTGTTTATTGATTTTGCTAGAACTTGGGATTTTATTCCATTCCTTATGGAATTTAAAAAGATAATAGAGAAGATGGTTTGGATGGTTATTGGTGTTTTTGTTGCTCTTGCAGCTTTTGATTACTTTGTTCAAAAAAAATTTTTTATGAAGGATATGAGAATGTCTTTCAAGGAATTGAAAGATGAATATAAAGAGTTGGAGGGGGATCCACATGTTAAAGGTAAAAGGAAACAGATGGCTCAACAGTTGGCTATGGGTGGAGGTATAGGGGCTGTTAAAGATGCCACTGCTGTCGTTACCAATCCTGTTCATTATGCTGTTGCTCTTAAGTATGAGCATGGTCAAATGCAAGCTCCACAAGTTGTTGCAAAGGGAGAGAGGTATTTCGCTGAACTTATTAAACAAGTTGCTAATAAACATGATATACCTGTAATTGAAAATGTTGAGCTTGCTCAAATGTTGTATTCTAAGTGTAGAGTGGGTGACTATATACCTGCAGAGCTTTATCAAGCTACCGCTGAGGGACTTGCTTTTGTATATAGAATGAAAAGAAAGAAAAAGATATTGGCTAAATAATAAGGGGTGATTATGCTCGGTGCAGGACAAGCTATAAATATTGGAGGCCAAAGGGTTCCCCTGGATGTTTTTATACCTATTGCGATACTTCTTGCTGTTCTGTTAATAATAGTTGAACTACCTGCTTGGTTGGTTGATACTCTACTTATAACTGATATAATTGTTTCTATTCTTGTGATACTTATGGCTGTTTATGTTAAGAGTCCTCTGGATTTTGCTGTTTTCCCGACTCTTGTTTTGGTTGAGACTATATTCAGATTGGGTTTGAATATTGCTGCTACGAGGCTTATTTTGGCAAAAGGGCATATAAAGGATCCAAGGAGTGGCGAGCCAATCGGTGCAGGCCATGTTATACCTACTTTTGCTAAATTTGTTGCTGGTGGTAATCTCGTTATTGGTTTTGTGTTATTTTTGATGATAGTTATTGTACAGTTTATTGTTATAACACAGGGAGCAGAGAGAATAGCTCAAGTTGCTGCCAGGTTTACGCTGGATGCTATGCCAGGAAAACAAATGGCAATAGATGGTGAGCTACACGCAGGACTCATAACTCCAGAAGAAGCTAAGAAAAGGAGAAGAGATATAGAGAGGGAAACTGACTTCTATGGTGCTATGGATGGTGTTGGTAAATTCGTTAAAGGGGATACAATCGCGAATATTATAATATTGGCAATCAGTATAATAGGTGGTATACTTATGGGGTTTACCTACTTCAGAAGTTATTTTGAAGGTGGTATTGTTGATATTTTGCAAACTTATACCATACTCACAATAGGTAATGGTTTGGTTTCTATTTTACCTTCTTTTCTTGTTTCCACTGCCATGGGTATAATAGTTTCGAGAGCTGCTTCTGAGTCTAACCTAGGTGAGGATGTGATAAGTCAGTTGACAGGTCAACCGAGAGCTTTACAGATAGCTGCTGGTGCTTCCGGTGGCCTGGCTTTGCTTTCTATTATGGGTATGGGATTACCTTTAATTCCATTACTTGGTTTTGCCGGATTGTTTTTGTTTTTATCATTAAAAGCCAAACAGAAGGAAGTCCACCAAGAAATTGTTAAAGAAGAAGTCAAAAAAGAACAGAGAAAAGAGGAACAAAGAAAACCAGAAACAGCTATGGTTTATACCACTGTCGAAACTCTTTCATTGGAACTTGGTAGAATGCTTTTAGGATTGGTTGATGAACAGCAGGGAAGGAAACTATTAGAAAGAATACCTTCTGTCAGAATAAGTATTGCTAAAGAAGTTGGTATAGTAATGCCTGGTGTTCACGTGACTGATAACATGGATTTGAAGCCTACCACATATGTTGTAAAGGTTAAGGGTGTAAAGGTTGGTCAGGGAGAAGCTCACATTAATAAATTCTTGGCTATTGGACCTGAAAATGTTATAAAACAGTTAAATGGTAATGTTACTATAGAACCTGCTTTCGGTATGCCTGCTGTTTGGATTGAACCCCAGGATAAGCCACAGGCAGAAAGGTTAGGATGTATGCTTTTTGATGCTGTATCTGTTATAGCTACTCATTTAACAGAGATAGTAAAAAATAATGCTTCAGATATTCTGGGAAGACAAGAAACAAGTATACTGGTTGATAATCTTAAAAAAACTCATCCGGCTGTTGTTAAGGATGTTATTCCTGAGCAGATTAGTATAGGTGAATTACAGAGAGTACTTCAGAACTTGCTTAAAGAGAAAATACCTGTCAGGGACTTGATAACCATAATAGAGTCTCTCAGTGATGCTGTCAGATACACCAGGGATATTTCTGAATTAACAGAATTTGTTAGAATTGGCTTGGCAAATTCTATTTCTTATATGTTAGCAAAGGATAGTGTTATATACACTGCTCCGGTTGATCCCCAGGTTGAACAGTTAATACTTAACAGTTTGCAGAAAAATGAATTTGGAACTTTTCCAGTATTGGATCCCAATATTAGTCAAAGTATATTGATGTCGGTTGCCGAATTTATGAGATTTGCCTCTAATAGTGGTTATCAGCCAATTATAGTGACTTCTCCTACAGTTAGGAGACATTTCAGAAAAATAATAGAGAGGAATTTTAATCAGATTTTTGTTATTTCTTTTGCTGAGGTTGCGACTAATTACCAAATAAAAAATATATATTTAATAAAATTTGAGGTTCCCTCTGAAGTATGATTTACTGTCTAATATATTTGAATAAAGTTAATAAGGAAATATTTCTGAATTTAAATGATTTTGATATAGTTAAACCTTTATTAATAAAGTTGGAAAATAAAAATTTAGTCGGGAGTAAAAAGCAGATATTGAGGTATATTTACTATTTTTTTGATGAAGAATCTTATATATTTGATGGAAACCAGGCTGTACATGTAGAAAACTATGATTTAAAAAAAAGGTTACTTTTTTTTTTGAGTTTGAATCCTCATTTTTATTCAATAAAGTTTTTTAAAGACTACGATAAACTGATAAAATTTATGAAAAAGATAAACTTTGTTTATTTTTTATTGAAAAAAAGCATAATGTTGTATCGTTTGTTACTGCGGAGTATAAAGGTACCGCATTTTACTCAGGGTTCCTGGGATATTTTGAAAAAAAATATGGAATATTGTATTAACTCAAGAAAATATGTTAACTTTATAGATTTCTACACTTTTGATGATAAGGGTACTATTGAATATGATGATGCTATTGGGTTTAAAAGGTTGAAAAATGGATTTGAGATTTATGTTGCTGTTTCTGATTTATCTGAAGTATGGAATATACATATGGATAAATCTGTTTTGGAGTTTCCTCAAACTTTATATTCTATTGATTCTAAATATTATATGCTTCCGAGTAATTATATAGAATTTTTGGCTTTAAAAAAGGGTGCAGAGAGACCAGCTTTTTTATTCAACTTTTGTTTGACCAAAGAACTTGAAATAAAAAATTATTTTTTTGAACCCGTAATTATCTCCGTTAAAAGAAACCTATCTTACAATCAGGGTGACCAATTCATTAGAGAGAATAACTTCATATATAAATTTGCGATTAATCTGCTAAGAAAGAGAGTTTCTAATGGAGCAATATATTTTGATGAATACAAAGGTATGAAATTTGTTATACAGGAATTAATGATACTTGTTAATCACATTTGTGCCAAGGTGTTATCAAAGAATAATATACCTTTTATATCGAGAGTTTTAGAGATACCTGCAGAATTACAAAGATACAGAGGTAAAATTTATGATCTAAGAAAAGATACATTTAAAATTTTAAAATACAAAATACTTAATTTATTAGGTAATGCAAAATACGATATTGGAAACCATGGTCATGATATCTTAGGATTAGATAAATATACACATATCACCAGCCCCATAAGAAGATATATAGATGTTATTAATCAAAAACAACTAATATCTTATTACTACAATTTTGATGAGTTTTTTACTTTCTATGAACTCAAGGATATACTTAAGATTATAGGTCCAGTTCTACAAAAATATAACTGCCTCATAAAAAACTATAATAAAAAACAAAAGATTATTAAACTAATGAATGAATTAAATAATTTGAACAATAATAATCAAAGTTTTTTATTTTATGAAAATGGTGAAAATACATTTTTAATTCTTGAAAAAATTGATGAGGAAGTAAAAGTAGGAGATCACAAAATTTTAAAGAATAAATTAATCAGTAATAACAGGATTGTTTTTTCTAGGGATGAAATACTTCAGATACTTTATGATGAAATTAATGATCATGAATGTAAGGAGGGTATGTGATGAAAATTAAGAGTCTTACTTACGTTTTTTTCTCATTCCTTTTATTTTTGGTTGTTAGTTCAGTATATATCTTTTTCAGTTCCTGTGGTATGAAAGGATTATCTGCTGTACTTGGTCCTGGAGGAGCTATATCTGGCCAACCACCTCTGTTTGCAGTCTCTTCTTTTAAATTAACTGGTGTTAATTCTCAACCCCTTGAGGTATCTTTGGGTTATTATAATAACACCTTTGAGCCATTTAAATTTGTAAATTTGAGTATCCAGGCTGGATTCTCATTTGTCCCATTTTCTTATTCAACTGATTTTCAAAATCAATTGACTAATAAAAAAGTTATCATTTTTGGTACAGGTTGGAGGTATTCTAATCCTTTGTCTACAGATAAGGATATTTTTTGGGTAGGTAAAATAATTAATAGTAATCTTGGTGTTTCTGATGTCGCAACTTTTATATATGGTGCTAATAATTACAAAACGATTAAGGGAAGGAATTTCGTTGCTAGGTTTACTACTGGTCTTGGAGGATTTAACAGTAATTTGGAATCCTCAGGTGCTTTAACTTTTAATAAAACTACAACTGGTACTTATGACATCACAGATTTTGATAATATTAATGAAGATTTCAGAGCTGTTGCTTTCAAATCAGATAGCAATGGAACTGAGTTTGCTGGGTCTATTGTGGGTAGAAATATCGCTTTTCATTCTACCTTTCCTATGGCAAATTGGCAGAACGCATTAGGTAACACTGTCTCTAGCAAACCTCCAGCTTTTATAGCTTTTGATGTTATCCAAAGTGGTGCTACTCCAAACTCTTTTATAATCATAGGTTCTGATATTGCTGAATCTAAAGCCGAATTGAGAGTTTTTTTTGCTTCTACGAACAGTTGGACAGGTAACTATATAGATGCTTTTTCCACTATTGTTGGTCCCAATGTCTATCCACTGTATTCTTCCGATTATGTTAGTAATAATATTAGTCAAGATACTATAAGATCTGTTCTTATTGTTGGTAAAAGATTAATGTTGTATTGGAGAGATACTGATAGTGATGGAATTTTTGATTTAACTGATGATTTGATTTTTTATCTTAATAATAATATTACTTTTTATGGTGGTAGTATTATAAAAGATAATAATAGTAACAGAATTGTTCTGGTTGGTTATGATGATACTAATCAACGAGCATTTGTTTACAGAGGTACTGCTCAGGATTCTGATGGGAATGGGTTTATTGATACGGACCCCCAGGAAGTTGATTTGTCAGGATTAGGATTGAATTTACAAGACACCATGTTTTTTGATGTAAACAGTGTTGGAGAAAATGTGGTTGTTGTTGGTGTAGATCTAACTAATTGTAATATAAAACCATATGGTGGTATTCCTAAATTGACTAAATCACTTATTTTCCCAGGAGCTACTAATGATAACGATATAATAAACACTTTTAACAATATGCGTGGTGTTATATTATACAGTAACAATGCTGGTCAGACATTTACTTTATTTAACAATCTTATAAAATAAAAATGTTTGGTTTTAATTTATTAAAAAGTGACAGAGAAAAAGCCAGATTTTTTTTGATGTTAAACGTATCCTTGCGTTCAGGATTACCTTTGTACCAGACTTTGCTTATTATGAGAGAAAGTCTTCCGTATTATTGGAGAGATGTGGTTTCATTTTTATCTGAGAATTTGAGGAGAGGATACTCGCTTTCCCAGAGTATGCAAACTTTCAAAGAAATATTTGAACCTGTTACGCTTAAATTAATAGCTGTTGGGGAGAGTACAGGGAAACTTGATGACATATGTATATATCTCTTTGATTTTTATGAAAACAAGAGTAGGGTAATTAATAAATTGGTTTCTTCTATTAGTTACCCAATTTTCATTGTGTCTTTTGCTATAATTATAGCCTATATTGTATTAAATTTTGTCTTTCCTGTAGTGATTGGAATGTATGATGAATTAAATGTGAAATTACCTTTTATGACACAGTTGTTGAAATTATTTATGGAATTTTTTAGTTTTCAGAACCTTTTAATTTTTTTTACTTTATTTGTTCTTGTTGGTGGAGGAGTGTATTTATATATTGGTAAAGAGAAATTCATGGCTTTTTTTTTGGACATGTTTTCTTCTTTGCCTATAATTTCTAACATATATAAGAAGTATGTGGTTAATAATTTTTTGTATACTTTTGTCTTGTGTATAAAGAGTGGTTTAACTATGTCTGATGCAATNAAGTTTTCTTTGGCTTTATTGCCTGAAAGGATATCAAAGAAAAATTTTTCTGATTTGTATAAGAGAGTTTTGGAGGGTGAAGAACTTTCTAAGATTCTTTCAAACAAGCCATTTTTTAATAAAATAATTATCAATTTCATTTCCAGTTATGAAGAGACTGCAAAAACTGAGATAATAGATAAACTTGTTGGCTATTTAACTTTTGATATAAATTTGGCAATTGACAGGGTCCTAATTTTAATTGAGCCACTTTTAGTAACGGGTGTTTCTCTGTTTGTCTTTTTCATAGCTGCTTCAATACTTGTTCCTATTATGGGTATATCTATTCATTTTGTACAGTGATAACTGTTGTATTTTTTGGTATAGAACTTGGTGATAATAAAATATTGGGTCCCAATGTGGTTTTCCATAGTATTCTAAAAAATATTAATCCTTGTCCAGATTTCAGATATGTTTTTGTGGTTAGAAAAAATGGTGCGGAGTTTGAAAGTTTTAAAGATTACGTTGATTTCTGGGAAATTAAATATGGTAATTATTTTGAGCTTTTTGTTGAAGTTAATAGGTTAAAGGAATGGATTCTCAGGAAAAATGGGGGAGTAGTGAAATTACTTTACCCTAAACCATTTTTTTTACCTTTGAATGTTGAGCAATACGCTTTTTTATATGATCTACCTTTTGAGAAGCTGTACCAAGGTAAAACTGTAGAGAGCTTGAAGAACGAATTTTTTTTCAAAAGTCTGTTATGGAGAAAATTAAAGAAAATATTTACTATATCCTATTCTTCATTCGAAGACATAAATAAAGTATTGATGTTAAGAAATTTGGATTGGCTATATTTAGGTGTTGATACTGATATATTTAAGCCTATAAATGAAAACGATAAAAAGCGAGTACTATCTTCTATTTTTAGTAGAATGGGTCTTGATTTTATTGATAACTATTTTTTTGCCCCTTTAGGTAAAATTTGGTATAGAAAGAATGCTTTCAATTTAATCCTTTCCTTTAGAAATTTTTGCAAATATACAAGTGATAAAGTATATTTGATCATTACTGCTAATAATTTGGATAGTAATGATAAATATGTGAAGCTTGTTTTGGAAAGTTCTGATGATAGAGTAGTTTTTTTAAGTAATGTTACTAATGAGGAATTGGTAGCTTTGTATAATGGTTGTTTAGGAGTAGTTTTACCTTCTTTTTATGAGGGTTTTGGGCTTCCACTGCTTGAAGCTCTGGCTTGCAGAAAAAATATATTATTTTCAAATATAAAGGTTTTTAACGAGATTTATCCTGGCAATATTTATACTTTTGATCCTTTAAGTTTGGAGGATATGACAAAATGTATGTTGAAATTTTACAATGAGAAGGATTATCCTAAAAGTGCTAGAATTTTACAAAAAGATATAGTGAAGAGGTTTGGTTGGAAAAAAACGGTTGATAATTTGTTGAAAAAAATGAAGGAGTAGTGATAGATTATGGATAAGAGAACCAAAGAGTTTCCAAAGCAAGAAGAAAAGTGGTATTTGATAGATGCTACTAATAAAGTTCTTGGGAGATTGGCTACTAGAATAGCCTACATACTAATGGGAAAATATAAGACAACTTACAGCCCTTCATATATTGGTGGAGATTATGTGGTGGTATTGAATGCTTCAAAGATTAAACTTACGGGAAGGAAAATGATACAGAAGAAATACTATAGACATTCTGGAAATTTGGGTAATTTAAAGGAATTTACTGCGAAATATATGATGGAAAAAAATCCTGAAGAATTATTGAGGTTAGTTGTTTCTAAGATGCTGCCTAAAAATAAATTGAGGGACAGAATGTTGAAGAGGTTAAAGATTTATTCTGATGATCAACATAATCATACTGCTCAAAGACCGCAAACTTTGGAGGTGTGAAATGTATTACGCCACAGGTAGAAGGAAAGAAAGTACTGCAAGAGTTTATCTAAAACCGGGAAAGGGAGAAATAATTATTAATCAGAAGCCACTGGATGAGTATTTTAAAATGAGAGAAGTTTATAGAATTAAGGTGAGGAAACCTTTGGAAGTTCTTGGACTGAATAACAAATATAAAGCAGAATGTTATGTAAAAGGTGGGGGTACTACAGGACAAGCAGAAGCTATTGGATTAGGTATAGCAAGATGTTTGGCTCATATATCTGAAGAATACAAGAAAATATTAAGAAAATATGATTTATTAACAAGGGATCCCCGAGAAGTTGAAAGAAAACATTATAATAAACACAAAGCCAGAAAAGCTCATCAATGGCACAAAAGGTAAAAATATGAATAACAAATTAATCAAAAACAATCGATTGAGTAAAATGTTCTTGGTTATTACGATCTTTGTTTTAATTGCTTTCATTACCTTGAAGATATTTGCCAAGAATGAATCGTCAACTGATAAAAATGTTGTTTTGAGTACTGTTAATATTTATGATGTAACTAAAAATAATTCGGAAATAGAAAAATTTGAAAAAGTTTGGGAATTTCTGTATACTTTTAAAAGCAATAAGGAATTGGCTTATGAATTGAGAAGAAGAATAGAAAAACAGGAATTACTTTCTTTGCTTATTAATCAGGATAACTTTAAAGATATGGTTAAGTCTTTGAAGTATAACCAAGATCAGAAGAAGCTTATTGCTAATTTATTTGTTGATGAAGAAAAATTTTATCAAGCTTTTTATGAATTTTATTTTTATCTTATAATGTCTCAGTTGGACGATGCAAAAATTTCAGAATTAAAAAAGCAGGCTGAATTCATAAAAAGAAAAATTTATAAAATAGATCCCCAGGTTATTCAAAAAATAAAGGAGAAAAATGATTCTGAATTAAGCCAGTTATTACAGGAAGTTGATAAAAGCTTGTATCAACCTAATCTGTCAGAAAGAAAAATAAGTATTTTACTTTCTGAACTTAATAAAATTAACTATATAGTTTCTTCTTATGAGATTATTAAAAGCAGTGAATCTTTTAAGTGGTTTGTTAATAAAAGAAAAAGTATAATAAATAGTTTAGTTTTAAAAAAAGGTAAGGGTGGGTGAAAGAGTATGCCAACGTATGTATACAGGGTAAAAACTTCTGATGGCAAAGAGAAGCAAGGAGAGATTGTAGCAAAGAACGAAATAGATGCAAGAACACAATTAATAAGACAGAAGTTTCAGGTTATTTCTATTCAACCTAAATCTGAGTCTACTGCTTTTGCCAAATTAGGAGCCACGTTTAAGCCTAAGGTTAATCAGCAAGCTCTTACTATATTTTCTCGTCAATTTGCAACCATGATAAATGCAGGATTATCACTTGTTAGGGCCCTTGACATCCTGGCTGAACAGACTGAAGATAAGATTCTTAAGACTGCAATAGCCGATGTTAAGAAAGAGGTTGAGGGTGGTAAAGCTTTATCTTCAGCTTTAGCAAAACATAGACATATTTTTAGTGATCTTTATATAAGTATGGTTAAAGCTGGAGAAATTGGTGGTATGCTGGATGAAGTATTGGAGAGGCTTGCCGGGTTTATGGAAAAGGATTTCCAACTTAAGAAGAAAGTCCAATCTGCCATGACTTATCCTGCAATAATATTGGTTTTAGCAATTGGTATAGTGATATTCCTTGTTACGTATATTTTGCCAACATTTGTAAATTTGTTTAGAGAAATGGACGTTCAGTTACCCATTATTACACAGATTCTTATAACTGTGGTTGAGGCTTTAAGAAGACCAGAAATAGTTATTGCTCTTATTATATTGGTCATTATAGGATTTTTTGGGTTGAATGTTTATTACCAAACTCCTGTTGGTAAAAGACAGATAGACTTAATAATGTTGAATATTCCTGTATTTGGGATGCTTAACAAAAAGGTTGCAATAAGTAGGTTTACAAGAACTTTGGGAACGTTGCTTTCATCTGGTGTCTCTTTAATGGCTTCTTTAGAAATAGTTTCTCAGGTTGCAGGTAATGCTGTTATCTCAACAGCAGTTGATGGTGTTAGAGGGAAATTGAGAGAAGGTGAGAATTTGTCAACTCCTCTTACTGAAACCGGTATTTTCCCTCCAATGGTTACTCAAATGATAGCTGTTGGTGAGGAAACGGGTAATCTTGATACGATGTTGAATAAAATAGCAGACTTCTACGATACTGAGGTTGAATACACTTTATCTTCTTTAACTTCATTGATAGAACCTATAATGATAGTTGGTATGGGTGGAATGGTAGGTTTTATAGTTTTGGCAGTATTTTTACCATTGTATCAGCTTATTACAGCAAGTTTCTAAAGGGGTTTCTAAAAGAGGTTTCTAAATAGGTTTTTTATAGCATTGTTTTGGGGCTGCCCATGTAGCTCAGTGGAAGAGCGCATCCTTGGTAAGGATGAGGTCGCCGGTTCGATCCCGGTCGTGGGCTCTCTAAACTATGAATAATTTTTTGAACCAAAGATTACTTTTCATTTTGGAGTCTCCCTCTAAAGTTAAGACTATCTCTAGTATTTTGAAAAAGATGAATGTTAAGGATTTTAAGGTTTTTGCTACTATGGGACACATTAAGGACCTGCCAAAAAATAATTTGGGATTGAAAATAGAAAGAGATACTGTAACTCCGTTTTTTGTATTTTTACCCTATAAGAAAAAGATGATAGAGAGGATAAAAAAAATGTTAAATAATTACAATTATGTTATTTTGGCAACTGATCCTGATAGGGAAGGTGAAGCTATTTCTTATCATGTTTACAATGAGCTTTCTAAGTTTGCTAATTCTGTTTCTTTTAGAAGAGCTTTTATAAATGAGATAACGTATGATGGTGTTTCAAGAGGGCTTGCAAATTTGGGAGATATAAATTACTCAATGGTTGAAAGCCAGTTAACCCGTAGATTGATAGATAGGATAATAGGGTATAGGATAAGTCCTGTTTTGTGGAAAAATTTTAAATTAAAAGGATTAAGTGCTGGTAGAGTCCAAACATCTACACTTAAGATTATATTCGATAGGGAATCTGAAATTGAACAATTCAAACCACAGAAGTATTATCTGATAAAATTGAAGATTAAAATAGATGATAAAATTTTAGAAGCTTTTATACATAAGCAAAATGAACTTTACAAAATGTTTGATCTAAATGAAGTTAAAAAGTTTGAATTGGAATTCTTAAAAAATATTGTCAATTCTAAGAGAGATTTCAAGTTGATCAATAATGAAAGGACTATAGTTCCTCCTGATCCATTGAAGACTTCTACTCTTCAGCAAGAAGCCGCAAAAATGGGAATAAGTAACAGTGAAGTTATGAAAATAGCACAAAAATTGTATGAGGGAGTTAATGTGGGAAATGAAAAAATGGGATTGATTACCTATCATAGAACAGATAGTATTAGGATAAGCGACTATGGTATCAACTTGGCTAAGAAAATAATTAAAGATGTTGTTATTCATAATAGAAGAAATAAGGCTGTTTTTGATTCTCATGAGGCTATCAGAATAACAACGTCTGAACCTCTCACTGTTATTAAGAATTATCTGAATGATAAAGAATTCAGAATTTATGAACTAATATATAGGAGGTTTTTAGCTTCCCTATCCCCCGTTTGTAGATATGTTCATCAGCAGTTATATTCTTATTTGAATAGGGAATTATACATAAGTTATCAAAGTGGGAGGATAATTGATAAGGGGTTTATTAAGATTTTACCTGATTTTGTTGAAAAATTTAAAATTTTTAAGAATGACTTTTTAGAACCTAAAAATAAACATTTGGAAATAATTGGTTACGAGATAGGGGAAGAGTTCACTAAACCACCGCCGAGGTATACGCTGTCAAGTATAATAAAAAAGATGGAAGAGGTTGGTATTGGAAGGCCATCAACTTATGCATCTACAATAGAGTTACTTAAGAAGAGGAAATATGTAGAGGTTAAAAGGGGGTCTATTTATATAACTGATTTGGGTAAGAGAGTTGTCCAGTTTTTGTTTGGTAAGTATTCAGAGTTATTAAATGTAGATTTTACGGCTAATTTAGAAGAATTACTTGATAGTATAGAAAATAGTGATTATGAAATGGCCAAAAAAATCTCATTTACTAAAATAACAGAAATATATAGAATGTTGAAATGAAGGTTTTGTTTTTGTCGAATGGTTATGGGGAAGATACTATTGCCTCTTATATTATAAAGTCTTTTCCAAGAGAGTTTTTGAGAAATATTTCTGTTTTTCCTTTGGTCACTGAAGGTAATGTTTTCAGGGATGAGGGAATAGATATTGAGGGGCCTGTAAAGGTTTTTCCAAGTAGGGGTATAAGTGGATTTTTAAATTTACGTAATTTTATCAGAGATTTGCAAGCGGGATTAATGTTTCACATTTGGGAACAGATAAAATATTTAAATAATTTGGATAGTAGTACTTATTTTGTTGCTGTGGGAGATATTTATCCTCTCATTCTTTTGTATTTTTCTAAAAGGATTCATAGGACATTTTTTGTGGCTACTGCTAAGTCTGTAAAAACTGAATATTTCAATCCTTTTGAAATATTTCTTATGAAGAAGGTTATTGCTAATTTTGTTAGGGACCAATCTACGATGGATTGGATATTGAGACGTTACGGATTAAGTAATGTTCATTTTTTAGGGAATCCTGTTTTAGATATTCCTTTTTGTTATTTTGAATCTGTTGATAATTTGGATAAGAATATAATATTTTTACCGGGTAGGGTTGACCAAGCTTTGAAAAATCTGGCTATTTTTTTACCCGCTATGAAAAAGCTTGTTCTGGATGGTTTTAGTTTCACGATTGTTATACCTAAATTTTATCCTGTTAATGAAGTTTATAGTTTAGTTAAAGGGATTGATCGGATATTCGTTATTGATTCTATATATTATAGATTTTTTTTAGAGAGAAGTTTTTTGGTTTGGGGGTTTGGGGGATCTGCCAATGAACAGGCAGCTGGATTTGGCTTACCTGTGATATCTTTAAATGAGAATACTTGGTATAGGAAAAGGCAGAAAAAATTACTTGGAGATTCTTTAATATTGGTGAGAACGGTTGATGATTTCATATCAAAAACATTGGAATTAGAAAAAAACGTTAACTATTATAATTATTTAAGAAATGTGGGAAAGTATCAGATGGGTGGTTTAGGAGGAGCATTAAATATATCTAATTTTATAATTCAAAAAGTTCTTTGAAATTTCAAAGTAATTGAAATTTCAATTAAAGGAATATATTCAATGATTGTATAAATAAAAAGTAAGGGGGAATGTGAGAATGATAGAGATAAAGTTTCTGGGTAGAGGTGGCCAGGGTGCTGTTACTGCTGCCAATTTAATCGTTCAAGCCTCTTTTAAGGAGGGTAAATTCGGGCTTGCTTATCCCTCTTTTGGTGCTGAAAGAAGAGGAGCAATTCTTAACGCTTACGCAAGAATAGATCAGATCCCTATTAATGTTCATCAGCAAATATATGAACCTGATGTTGTTGTTGTTCTTGATAAAAAAATACTACAGATGACCAACATAATTGAAGGATTGAAATCAGGTGGATCTGTTATAATCAATACCAATAGAATACCAGAAAATTTAAACTTTGATGGTAAGTTATTTATTGTTGATGCAACAAGGATTTGTTTGGATTTGAATCTCGTTATTTCAGGTTGGCCTGTTGTTAATACGGCTATTTTGGGTGCTTTATCCAAAGCTACAAATATTGTCAATATAAATACTTTAGTTAAAACTATTGAAGAGAATTGGAAAGGAGAAATTGGTAAAAAGAATTCTCAGGCTTGTTTAAGAGCTTATGAGGAGACATATGAGGTTGTTTTGAAGAATTTGGTAAGGGGGTAACTTATGAGAGTTTTGATACCTAAATCTAAGCCATCTAAAGGGGCAGTAGGTAAAACTGGTCTTTGGAGAACTTCAAAACCTGTTGTTAATCATGATAAATGTATAAAATGTGTTATTTGTTGGGCTTTTTGTCCAGAGACTACCATTTTTAGGTTTCAGGATAACTCAGTTGATATTGATTATGAATATTGTAAGGGTTGTGGGGTTTGTGCTAATGAATGTCCGGTTAATGCTATTGAAATGGTAGAGGATTAAAAGGAAGGTGAGTATATGAGTATTATAGAGGAAAAGAAGGGTGTTTCCAGTGTAAAAGTTGTCACTGCGAATGAAGCAGTTGCTCTTGCTGTTAAATGTGCAAAAGTTGATGTTGTCGGAGCTTATCCTATAAGTCCACAGACGAGTATTATGGAATATTTGACCAAGTATATTGAGACTGAGAATTTGTCTATGGAGATAGTAAGGGTTGAATCTGAGCACAGTGCAATGGCTGTTGCCATGGGTGCATCTTCTGTTGGAGCAAGAGCTTTTACTGCCACAGCTTCTCAAGGATTACTTTACATGGCTGAGATGGTGTATTGGGTCGGTGGTAGTAGGTTACCTATTGTCATGGCCATTACCAGTAGAGCTATGGGTGCTCCTTGGATATTGGGAAATGAACACACTGATATCTTGCTTCCAAGGGAATGGGGATGGATGGTTCTGTTTCCCGAGGATAATCAGGAAGTTTTTGATACAATAATTCAGGCTTATAGAATTGCTGATAAAACTTTGATTCCTGTTGTTGTGGGTCTGGATGGTTTCATACTAAGTCATACTACTATGCCAATATCTATACCTGATCAGTCTGTCATAGATAGTTTTATTCCTAAGGATGTTCCTAAGCCCTATGCTCTTGATATTTCCAATCCATTTACTCATGGTAATGCTGTTCATTCTAATCTTTATTTGGAGTTCAGGTATGACATTTTTAGGACCATAGAAGAGTCTGAAGATTTGGTCGATCAGGTTGACAAAGAATGGGAGAAAATTACTGGTAGAAGTTATGGGGGAGTTATTGAAGAATATTTGTTGGATGACGCGGAAGTGGCTATTGTTATCATGGGTGCTTCATCTGGTGATGCTAAACAGGCTGCTAAAAATGTCAGGGAAAAATATGGTATAAAAGCTGGTGTTATAAGGCTCAGAAGTATAAGACCTTTCCCGGTGAAAAGGCTCTCTCGGATTGCTAATAACTTAAAAGCTATAGGTGTTTTTGACAGAAACATGTCTCCAGGTTTGGGTGGAATGATTGCCACAGAAGTGAAATTTGCTTTATATGATCTCAAGAATAAACCACTTGTTCAGTCTTACATTGGAGGATTGGGAGGAAAAGATGTTAAGATAGTTGATTTTGAAAAGATTTTTACTGAGTTAAAAGAAATTGTTGATGGTAAAGTTGGAGTTGAGAAAGTTAAGTGGGTTGGTTTGGATCTTGCTGCTGTTGATTCCTATTTTGAGGAGGTGTGACTTATGACTTCTATAAAACAGTTACCGTATGAAGAGTATTTTTTGGCTGGTAATGGAAGCTGTCCTGGATGTGGTTTGACAATAGGATTAAGAAACGTACTTAAAGCTTTGGGTAAGGAAGTTTATATGGTTGTTCCTGCTTCATGTAGTAGTGTTGTTCAGTCACCGTTTCCTAATTCTTCTGCAACTGTTCCTTTACTGAATACTCCGTTTGCTGCTTCTGCTGCTGCTGCTTCTGGTATGGTAAGAGCTTTGAAAGTAATGGGTAAAGATTCAGTTGTTATGGTTTGGGCAGGTGACGGTGGTACTTTTGATATAGGGCTTGCAACAGTCAGTGGGGCCGCTGAAAGAAATGAAGATTTATTGTATATTTGCTATGATAATGAAGCTTATATGAACACTGGAGGTCATAGGTCAAGTGCCACTCCACTGGGTACCTTCACAGGTACAACTCCAACAGGTAAAAAGGAAAATAAGAAGAATATACCCTTGATTATGGCAGCTCATGGTATACCATATGTTGCTACTGCAAGTATTGCCTTTATAACAGATTTATACGATAAAATACTAAAAGCTAAGGACATGAAGGGATTTAGATATATACAAATTTTTTCACCTTGTACACCAGGTTGGCTCTTGCCAACTGAAAAAAGTGTGGAATCTGCAAAACTTGCCGTTCAAACAGGTATGTACCCCCTGTTTGAAATAGAAAATGGTATATTTAAAATAAGTGCTCCAAGTAAAGCTTATTTGAAAAAAGAAAAACGAAAACCGCTGACTGATTATTTTAAACTTCAGGGAAGATTTAAGCATTTAAAAGAAGAAGATATAAAACTTATAGAGAAATGGGTTGATGAAATTTCTGAAGAATACGCCTCCATGGATGGTAAGAAAGTCGTATAGGATATAACTATTGAATGAATTTTGAAAAAGAGTTTGAAAACATAGAAAAGGATTTGGTATGTCCACGGTGTGGTGGAATCATAGTTGAATCCACTGATTTTGAAGTAATTTTTTTTTATGACCACATCAGAGAATACTCTTGTATTATATGTGGATATAGATTCTGGATAGATTTAGAAGAAATTATATCAAGTGTTTCTCTAATCAAACCGAAGGACAATTAGTTATTCTTATTATTCTATTTGAATTAGTATTAGATTTTCTTTCTGGGTTATTTGATTATTATTATCATTGTTTAATGTGTTTGATGATCCTATAATGTGAACTTTAGAACTGTTTATGTGAATTGAGTAACCTTCTTCGTTTGATTCTTTACCTGTAATGTTATTTATTACTATTTTTCCTTTGGAACCAAATGAATTGTCCAGATTTCCATTGGGGGTTAATCGTATTGCTATTAGATCTTTGCTATTACCATTCCAACTGTATCCTGTAATATAGATTTTCCCATCTTTATCAAGATGGATTGACTTGGATTCATCAAATGAATTACCTCCTGCAACATTATGTAGAGTGAAGAATCCATTGGAACCGAAAGATTTATCTAATTTTCCGTTAGGGTTAAGTTTTATTACTACTAAATCTGAGTTTCCATTTTTTCCACCTGGTCTATAACTCAATCCTGTGACATATATTTTCCCATCGTTGTCTACAAATATTGAGTTGCCTTGGTCTATGGTGTTATTTCCTGCAATATTATTAAATGTAATATATCCTTTTGAGTTGAAAGATGTGTCTAAAGTACCGTTGGGTTTTAATTTAATTACTATTAAGTCTTGGGCGTTGCCATGGCTATCGCTTGAACCAGTTATATAAATATTACCAGTATTGTCTGTATGGATAGAGTTGCCATAATCACTTAGGTTGCCACCAGCAATGTTATGAAAAACTGCTTTACCATTGGAACCAAAAGATCTGTCTAATGTACCATCGTAATTTAGCTTTATTACTATTAGGTCTTTGAAATGAATTTTACTATCGCTATATCCGGTGACATAAATTTTACCAGCTTTATCTATATGTATTGATTGTCCGAAATCATGGCCGTTTCCTCCGGCAATGCTGTTGAGGACAATATAGCCTTTTGAACCAAATGATTTATCAAGAGTTCCATTTTGGTTTAATCTTATAACTATTAGATCATTGTTATTTCCATTCCAACTGATCCCAGTAACATATAATTTCCCATGGTTATCTATATTGATTGAGTATCCTATATCATGTGAGTTACCTCCAGCAATGTTATTCAAAGTAACATATCCGTTTACACCAAATGAATTATCTATTATTCCATTTTGGTTAATCTTTATAATTATTAAATCACTGGTTGTATCGTTGCTATTGGTATACCCAGTGACATAAATTTTATTGGATTTATCCATACAAATTGAGTATCCTATGGTGTTATCAATTATAACAGCAGAGTCTATGTCTCCATCGTTATCTATGTCTTTCCCTATATTTTTTCCAAAATTGTTGGAAACTACACCTTTTATTTCAAAAGCTTTAGCTATTTTTGGTTGATTTTCAACTTTGCCTGTGTTAATTATAGATGAGGAAAGGTTAATGTTATTGTATTCGATATTTTTTAATATTAAGAAAGCAAATATGGCGAATAAAATGGTAGCCAAGATTTATTGACCTCCAAATTTTAAACAAACTTCCTTTACTAATTAATTTTTGAATAATTGTTCATTTTCCTTCCTTAAGTCTAATTAATGATTGTTTATCATATTTTTCATTAGAAATATTTAAAGGAGGTAATATTATCTGGTTTGTAGAATAATCTCTATTGAAATAGTGTGTAAATAAATTGTGAAAACGATTTAAAATGAGTTTTTATCAGGAGGTGTGAGGAATCATGCTTTTTAGGATTTTACTTATACTTTCTGTTTTTGTCTTGATTGCTGTTAATATTTTTGCTCAAAATAAGATAAATTCTGTGGTTGTAAATTTTAGTGATGCTACTGGTAGTTATGCTGGTGCTCCTGTGGCAAAATTTATAAGTTCTAAATTGGCTAGTAGTCCTTCTTATAGTTCAGTTTTAAACTCTTCCTATAGTTATGATAACCTTCCTGCAGCTTTAGAAGATGCCAAGAAGAAAAATTTTGGTATTCTGATAGGTGGGGTTGTCACTGATAGTAACGTTACTTATTCGGATGCTAGAATTCCTTCTCCTTGGGGTGGAGGAGTTACTGTTCGAAGTGCTACTGCAACCGTTGCTTTCCAAGCTGATGTAAGATATGTAAGTGATGGTGCTATTGTATTTAATAATACTTATAGTGCTTCTGAAACTGTAAGTAATGTTGGTGCTTGGGCTTGGACAAATTGGGGTTACGTAGATGTTAATTCTTACTCTTTCCATAATAGCCCAGTTGGAAAAGCACTCAATAAAGCAACTGCACAGTTTATTCAGGATTTAGAAAATAACAAAAGTAGAATCCTGAGTGTTTTGGGAACATCAACCCATAGTAGTCCTTCTTATAATGCTAACCCTCAGGTTATCCAACAGGGTTCTAATTTATTTAATCAACCAATAAAATTTGGTGAGGAAATAATAAAACTTGGGGATTACGAATTTGTTAAGGTTTATGAGAATAATATGCAGGATTTGCCCAAGGGAACTGCTTTTATTAACGGGATGGAAAATATTTCTAACTATAAGGCTGTAACAGATTATATTCCCAAAGTTGGTAGGAATGTTCCTTTGTTTGGGGAACGCCATGATCATTACTCACCAGCACTAATGCTTAAAACATCGGAACATAAGATTCCCATCTGTATAGATTTGAAAGTCCCATTTGTTGAACAGTATGGACAAATTATATTCAGTAGGTTGGGTGTTGCTTATGGTAAAGTAAATAAAGATAAAAATAATTTCAACGGTTTATTTGTCATTTTTGGTTTTAACATAGATGGAACCACTCAATACAATGCCAATATGTATATAAAAAGTTACTTGGTTGAAAAGGGAGATATAAATAGGGATTGGTATATTGATGCTATTCACATTCCAAAACCTAATTTCAGTATGATTTCTTCGGGGCAGGTTGTCTTAGATCGTCAACTCGTTTCTAACAAAGAATTGCATATAAGGATATTTGTAACTGGTAATAAACTGGTTGTTCAGGTTGAAAACCAAACACCGGTTAATATTGAAATACCAAGTGATTTATCAGCCAAATTTGGTTCAGGAAATGTTTTCTTCAATGGAAGGTTGGTTGGTATAAGTGGTGTTTGTCTATATAAATTAAAGATTTTACAAGAAGATAGTTTTGTGAAAGAAGATACAAATAAGATTGATGATATTGAAGAAAAGTTGGTTAATCTTGGTGCTAATGTTTCAAAAACCAAAAACTCTTATGTTGTTTCTTTTTCTTCTAAACAACTATTCAATATTGATAAAAAATATGGTCTTGTGACTAAAAAGGATATATTTGAGGATTCCCTGGATTTGATAGACAAACTTGCTATCGCTTTGGGGGCACCAGATATCAAAATAAGAATAAATCAAAAAAATCAATCTTTGTACGATAAACAAAAGACTCTAATAATAGATTATCTTGGTTCTATTTCAAATGGTAACTATACTTTGAAATTTTTGAGTGCTGAAGAAAATTCTGAAACAGTAGTTTTTAGAATATCCAGATAAGGAGTGATAAATATGAAGAAAAAAAGATTTATTTTATTGTTTTTTATTATTGCTCTATTTTCTGTTAGTGTAGCTAATGAAAAAATGGTTTTTATTTCAAAGATTTTAAAAAATTTTAATCTTTATGAATACTTGCGTGAATATGCTTCTATTCGTTTTCATAGGACTGACCATTTCAAAAATAATGAATCTAAGCCTTATATTACCTATCTTGTGGATAAGAGAAATAATTTAATGATTATTCTTGATCACATAGGTAGAAAGTATGCTGAAGTATCTAATAGCTCAAAGGGTGAAATTTATGGTTATAAGGCTGAGGATATTGCAGATTTCATTTCTGAAGCTATGGAACTTGAAGAATCTGGATATGAAGAGCTAAAAATAAATGGTAAAAAAGTAAAGGTAATGATTAAGAAGTCTCATTTGCAAGGGATAGCATTCTCTGTTCTCAACTTAACTGATCTATTTTCTCTAAATGATTCTATTACAATATTTGAAATATTTTGTGGAAAACCTATAAGCAAAGTGAATAAAAATCACAATAAGAAACAAGATGCTAAAAAAGGCTTTCTCAACCTTCCAGTAAAAATTTACTATAATAAAGACTATTTTATTCTTACAGAAACCATAAAATTGATTGATTATAATCAAGGATACTTTGATATACCAAAGGATTACAAGAAAGTCAGTATAATGGAAATTTTTAAAAGTCAGTATAATCGAAATTAAATCTAAAGTGATTCAATAGGGAAAGAGGTTAGAAGGTTATGGCTGATGTGATAATAGTTGGTGGTGGGCTTGCGGGATTAATGGCTGCAATGAGATTAGGAGAAAAAGGACATAAAATAAAGCTGTTTTCTATTGTTCCTGTCAAGCGTTCTCATAGTGTTTGTGCTCAGGGAGGTATAAATGCTGCAATAAATGCAAAGGGGGAAGGTGATAGTCCATTCCTCCATTTTTATGAAACTATATATGGAGGGGATTTCTTAGCAAATCAGCCACCTGTTTTGGGAATGGCTGAATTGGCTCCAAGAATTATCTATCTATTTGACAGAATGGGTGTTCCTTTTAATAGAACATCTGAAGGGAATATAGATTTCAGAAGGTTTGGTGGAACACTTTTTCACAGAACTGCCTTTGCTGGTGCTACTACAGGACAACAACTTCTTTACGCTCTTGATGAACAGGTCAGAAAATTGGAAAAAGATGGAATAGTTCAAAAATTTGAACCATTTCAATTACTAAGATTAATAATTGATAATGATGGTATTTGCAAAGGTATAGTTGCTATGGATTTATATAGTGGAGAGGTTTATCCTTACGTTGCTGATGCTGTTATACTTGCAACAGGTGGATTGGGATATATTTTTAAACATAATACCAATAGTTTGATAAATACGGGTTCTGCAGGGAGTATTGCTTATCAGCAGGGAGCTTACTGGGCTAACCCAGAATTTATTCAAGTTCATCCCACCGCAATGAAAGGTAAAGATAAAAATAGACTTATATCAGAAAGTGTTAGAGGTGAAGGTGGGAGAGTATGGGCTTATGACTCACAAGGAGCAAAAAGGTATTTCTTGGAAGAATGGTACCCAGGATATGGTAATTTGGTACCCCGAGATATAGCAAGTAGGGCAATATATAAAGCCGTTTACGAACTTGGTTATCACACTGCTGATGGCGAACCAATGGTGTACTTGGATATTACCGACTTAGTTAAACAAAAGGGTAAGGATTATGTTAAAGCTAAACTTGGGGGAGTTTTGGAAATATATGAAAAGTTTTCGGGAGTTGACCCTTATAGTAACCCTATGAAAATTTTCCCTGCTGTTCATTACTCCATGGGAGGTTTGTGGGTAGATTATAACCAGATGACGAATATTCCTGGGCTTTTTGCTATTGGTGAACAGGATTATGAGTATCACGGAGCTAACAGATTGGGAGCTAATTCATTACTTTCATGTCTATATGCGGGTTATATAACTCCACCTATAATAGAAAGTTATGTGAAGAATAACAAGAACCCTGTATCTGATAATTCAATTAAAGAACACTTATCTTATGCAATTGAAGAAATAGAAAAAATAAAGAATATGAAGGGAGAGATAAATCCATATCTTTTAGCTGAAGAGTTCAGGAATATCATGTCTGAAAAAGTCACTGTTATAAGAAATCAGGAAGGGTTAGAATATTCTTACAGTTTTGTCAAAAATTGTTTACAAAAATATAATTATATAAATTCGTATGTTTTCCAAAATGATCACCCTGTGGTTTCAATTTCTTTCATTAAACAATTGAAAGATATGTTTATTTTATCCCTTGCTATAATAAAAGGTGCGATAGAAAGAAAGGAAAGTAGAGGTGCTCATTATAGAACAGATTTTCCTCAAAGAGATGACTCCAATTTTTTGAAGACTACTAAAGCTAAATTCATACCCCAAACTATGGAACCAGAAATATCGTATGATGAAGTTGATACTTGTATAATTTATCCACAAGAAAGGGAATATCAGAGTTCTCACAAAGAAAAGATAAATAAGGCCTTACAGATTTACGAAAAAACAAAAGATAAGATAAACGAACTAAAAAAAGAAGTAATTAAGATATAGAATTATTTCTTTGAACAATTTTTACAATTATTTAATAAATTTTGGATAATTTTTTATCTTTTAGTTCCCACTTCCTTATTCTAAAGGAGGTGTATTATAATGGGTAACATGGAAGTCAATAGGGTTGGGTTTAATGAATTGAATGGATTGAAAATAGAATTTTCAAAAGGAGAACAGAAGTTATACGCAGATGTAACTAAATTTTATAATGATGAATTTATTAATAATTTATCTTCAGAAGATGCAACTTTTGTGAAAAAGTTTTTTCAGTATTTAAAACAAGTGGACAAGAATAGTAATAAAATTGTGGAAAAGAACGAGTTTATGCAAGCGATACACTTATATGTCAAATCTTTTTATCCAAATATGAAAATAGTGTACAATGGTCCTTTTTCGGAGGAAAAATCTGTTCAAATATATACTGATGAAATCTTGAGGATTTTTGATAAGTATAATTTAAAACAATATATAAGTAAACTTCCTTTCTAGAGATTATCGTCTCCAGGAATGATATTCTCAGTGAATTATTTTCTTTGAGGGTCGTTTCCTCAGAAAGTTGTATGTGACATTATAATTCCTGCTAATACTGCCGATGAAAAATTCGCCAAGTTTCCAATTATTAGAGCTCTTAGTCCTAGTT
>JAOABG010000059.1 GCA_026418475.1 bacterium | reverse complement strand
AAAGAATTTCTTTATTTTTATATAAAGATTCTTGGATTTCTCTTATAGTTTCTTGGTTGAATGATTTGGTGTTAATTATATACCATATGTCTTCTGTTCTTGATATCTTATTTTGATATAAATTGTAGAAACTTATTGTTGATATGTCTCCAACCATAAAGATAGTATTTCCGCGTATTGTTTGAAAAAGATCTTTTTGGTTTGGAAAAATTACCGAAATATTTGTGGTTATAATTATATAAAAAATCAGAATCTTTAATCCTGTAATATGTAGTAAAAGGTTTTTATTAAAATTCAAAACGATAAAATAGAGTATTGGAAAAATTATGAAAGTTATGAGTAAATATTTTTTTAAATTCATGAACTCTATGGGTAGTTTAATGAATAAAGCGGCTATTGGGAGTAAATACAGTAAAAATATTAATTTACTTAAATTTTTTTCATTATCTATCAATTTTTCTATGTATAAGGATATTAGTATACTTAATGGAATTAAGGATGGCATGATGTAATGATGGACTTTTCCTTTTGACAAACTATAAAAAACTATGATTGTTAGGAAATACACCAGTAAGAAGGATACATTTTTTAATTCATCCTTGTTTTTGATATTTTTAATGAATGAAACCAATGATAGAGTAAATACTTCTATTACTGGAATTGTGTTAATTATGAGAACAGGTATATAGAAGTAGAAGGGGTTTGGGTGCATATTTGAAGCTCCTGTGAATCTTCCAACATTGTGGACCATAAAGAAATGATACAAAAAATCTCCTTTTGTTTTTATACCAACCATTATAAACCAGCTAAAACCAAGTGATACACCAATTAATACTGCTAATGGTTTTATAAACAACGTCTTTAAGAAATAAAATTTCCTTTGTATAAGTAAAAAGACAGTTATAACTAAGAACACAATAATAATGGATATTATTCCTTTGGATAGTATTCCAAGACCCATACTGATCCAAAAAATATAAATCCAAGTAATAGTATTATCTTGATTTTGTCGATATAATTTGAAAAATGATAGTAAACTTAAGTTGATAAATAATGATAGAAGTGGTTCTGGAACGAATGCTTTGGATTCTATAAAAATGTTTATAAAACCTATGTATAGTATAACACTCAGGTATTGATATGTTCTATTTTGTACGAAATGTTTTGATAATTCAAAGACTATGAATGCTGAGAAAATTGTGGCAAACACTGAAATTAATCTGAATGACAATTCTATGTTTTCATATCCCAAAAATTGTAAGGTTTTGTAGATGACGATCCCTAGGTAATATAAAAGTGGTGGTTTGTCGTATCTTATTTCTCCATTATAATAAGGAACTATGAATTCTCCAGAATTTATCATAAATAGGGTTGCAAAGGCGTTCCTACCTTCATCTGGATAAGTTATTATGATAGAATCTATACCAAGTGTTAGGAAGAAAAATATAACTATCCAAAAGGTTATATCTGCTAAGCTTTTATTCAAACATTTATTTCCTTTCCCCTATATGTATTTTTTATGTTTAAAGTAAAGTAAAGCAGAAATGATTGCAGAGAATATGATGAATAGAGTGAAGAAGTAGCCGTATTTCCATTTCAGCTCTGGCATATTTTCAAAATTCATACCATATATGCTTGCTATAAATATTGCTGGAACAAAAATCGTATTTATAACTGTTAATATTCTCACACTTTCATTGAATCTCACATTTAAGATTGATATGTATGTTTCCAGAAGATAAGAAATAAAGTCGTTCAAATTGTCAACCAATTCTATAGTTTTATAGATATGGTCCAATAAATCTTGAATATAGTATTTCATATCTTCTTTGAAAAGTGATACTTTTAATCCTTTTACTACTTCCAAGAAGTTAAGAAAGTCCCTTTTTATAACTCCCATATTGGTTCTTATAAAGTATATGGTTTCTATTTCTATGTTTTCTCTGTTAAATATTTTTCTTTCCAATTCTTTGAGGTAGTCTTCTACATCTTCTATTAGTGCAAGATATCTATCAACAGCTAAATCTAAAAGATAGTAAACGAAGAAATCTATGTTATTATGTTTTATGTGGTTAATATTTTTTCTGAGTGGATCTAGTATATCTCCTTGTATTCCCTCCTGAAAAATAATTATTAGATTTTTGTATAGGATGATACTAAACTGTTCATATATTTTAGGTACTTCTGATTCTTGGATTTTTTTCATATCGTATTCCACAGGGGTTTTTACAACTATGAAGAAGAGTTCTTTTCTGGTTTCATACTTTATTCGCTGATCAACATTTATCAAATCTTCTATAATAAAATCATCAAAATTTAACAGGTACTTCTTTATTATTTGTGGGATAGAATTATTTGAATTTGTATCGATGTTGATTATGTAGTTATGTTGATCGGTAATTTTTCTGAGTTCTTCTTCAAACTTCTGTAGGTTTTGGAAATCTGTTATTGTTGTTATCTGATACTCTTGGTTATTAAATTTGAATATTTCTATTTTCCCTTGGATTTTATCTTGAGATTCCTGTTGGAGTATACTTTGTGGTAATTTACCTATTTTGTTTTTACGCTTGTATAAAAGTTTTATTGATTTTGTAGCCAACTTTTTCATTTTATCCATCATTTGATCTTATTTATAATTATAATATTATAATAATGTCTTTATGCTTCCTTTTAGAAAGGGGAAAAAGGTAGAAAGTGGAAAAAATAGAAAATAAGAAGTAGAACATAGAAAAAAGGAGGTAAAAAAATGAATAAATTCAAAAGAATAGTTATACTATCCTTGGCTATAATAATGGTTTCTCTTTCTTTAATTCTGTCGGGATGTTTTAATTCTTCTGGAGGAGGATTGAATCCTGTTCTGCTGGGTGGAGGTTCTGGTGGAAGTGCACCATCTTTTAGTGCTGCGATTCCATTTGACGATATTTCAGATAATACAGGAGTTGTTTTTGTAGATCCGTCCACTGATTTTGATGGTAGAGATGACGGATTAGCCAATTTATCTAGTGTTGTACCTTTTGATTTTACATTATTTGGAAGTTCAAATAGCACTTTTACGGCTCCTATTGATGTGGTTTTGTGTACAAATGGTTGGTTCTCTTTTGATTCAGATGTAGATACATATAACTTTGATTCTTACCGTAATGTGGATCACTTAGATGATGTTTTGGTGGGTAGTTCTTCTTATGGACCGTATGATTCTTTTATAGCACCTTTTTGGGATGATTTGTTTATGAGAACCTCAGATCCTCATGGTGCTTGGTATATAACAACTGGTTCCTCTCCTAATAGAAGGTTTATAGTCCAATGGTACGTTGAAGGTTATAGACAAGATGACAACCAATTGATTTTCCAAGCTATATTATTTGAAAATTCTAATGATATACAATTTTCTTATGCAATTATGAATGACGTTGATGGGGATGATAGTATAGGTGATACAGGTTCAGTTAATGGCTCATCTGCTACGATTGGTGTTATGGTAGGTGAAGATAATGAACCTTATCCTATGGCCAAAATATACTCTATAAATGTTCCAGGTAGTATTCCTTCTATTCCTTCTGGTCAAGCTTATTATGTATACTTTAAAGCTAACGGCCAAACATATGATATCTATACCGGTTTTGTAAGTGCTTCAATGTCATCATCTTTACCCAATATATTGGCCAATAGAAACCAGAATGTTAATGCTAATAGAACTAATAAACCTGAAGATTATGGTTTCAGTTGGTTTTATAAAGATAATACTATGCAAGAGTTGATGAATTTTGTAAATAGTATAAAGCAAAATAGGAAGTAAGGAGGAACTACCTATGCTTAAAAATATTATAAAAGTATCTATCATTTTTATGTGTGTTGCCTACTTATCTTGGGGTAGTGGTAATATAAATGGTCCAGATATAAGTTTCAGTTTGGGTGGTGATTTTGTTGGAATAGATACTGTAACTGCTGATTTTTCTTTTTTTGCACCAAGCTTTGGACTACATTTGGGATTGGGGGATAAATTCAAAGCCAATTTCAACTATATTACTGGTGAGGATAGTGTTGGTGTTGGAAATAGTAATTTCGATCTCAATTGGAGACAATTCAATACAAGTTTAGATTATAAGTTGATCAATGATGATAAATCTCTATGGTTGTCACTTTTATATAGGCAATTTGAAATAAGTAGTAGTTGGCAAAATATGTCTGATAAAGATAGTTGGAATGGATTGGGTATTGGGATATCATATAAGCCTAAGTTGAGTGAAAACGTTTATGGTAGTCTAAGCATAAACTATTTCCCGACTTTGACATCTGGAATAGGTGATTATTCTAATCTTGAGTTATCAGGGAGCCTTGAATACAGGTTTAAAAATAATGATAAAATTTCATTAATACTTCATTATACAAATCAAAACCTTTCCTCTCTAAGTGAGGGAGTAGATAATTTAAAAATAAATCAAGCTGGATTAAAATTTAAAATGAAAATATAAAAAATAAAAAAAAAGTAATATAGCAGGAATTTTAGAAATTTTTGTTTAATATTTAAATGATGAATATTGGAAATATAAAAAATAATCATATAAATATTTATCATAATCCTATAAGTAGCAAAGTCAACGAAAAAGATAATATTAAAGAAAATGAAGCAAGTAGTGTAATAGATAAAAATGTTGTTATTTCTAAAAGTGATTCTAACGAAAGTAAAAATGGTTTCAATATTTGGGAAAATTTGGATTTTATTTTTTATAAAGTATTTAAGCCGTTATTGGGTATTTCTAAAGGTATCAAAGAACTTTTAAAGAGTAGTTTCTTTTTGGAGTCTTTATCTAAATTGGCTAAAGATTCGGGAGTTTATATAACTGGGGCTTCTTTGGTTACCAACACTTATATATTTCTTAAAGAGGCTTCAAAAGTTAAGAAAGATGGAGTAGTGACCAAGGAAGAGTTGTTTGAATTAGTTGGAAAAGGAGTAGGATTGTACTCTGGGGATATTATTGGTGGTATGGTTGGTAAATTGGCTGGTTCTGCTTTGGGAGCTGCGGTGGGATCTGTTATTCCTGTTGCAGGTACATTTTCAGGTGCTGCTGTTGGAGGTGTCATAGGTAAAGCCCTTGGGACAGCTCTGGGATCCATATATGGTAAAGATTTGTTTAAAAAAATATCTGCTAAAGTTTATCATTCAATAGAAAAAAAATAATTTTTTATGTTCTTCCTGAATTATGATATTTTTATCTTATTTATTTAAATTTGTCATAAAGAAGGAAGAGAAATTTACTAAAATTTTATACCTAAGAGGGTGTTAGAATGGGAAAGATTAAGACTATTATGATAGCTAGTTTTGTATTAATAATAGTATCAATAATCACCATAATAGTTGTCTTAGCAAATAAAAAATATATTATTATTAATGGCAAGGCTGCTACGGATTATATTTGGAAAGATAATAATTTGTATATTTCAGTTGGTGAATTAGAGAAGGCGGGTGCAGGGATTACTAAAACTGGTGATACAATTTCAATACAGTTTGTTCCTGTAGGTGGTAGGTATCAGGCTGAAGGCGTGGAAGGGTTTGAAGGCGAATGGGTTAGTAATAATGCTTGGAGAGTCAGAGTATCAGAGGTTACCAAGACTGTTAATCCATTTGTTGGTCATGGTGAAGGATATAGTGTTCGTATAGAAATGTCAAATTTACTTGGTAATCCTGTTAGTCCTCTTGGAACAGGATTACAAAAAGTTATAATGGTGGATTCTGATGAGAATACTCTTGATTGGCAGCAGCCTTCATTTATATTTAATTCTGTTGCACCTGGTTCGACAGTAGGGGATACTGTAAAATTCGGGCTCAGAAATAAACCAGATAAAAAAATCGGTAAACCTAAGAAAGTGATATTCTTCTTTATAAACTCTGGTGGTAAAAAGTATCCCAATATAAGAATTAATCTCAAGTCAAATTAATCAGGTGGAATTAATTGTATAGACTAACCTATTGGAGGTGCTAGAAATGAAAAGATACATTAAATTGGTTTTGTCTTTTATTTTTTGCTTTATATTGACTTTTGCTTTTTCTGAGAAATTATTATATAAAAAATCAACTGTTTATCAAGATGGAAAAATTCATGCTTATGTGGAAATCTATGCGGGAACTAAAAAAAGCAGAATTGATTCCATCTTTGTTTCTCAAAACTATAGAGATACCATAGTATCGATTTTTGATGGACAATATGTGGTTGACATAGGTTTTGATCATAACAATAAATCTTACCAAGTGCTTAAAACTTCATTGGAAGATATAAAAAAAGAAAATCCTGAACTGATGTTATCTTCAATGAGTCATAAAATTAAACCTAAGGAAACAAAGGTCAATGGTCAAAAATTTCAAGGAGCAGAATATCAGTTAATGGATGGTAAGAATTTAGCTGGTAAAGTGCTCATTATACAAGCAGATAAAATGTTTTCTCCTGATTTACAAAATCAATACAAAAAAATAGTTGCTAAACATTATGAGTTTTCTGATAGACTACACACTAACTTTATGGTTTTAAACGTTGGACCATTTTTTTCCTATTACAGAGCTATAAAATCGAAGTTGATGGAAGGATTTTTAGTTGTTGAAACACATTCCCCTAATGGTTTTCATGAAAAAGTAAACGAAATAAGATTTGTGGATTATAACGATAAAATATTCCAGATTCCTACGGATTATAAAGAATACGATCCAAATAAAGAATATAATACAAACGAATAGATTAGGTTATATTACTCTTATTATTTCTTCTATACTTGTTATTCCCTGGTTTATTTTTTCTAGAGCTTCATTTATTAGGAATTTCTGTTTCTCTTCTTTGTTGATTATCTTTTTTATTTTGTGTAGAGGAATATTTTGTATAATTAGTTCTTTTAGGTAGTCGTTGAAGATAACTGTTTCTGAGATTGATGTTCTTCCAAAGTATCCTGTCCAGTTACACAATGGGCATCCACTTGGTTCATAAACGTTATCTATAATCTGATCATTTATTAATTCTTTTTCGTTATCATTACCTCTGGTTATTAGGTTGATAAGTTCATCAGAATTTATTCTTTTCTTCTTTTTACAGTTATTACATAACATTCTAACAAGCCTTTGGTTTATTATTCCTATTAGAGAAGAGAACAGGTATTCTTGATTTACATTCATTTCTTTCATTCTTATGATCGTAGATATTGCATCGTTAGCATGGATAGTTGATAATACTAAGTGTCCAGTAAGAGAGGACTGTACAGATATTCTTAGGGTTTCTTCGTCTCTTATTTCTCCCACAAGTATTACATCTGGGTCTTGTCTTAAAATGTATTTAAGAGCATTATCAAAAGTTAACCCTATTTTTTCGTTTACTTGGACTTGTGTTATATTTTCCAGTTCATATTCTATTGGATCTTCTATTGTTACAACATTTTTGGACTCAAGGTTAAGTTCTTTTAACATGGAGAATAGGGTAGTGGTTTTACCTGCTCCTGTAGGTCCAGAGACAACAATGAACCCATATGGCTCGCTCATCATTAACTTTATTTTTGTAACATTTTCTTTGCTAAATCCAAGGTTTGAAATATCCAATATGGTTTGTTTTTTGTCCAGTAATCTCACGACTACTTTTTCTCCATATCTTGATGGTAAAGTTGATATTCTCATGTCATATTCAGAGTTTCTTGTTTTGACGGTTAGGTGTCCATCTTGTGGTAACCTGTGTTCAGTTATATTCAGTTGAGCTATTATTTTTATTCTGCTTACTACTTCAGGTAATTTTTCTAGCGGAAATTCGAATCCTTTGTATAGAACTCCATCTATTCTGTATCTGACTTTAACATTTTTTGATGTTGGTTCTATGTGTATATCCGTTGCTCGGTAGGTAATGGCCTGTTTAAAAACTGCTTCTACTAATCTTATTATTCCAGGTTGAGATTCTGTATCATCGAGGTTTATTGATTTTACTAATTCTTCTGCCTCTTCTACTGTTTCTACTTTTATTTCTTTGAGTGCTTGATCAACTATTATTTTATTTTCTAAATCAAGAACGACTTTTTCAAACCCTGTTTTTGATATGATAGCTATATCCACATTTATAGTGTTTAGGTTTTCTCGTGCAATGTTTATAGCTTCTGTATCTAGAGGGTCTACCATTCCAAGCAAAATTATACCATATTCATCCCTTTTTATTGGTAAAATTTTGTAGTCCTTGATTATTTTTATTGGGATTTTGTTTATTAAAGATTCATCAAGATCAACATTAATTATGTCAATATATTGAATATTGAGTAAGGATGCTAGTGCTTGTGATAACTCTTCTTCATTAATATACCCAAGTTCTACTAGTATTTCTCCTATTCGTTTGTTTGGTGCTTGTTTTTTTTGGTATTCAAGTGCGTGCTTAAGTGTTTCCTCTGTTACTAGCCCATTTTCTAATAAAACCTGCCCTATTAGTTTTTTCTTTACATTTAACATTACTTGTAAACAATGGTTATCCTTATATCACTACTGTCTATTCTATTAACTGTGTATCCTGTTAATGTATTAAATGGTGATGGTGTAGTAAGTGTGTTGAATGATACTCCCGAAGGAGCATTAAATGTAACTATGCCATTAAATGGAGAGCTTGTTCTATATATGTAGAACGAGCAGTTGGCTGGTATTGTAAGTGGGGCTCCCATACCTCCAACTCCACCAAGAGGTCTATTCTCAAAACCATTATTG
>JAOABG010000058.1 GCA_026418475.1 bacterium | reverse complement strand
GTACTAAAGAGGGGATTTTCAATTTTTCTATAGTTTCTTTATCTATTTGTTGCATTTGTTTTCGTGTTAATACTTTCATACATTCTCACCCCATAGGATAGATATTATTTCTTCATAAAATCGGAATATACCTCCTGAATAACAGTTTCCAACTTTTCTGCCAAAAGTTGAACAGAATAGTTTTTTTCAACATATATTTTTCCATTTTCTCCCATCTTTCTTCTTTCTTCTTCAGAAAGGGAGACAAGCTTTTGTATGGCATCAATTATCTTAGGCACAGATCTATCTCTAACAGTTATCCCAGCTCTGGCATCTTCAACCAAATTGTTAGGTACGTTTGCAGAAAAAATAATCGGCTTGCCAACAGCTAAATAATCAAATAATTTATTACAACTTATACCATATGGAAATATATCAGATATATGAAAAAATAATATGTCAAAATCACTCAAAACTTCGTAAATTCTTTCCTTCGAAACAGGTTTATCAAAAATAATAACATTGTTTAAATTCTTTATTTTTTCTTTTATTGAATTAGCTTCGTATCCTCCACCCAGAATAACAAGCTTAACATTGTTAAATTTCTTGTTAATCTCATGGGCTAAATCAACAATTATAGATATATCATTGACTTTTCCCATAGAACCAGCATATGCTACCTTTATAGTATCATCATTTACATTATAATGGTTATTTTTTTGAGATTCATCCATCCTAATTCTTTCCAAATCTATACCATTTGGTATCCAAACAACCTTTCCCTCAACCTTATATTTTTTCAGATATTCGCTAACATTTGGTAAAAGAGAAATAATTTTATTTGCTTTTTGATACAGAAACTTTTCCAATATGGAAAGAATAATTATAAAAGGGTGGTATCTACTGATTCCTAAGTCTATAAGTGCCTGGGGCCATAAATCCCTTAACTCAAAAATAAAAGGAACTCTGAAATACTTGCTCAACAAATAAGCTACAAAAGGAGCAAAAAGATGTACTGATGAACCAATGATAACATCTGGTTTCTTTTCTTTTCCTAAAAGCTTTCCCACCCAATAAGCTCTGTAAGAATAAACCAACATATTCATCACTCTTTTCCAATCACTTTTTACATAGGAATTTGTTTTTATCCATACAAATCTGACTCCATTATAATCGTCAATCTTGTAAAAAGTATCATCATATTTTTTAGTTTCTTGTAGAAGTAAGTAATGAAAGCTTGAGGAGAATATTGTAACTTTATGCCCTTTTTTGATCAGTTGTTTGGCAAAATCAAAGTGCCTAGTACCTCCAGGATAATTAGGAGTAGTAGCATAATGATTGAAAATCCAGATCTCCATTTATATGTTTATCTGCTTTCTCATGAGCTCTATAAATTCCTGGTTATTCTTTGTTTTTTTTATGTACTCAATTATTTTATGTGTGGCTTCTTCAGGTTCAAGCTTACTTATAAGTCTCCTCAGAGTCCAAATAACCTGAAGAGTATTGCTCTCAAGGAGTAATTCTTCATGTCTTGTGCCAGATTTATTTATATCAATTGCCGGGAATATCCTTTTTTCACTAAGTATTCTAGAAAGATGCAGTTCCATATTTCCCGTTCCTTTGAACTCTTCAAATATAACCTCATCCATTTTACTACCGGTTTCAATCAATACAGTTGCCACGATTGTTAAACTTCCACCGTTTTCTATTTTTCTGGCAGCTCCGAAGAATTTTTTGGGCCTGTAGATGGCAGACGTATCCAATCCACCTGAAAGAGTTCTTCCAGTGGGTGGCAAAACTAAATTGCAAGCTCTGGTTAATCTCGTCAGACTGTCCATAATAATAAGAACATCTTTTCCAAGTTCTACCATACTTTTGGCCTTCTCTACAGCTAATTCGGTAACCTTAAGATGTTTTTCAGGTATTTCATCAAATGTTGATTTAACAATTTCAGCTTTAATAGAGCGTGACATATCGGTTACTTCTTCAGGTCGTTCATCAACAAGAAGAGCCATAACATAAACTTCCGGGTGATTTTTATTAACAGCTTGTGCTATTTTTTTTAGCAATGTGGTTTTCCCAGCTCGTGGAGAAGCAACTATCAAAGCTCGCTGTCCTTTACCAACAGGAGTAAATAAGTCAATTATTCTAAGAGAGATATCAGTAGGTATTTCCAGATTCAATTTTTGATGTGGAAAAATAGGAACCAGTTTTTCAAAAGTCTGTCTCTTCTGAATCTCATCAGGGTTCAAATTTGATATTTTAAAAATTCTCTGAAGATTTCTATACTTTTCATTTTCTTTTGGGGATCTTGCCCAACCCAAAATATAATCCCCTGTTCTCAAATTGTATTTTTTTATCAAATTCAAAGAGACATAAACATCTTCAGGTGAAGGGATATAAAAATCACGTCGTAAGAATCCATAGTTTTCAAGTATTTCTAAAGTTCCCTCAACTTTCTCAAATCCCGTCATTTGAGCCTCATATTCCATTATATTTTTTATTATATCTTCCTTACTAGACTTTGAGTTAACTTTTATACCAACAGTCTTTGCTATTTCTATGAGCTCATCTTTTTGTAAAAGGAAAAGATTCAAAGATAAGTCAGCATCATTCTGTAATTCCTTTATTTCTTTCATACCTATTCCCACACTACCTTCTGTAATTCTTTATTTTTTTTAGTTATTATTAAACTTAAAATTATGGCAGCAAACAAAATAGGAAGTAAAAACCAAAAACCCAAATCAAAAATTAAACTCTGGCTATAAAAAGGTAAAAACATTATAAAAAATCCTATAAACAAGTTAAATAAAGATAAAATATGAGGATTCTTAATGACCCAAGATAAAAAACCATATACATATACAAAAACAGAAAATGCCACAAAATAATGAACCAACTCATTAAAATTCAATTCGTTAAATAGTAAACTATACAAAATCAGAATAATCAGAAAAATCATAGAGTTAACAATTGATTTAGAAATAATAAACATATTAACATTATTGAAAATTAAAGCAGTTTTTTTAATTTTCTCTCTAATAATCTCTCCTGAAGAAAATGAAATTAATCCCCAAATAGACATATTCAACAAAAACATAGAAATCATGTTTTCCATACCACCATAAGTATTGGATAACCTAATCTTTATAGGATCAATTTGATCATTATACAAAAAGAAAAATTTATAAAGCATTAAGTTTATCATTGGAACAAACTTCAAGTAGGTAAAAGAGCTGACATCTAAATCAACTATCCAGTATGTCTTTTGTGGATCAACTTTAATAGTAATATTAGGATTTTCTGAATCAAATACTATTTTTTTGCCACTGTTATTTTCAATATAATCAACCATTTCTTGCTTCATTTCCTGAGGAGCTATTATATGAACTTTAAATTTCATATCTGACATATAATTAGATACAAAATAGAAGATACATAAACTTACAAAAAAAAATAATATGAATTTAGACTTTATTGCAAGTATTAAATCTTTATAGACAAGAAATAACAATTTCATATTTAAGATATGTACTGTTCAGCAATTAACCTCAGTATACTTTCTTTTTTTTCTTCTTTTTCAAAGATTATTTTCACTTTATCGTTATATATTTCTTCCAGTGACCTTTCATAAGGTTTATTTAGTTTATAGTTTATTGGTATTAAAATTTTATTTTCAAGTATTTTTCTGGTTCTTATTGCTGCTGCGTTAATAAGGATAAACCTGGAGTTACAGGGGGTTTTTTTAAGGAGTTCATCATTTGGTGGATAAAATTCGTTCATTAGCTCTCCTTTTTATATAGCAAGGTTTTTTTTATTCCGCTTCCTTGCTAGCGGTTATTGAAAGGAACTGAACCTTAGAACTCATTTTTTGAACCTTTAAAATCTGTTCCACATCATCTATACATCTCTCCAATTCATCGTTAACAACTATGTAATCATAAGCATTAATATAATTAATCTCTATTAATGAAGTCGTTATCCTTGTTGCAATTTCATCAATATTTTCAGTATTTCTTTTATACAATCTATTAAGAAGCTCCTTACCTGTTGGAGGAATAATATATATAAGAGTAGTTAAGTTTGGTAACTTACTCTTAACCTGTATAGCTCCCTTAACATCAATATCAAGTATAACATCTATGTTTCTCTCTATTTTGGATATAGTAATACTTTTAGGAGTTCCATAGAAATTATCATTAACTATTGCCCACTCTAAGAATTCATCATTGAGTATCATTTTTTTAAAAGTATCCCTATCAACAAAGTGATAATCTATACCATCTTGTTCATTATGTCTCCTATGACGTGTGGTATAAGATACAGAAAAATACATATTTGGATTGCGTTTTAATAATTCTTTTATTACAGTTCCCTTACCAACACCAGAGAAACCTGAAATTACAAATATGTGTCCTTTAATTGTTATATTAAATTTAAAGGTTTCAAAAAAATCTATTAGTTCTTGCATATGGGTATGATATGGGCCAGGGAGCTCCAGCGGCAGGACTCGAACCTGCGACCCGGTGCTTAACAGGCACCTGCTCTACCACCTGAGCTACGCTGGATCATATATAAATTTCTCTAATTTATAACAATTTTCCTTCTTTAACACCTTTTTTAATAACATTTTTATTAACAGTTTATTAATTTCTATGGATTCAATATTTTTTAGTGCTCATAATTTTAGCTGCTTTTTTTACAGCCTCATAAGCATTAATTAATCCTGCACCCTGATCATATTTATCATATGGCTTACCATCGGTTAGGTCTTTCTTATTTAGTGGTATTCCATTTTCAATTATTATTTTTTTAACTTCATGAGGTTTTAAAGAAGGATTGGCTTGTAAAATCAGAGCAACGACCCCTGAGATAGCAGGAGCAGCCATAGAAGTACCAGATAAAGCAACATATTTCTTATCCGATGTACGGGGTACTAAACCCAAATCTGCTTGTTTATCTATCCTACTCCCAGGGGAATTAGCTGCCCATATCTTTACCCCAGATACAGCTATATCTGGTTTAATTTTTGAGTTTTCATCAGGAGCATTTAAAACTGGACCTCTTGAAGAACTTAGAGCAATATCATCATCTTTTAAATCCCCAGTTTTTTTATCATCATAAGAAGCAACAGTTATAACATCAAGAGTTATTCCTGGAGTAGCCACAGTTCCTTCCTTGGGACCACTGTTACCAGCTGCAACAACAAAGTACACTCCTTGTTTAATGGCATTATGAATGGCTATACACAATGGATCCTGATCCCAAGGTTTAGTAGCTGGGCCACCCAAACTCATATTAACAACCACTTTCTTATCCATTCTCTTTGCTTTCTCAACTATTTTGTTAATCGCTTTTATAACATTTGATATACTTCCCTTACCATCGTCATTCAGAACTTTAAAAGCCCATACTTCAGCATCAGGAGCAACTCCCATAAATTTACCTTTCCCAGCAGCAATAGTAGCAACATGGGTTCCATGTCCACTCCTGTCATGAGGATTATTTTCATTTGAACCAGTTTCGTCAGAAAATAAAGTTATTCTACCACTAAGATCCTCATGATCATAAACTCCTGAATCAAGTATGGCAATAACAACATCTTTACCCGTTATTCCTTCTCTATGTAACTTATCAATACCCGTAATATTGAGATTAACATTTTTTTCAGGAATATTCAACTTCTTGGAAAGATTCTTTGAAAGACTATTAATTTCATCTGGTAATATAGATTTTACTTCATCATTCCTAAATATTTTAAGGTTTTTTTTATTCGAATTGGACAAATTAATTTTATCTTCAGAAGAAACAAGATAAAAGTTATTTCCCAGATTTTCTTTTAATTTTACATTTTTGTTCAGTTTTAAAAATTCTTGGACATTCTTCTTATTCCCGTATAATATATAATCTCTGGTAAAAGCCATATTTCCCTCCCTTTTATAGTACTTTATGATAGTTTTTTGTCTATATTGATTTATACTCAAAAACATAAAAGGAGTATTATGTAAAAAATATGTAAAAATTTTTATGAAAATTACAGATTACTTAGAATAATTACCTGCTCTAATTTTTTCTTGTAAAACCATACATCCATGAAGTAAAGCTTCAGGTCTTGGAGGACATCCAGGAACGTAAACATCAACAGGAACAATCACATCAGCACCTGGTAAAACAGAGTAACATTGATACACATACGGGCCACCTCTTATAGTACAAGTTCCCATAGCAATGACGTATTTGGGATGAGGCATTTGTTCATATAGTAACCTGACTCTGGGAGCCATCTTCCAGGTTATTGTTCCAGCAAGGATCATCAAATCAGATTGACGTGGAGAGGCTCTGAATGGCATACCAAGCCTTTCGAAATCAAATCTTGAAGCACCAGTAGCCATCATCTCTATAGCACAGCAAGCCAAACCAAATAGTAAATACCACAGAGAACCCGACCTTGACCATCTCAAAACATCATCAACCTTAGTAATTATAAGCTGTCCACCTGGTAAAGACTCCAAATAAACAGGAACCTTATCCTTTATAGAAAACTCCTTCAAAGCTGGTAACCTTCTCAGTTTGGGAACAACCTCTATACCACTGGATGTAATAGGTAACTCAGATCTACTCTTAATATCAAAACCCACAAAAATCACCTCCACTTCAGCCCATCTCTAGCAATAGCATAATATAATCCTACCAACAAAATTGAAACAAATATTATCATCTCTATTAAAGTTATCCAACCAATTTGTTGAAGAGTAACAACCCAAGGAATAAAAAATAACACCTCAATATCAAATATAACAAACAAAATGGCATACATGTAGTAGTGAATGTTATATTGGAATCTGGCAGGGATAGGGTTGATCTCACCAGATTCATACGGGAAAGTCCTCCAAAATTTAAACATACGAAGTTTCTGATCTTTTTCTTCCCAATCCTTCGGGGCCAAAATTAAAGGAATAATAAGATTAACAAGAGCAAAAACAACAGCAACAAAAGTAATAAAAAAGATAAAAAAGTAAGCAAAATTCATTTGAATCAACATATTACCTTGCCCTCCTTATCTACTCCTAAAATCAAGCTTAACATTTATAACTTTCACAACATTATTAGAATAAACAGTAACTCTAATGAAATCTCCAGGTTTTTTAGACTCTATCATCATATTAAACTTAGCTACACTATCAACAATTTTATCATCAAGTTTAATTATTATATCTCCTGGTATTATTCCATATTTATCAGCAGGTCCATCAGGAACAACAGCTTTAACATATATTCCATAATTTACAGGTAGAGCATATTTTTCGGCTAATTGAGGGGTTATTTCTATTGGTTCAATTCCTATCCAAGCTCTCTGAGGAACAATGACCCTTCCCTTTAGCATATCATTTGCAATATAGCGAGCTTTATTTGAAGTTATAGCAAATCCCATTCCTTCTGCTCCACTTTTACCTCTATAAACAAGAGTATTTATACCGATTACTTGGCCTGCCAAATTTATCAGAGCTCCTCCGGAATTGCCTCTATTTATAGCAGCATCTGTCTGAATTAAACCTTCATATATTCTATTATCAGCTCTTATGTTTCTATTAAGACCACTTACTATACCTATAGTGCAAGTCCATCCAAAATTAAGAGGATTACCAACTGCAACAACAGTCTGTCCAAGTCTGAGTTTATTAGCATCACCAAATTCAGCTGGAACTATTGTTAAACCCGTGGGATCAACTTTCAAAACAGCAATATCATATTGATCAGAATAATCTATAAGTATTCCTACTTTCTTTTTTCCATCAAAAAAAGTAACATTAATAGTTTCAGTATCTTTTATAACGTGTGCATTAGTGATTATGTGTCCGTTGGGTGTAAAAATGACTCCGGAGCCAAGTTCCTTGGGTTTACCTTCAGAAGACCAAGCATCTATCCTAACCACAGACTTTTTTACCTTTTCTACAGCATCTACAACCATTCTCTCATGTTCAGAATAAGCCTTTTGAGAATTTGTATTAATAACTAATTGCTGAATAATTATAATAATGAGTAATAATATAACTACTATTCTATTAAGCACTTATGAAATCCAGGCGACGCCGGGATTCGAACCCGGGAATCAAGGCTTTGCAGGCCCCTGCCTTGCCACTTGGCTACGTCGCCCCTTACATAAGAATTCATTAAATATTTAAATTAATCCTTCCTAATACTTTGTTACGGTACCTATTATACTTGCAATTGGTAAAAACACAGCAAGCAGAATTGTTCCAACAACAACCCCTAAAAACACAACCAATGCAGGCTCAAACATTGACAATAAAGCTTCTATTTTGGTTTTTATTTCAAACTCTAAGTTTTGACAAATTTTATTAAGCATAGTTTCAAGTTCTCCCGTTTCCTCTCCCGTTTTAATCATGTCAATAAAAAAAGGAGAGAAAAATTTAATTTTATAAAGAGAAGTGGTCAAATACTCGCCTTCTTTTAAATACCTTTGTAATCTTATTGCAATATCTTTCATAATTCCACTATCAAATGATTGTTCTAAGTTTCGCATACCCTCAAGGAAAGACATACCACTTCTCAAAACCAAGAGCAAAGCCCTTGCAAATCTTAACTCATATATTTTGAACATTATATATCCAACATATGGTATAGAAAAAATTATTTTCTCTACCAAAATTTTATATTGTGGTGACAACTCGGCAAAAAATTTAAAAAATAAAGAGGTAATAAAAATTGCACTAAAACCTAATCCCAGAACCAAGGGATTAGACAATATTTCAGAAATCTTTAATAAAACCTGTGTAAGTAAAGGAATTGGAACCTCAAATCCCTGAAGTATTTCGAACAATTTGGGAAAAATAAATACAATCAATCCCCAAACTATGAGAAATGTAATAAGTATGACAAAAATTGGGTATATTAATGAAGAAATAAGTTTAGATCTAACTTTATGTTCTTCCTCAAGATATTTTGCCAGTTCTTCCATAATATCAAAGAGCTGACCAGTTTTCTCCACTATTCTGACCAGACCAATATAAACAGGAGTGAATATATCTGTGTATCTTTGTAAAGCAGTACTTATAGCATTGCCTGATTTTAAATTTTCTTTTATAACTAAACAAATAAGAGCCAATTTTTTGTTTGAAGTAGATAGAGCAATAACATCAAAT
>JAOABG010000057.1 GCA_026418475.1 bacterium | reverse complement strand
GTAGAGCACTACGTCCAAAGCAACTGGAGACATTACGTAAATCAACGAAGTACGGGCAATCATATAGACTCCGGCAGTTACCATAGTAGCTGCATGTATAAGTGCTGATACCGGAGTAGGTCCAGCCATAGCATCCGGTAACCATACGTGCAGTGGGAACTGAGCTGACTTACCAAAAGCTGATATCATTATACCAATTGGTACTAGTATTAATAAGCCTTTTATTAGTTCTACATTAGAAAAATATTTGTTCAATTCCATTATATCTAAGCTTATACCGTTAGATATTAGGATGAATAAAGCAAGTAGTAATCCAAGATCTCCTAGTCTCGTTATAAAGAATGCTTTCTTTGCAGCTATTGAAGCACTATCTTTGTGATACCAGTAGCCAATTAAAAGATAGGAACACAGTCCCATTAGCTCCCATCCTATTATGAAAGTAATCAATGATGATGATAGAACTGTTATTAACATTCCTGATGTAAAAAGGCTTAAGTAAGCAAAAAAACGCGGGTAGTCTTTATCATGTTCCATATAACCTGTAGAGTATACTTGTATCATCAAGACTACCACTGTAACCATTAATAAAACGAACATGCTTAAGTTATCATACAGGAATCCAATGTTTATAGGTATAAAGTTTGTCCAACTGTATAGATTTATTACCATTGGTTCTTTTCCTATTTGTTTGAAGAAAACTATGAAGCTGAGAATCATTGAAATGAATATTGATAATATGGTTACTGAGGAGTATACATGTTTATTCAATTTTAATGATTTACCTGGCTTTTCAAACAAAAAAACTAGTAAAGCTACAACAAAGAAAGCTATTAATGGCAGGAGAGGGATTATTGTTCCCATTATTTCCATAAAATTCCCTCCACTTCTATTTGTGATTAAATAAAAAATTATATTTTTTAATGATTTATCCTTGTTAAAAATTAACAATTTTCAGGAGTCTTTTCGTTTGAAGATTTACATTTGAAAATTTACACTAAAAAAATTACATTAAAAAATTTTTACATTTTTTTTACAAAATTTTAAGGGTAATGTCATTTTGTTATCTAAATATTGAATAGAGAGAATAAATCAAAAAAAATATAAAATTTGAAGGAGGAGATTGTATGTCTGGTATAAATCCAAATGATATGGTTAATAGGCTTACTCAGCAAGGGGCAAAGCAAGTGGCTTCTACTTTTGGAGCCATGTCTAGAAAAACAGAAGACCAGCAAAAACTAGAGAAACAATCTTATGATACTAATAGACAGTATCAAATATTAGATAAACACAGTCAAACTAAGGAGCTTGAGCAAAATGCTAAACATTCCGGGTTAATCTCTCAAAACTTAACTAATAAAGAACTCGAAGAAGATTCTGTGATGTTTGATGAAGAGTTTTTAATAGAAGAAGGAGCTAAAGAGCAAGGATTGTTGACAAATAGACAGGATGTTAGTTTTGAAGAGAAAGAGGAAGTAGGAATTCAAACTCTGTCTTCAACTGCTGATAAAGAAAAAAGAATATTCAATGAATTGGCTAATAGAGTGGGAGTCTCTGCAGAAGAAATAGAATTGGCTGCTAAACAAGAGGTAGAAAACCAATTGGAAACAAACAGGACTGAAATGAGCCAACTTAAATTCCCAACAGAAACTTCTTACATTGAAACTGAGATATATCAAGATACTAAACCTGCAGGAACTGAAATAAAAGAAAACAAACTAATAGTACTAGATAATAATCCTATTGATATAGAAGTTGCTGAAAAAGAATTTTAGAATCAACTTAAACTGAAAAATATATAAAAATTTTCTATTGAAGCTAATAAAAAATTGCAATGGATTTGAGTAAAGTTACCAAAAGTGTCCAAGAAGCCATATATAGAGCACAAAAGTATCTTGAAAAATTCAAAAACAATCAACTTGATGTAGAACATTTGTTTCTCGCTTTTCTGGAAGATGAGTATAATATTTTACAGAAAATATTTCCTAAATTGGGAATAAATATTCCCAATTTTAAAAGCCAACTAGTAAATAATATAGAATCTAAGCCAAAGGTTTCATATATTTCAAATCAAATATATATAACTCCTAGATTGAATGATATTTTAATCTTAGCAGATAAAAATAGAGAATTTCTTAAAGATGAATATATTGCTACTGAACATATAGTATTGGCAACATTGGAGGAGGGTAATAGCTTTACAGCAAAAATTCTAAGAAGTTATAATGTTGATAAAGAATCTTTTCTAAATGTTTTAAAAGAAGTGAGAGGAGGACATAGGGTGGACAGTGTAACAGCAGAAGAAAAGTATCAGAGTTTAAATAAATATGGAATAGATTTGAATGACCTTGCCAAAAAAGGTAAACTTGATCCAGTAGTTGGTAGAGAAAAAGAAATACAGAAATGTATAGAAGTTTTGTCCAGGAGAACCAAGAATAATCCTGTTTTGATAGGTGATCCCGGTGTTGGTAAAACTGCAATTGTAGAAGGTCTAGCTCAAAAAATTGTAAATAATGATGTTCCTGAAAATTTGAGAAACAAGAGGATAATAAAGATAGATTTAACAAGAATGTTAGCGGGTGCTAAATATAGAGGAGAATTTGAAGAAAGATTAAAAGCTGTTTTGGATGAAGTTAAGTCTTCAAAGGATGTCATAATATTTATAGATGAGATTCATACTGTTGTTGGAGCTGGAGCTGCTGAAGGTGCCATCGATGCTTCTAATATCTTGAAACCTGATTTGGCAAGAGGAGAAATCCAAATGATAGGTGCAACCACTATAGATGAATATAGAAAATATATAGAAAAAGATGCCGCTTTGGAAAGAAGATTCCAACCAATATTGGTAGAGGAACCTTCATTGGAAAAGACTATTGAAATATTGAAAGGTTTAAGACCTAAATATGAGGATTACCATAAAGTGAAGATAACCGATGATGCTATTAGTGCTGCAGCTTCACTTTCCCAAAAATACATAACCAATAGGTTTTTACCTGATAAAGCAATAGATCTAATAGATCAGTCTTGTGCCAAGATAAGGACTTTGCATCAACATGTCCCTAATATTTTGAAGGATTTTGAGAAAAAAATGAAAGAATTGAATGATAGAATAAATTACTATGTCTATAATTCTATGTATCAGGAGGCTGCAGAGGCCCAGGTAGAACTAAAAAAACTTCGAAAACAATACGATGAAGAATATGAGAAATTTAAAAATCAGTATCCTCTTAAAAGTGTTGTTGACAAGGAAGTTGTTGCATTAGTAGTATCTGAATTAACAGGTGTACCAGTTTCTTCTCTTACTCAAGATGAGAAACAAAAGCTAATTAATCTGGAAGAAATAATTCATAATAGGTTGATTGATCAAGAAGAGGCTGTATATAGTGTTTCTGAAGCTATAAGAAGAGCAAGAGTTGGTCTAAAAGATCCCAATAGACCTATTGCTGTTTTCTTGTTTTTGGGTCCAACTGGTGTGGGGAAAACAGAGACTGCTAAAACGTTGGCTGAGGCTCTTTTCGGATCTGAAAATATGTTAATAAGGTTTGATATGACAGAATATATGGAAAAGCACGAAGTTTCAAAACTTATAGGTGCTCCACCAGGATATGTGGGGTATGAAGAAGCTGGACAATTGACAGAAAGTGTCAGAAGGAAACCATTTTCTGTTCTACTTTTTGATGAAATTGAAAAAGCACATCCACAGGTTTTTGATATATTTTTGCAGGTTTTTGATGATGGTAGATTAACCGATAGTCATGGTAAAACTGCTGATTTTAAAAATACAATAATAATAATGACCTCCAATATTGCAAGTGATGTTATACGAGAAATGAGTGAAAAAAACGTCAGTTACCAAAGTATAAAAGAAGAAGTCTTAAGGGTTCTTGAGAGGAGATTAAAACCAGAGTTTTTGAACAGAATAGACGAAATTATTGTATTTAGACCTTTACAAAAAGAACATATAGATAAAATATTGGATATAATGCTCACAAAAATCAATGAAAAATTATCTTCTAGGAATATTAGAATTGAGTTGACTGAAAATCTAAAACAATATTTGTTAGATAATGGTTATTCTCCTATCTATGGAGCAAGAAATATTAAAAGAGTGTTTACAAAAGTAGTTGAAAGTGCTGTATCAAACTTTATTCTGCAAGATAAAATAAAAGATAACATGTTTGTTAAATTGGACATAAATAATGGTAAAATAGAGATAATCAATAATTAAGTAAGTGAAATTGTATTTAATGGGATTTTCTATGTTTAGGCCTTTACTTTTGAAAGTTGTTTATTAAAAATTAAAAAAACAAAATTTTTGCTACTAATTTTTACATTTTTTTTACATTTATAATATGAATTAATTGTGAATATGTTTTATTAATTATTTATCTATAATTATTAGCCAATTATGATAATAACAAAAAAGGCGGTATATAGAAATGGAACTCAAAACAATAAAAGTTAGTAGCTTTGAAGAATTAAAAAATAGGATTAAAGATAACCCTGAAGTTTGGTTGATGGAAAACAGGGGAGATAAAAGTAACTACTATATTGATATTAAAGATTTTTGGGATAAGACTAAGGAAAATTATCCCGAGGATTATAAAATGTTAGAAGAGTTATATAATTCTGTGAAATATGATGAAAATGGGGATAGAATACTGACATTTGAGGAAATGAAGAAAGCTTCTTACCATATGGATAAGGATAAGATTTCAGAATGGAAGAAGAAGGGTTTCACAGATGAACAGATTGATCAAATGATAGAAATGGAGATTGCATTAACATCTCATGTTTTGTTTACAATGGCTCTTAATCAACTGAAAAGTGTTGTATACGAATTGGTAAAAAAATAATTGTTTGAAAAGATTTATCGTCTGACTAACTTAGGTTATGATAATTGTGCTTTGTAATGTGCTTGGGAAAAGGCTAATAATCTTGGGAAATTATTTTTAGCAGTTTGGGAATTGATGTATATAAATTAATTTACAAAAATTGTTGCTCTAAGGTTTGAGTGGTTTTGTATTACTAGTTTTATTTATATTTTTTCAAGAGGAAATTATTATGATACAATAGAATCATTAATATGTTTAATACTAATTATATAATCAAAAATTATTGGGGGTTGTTAATTTATGCTTAATCTCAGCTATTTTGACCAAAATGTTGAAGATATAAGAAATAAAAGGGTAATCTTGAGGGTGGATTATAATATTCCTATTGAAAATGGTGAAGTTAGAGATGATACAAGGATACTACAAAGTAAACGAACTATAGATTTTTTGTTTGATCTTAACTGTGATATAATTTTATTGACTCACCTTGGAAGGCCTAAAACTGCTGAAGATAGAAAAAAATATACCACCAGGAATATATTGAACTACTTAAATAGCAAGAAGTTGTTTAATATTGATGTTGACTTTGTTGATAATTTTGAAAAAGAAATACATTACAATGGAGGGAAAATTTATCTATTTGAGAATGTCAGGTTTTTTGAGGGTGAGACTAAAAATTCTCTCGATTTAGCAAAAAATTTTTCAAAATATGGTGATGTTTTTGTTAATGATGCCTTTGGTTCTTTGCATAGGGTTCATTCTTCTGTAGCTGGTATAAGTAATTTTCTGCCTACCTATTTTGGATTCCTTGTTAAGAATGAGGTAGAAAATTTAAGCAAGTTTTTTAATCCTGTAAGTCCTTTTACTGTTATTCTTGGTGGTGCAAAAATATCTGATAAATTGGGATTAATAAAAAAAATAAAAGCTGATAATGTGATAGTTTGTGGTGCTATGGCTTTGACTATATACAGAAAAATGGGGAAGAATATAGGAAGATCTCTTTTCGAAGATGTTGATGTTGCTGATTTAATTGGTAACCCACGCATTATTTTACCAGATACTTTTGTTGTTGTTGATGAAAAATTTGAAAAACAATCAGTAAGAACGATAGATGATATAGGTGATATGGTTGTTGTTGATACTGTTATGAGTGACAAAATTTTATCCACCATAAAGGGATCTAAGATGGTTTTTTGGAATGGTCCCGTTGGTATTTTTGAAAAAGGTTTTGAAGATGGTTCTTTAAGTATATTACAAGCTTTGGCTCAAACAGATGGATTTAGAGCTGTTGGGGGAGGAGATACTGTTAGATTTGTTAATACTGTTTTAAGTAGTGATTATTCAAAGAGTGTGGATTTTATTTCTACAGGAGGAGGTGCTACTTTGGAATTCCTTGAGAAAGAAACGCTCGAAGCTGTAGAATACATAAACCAGAATATTGTGAGGAGGTAAATGATTATGACAGTTATATATGCTGATCAACACACATTTGATAAAGAAGTTTTGAATAGTTCTATTCCTGTCTTGGTTGATTTTTGGGCTCCATGGTGTATGCCTTGTAAGATGCTCGAACCTATATTTGAGGAAGTTTCCAAGGAATACCAGGGAAGAATTAAATTTGTTAAAGTTAATACTGATGAAAGTGTTGACGTTGCTCAAAGATATTACATCACTGGAATACCGACTTTGATGTTTTTTAAAGAAGGAAAACCTGTTAATACTATAGTAGGTTTTGTTTCTAAAAAAGAGTTGACAAAATTTATTGAAGAAAATATGTAAGGTCTCTATTCTTTGTAAGATCAGTAAAATCTGTGTTCTTAATAACAATAGCCTGTTAGTATTTTACTAGAAATGCTGATTAAAAAATGCAAAACTATTTTTCAGATTTCTATTATATTTAAGTTAGGATAGAGTTTGCTTATTTCTTTTTTTATATTTTTTGTATCCAATGTATTTTTCATGAGCTCTGCGTTAAATGAATTAACTACGATTGAATATTTGTGAGGCTTATTTTTCACAAAAATTTTATATTCTTTCATTATTTTGGGTATAGATTCATAATCTATTATTATTTTACCTAAGTTTTCAAGAACGTAAACTTGAGATTGTTGTAGGTTCTTTATATTAGATTTGTTCAATGATGATAATAGATTTATTTCTTTGTTCATAATAGTTTCTTTGTTAAATATAGGTATTTCAAACATTTTTACTATTCCTATTATTGTATCTATTATTTTTTGTGGGTTTGACGAGAATGTTGGTCCTATGATAAAGAATATTTCATTAGTGAAGGATAGAGATATTCTTCTGTCTGCTGCTCCATCTATTATTATTTCTTTTATGTTTTTAAGTTCTTTTGTTGTTTTTTGTAAGAAAGTTTGGAATTGTTTGGTGGATGATGGACCTGCAATTTGAACAATATCATTATCCAGCATTTTGTACACTTCTAATTGTCCTAAGAGTTGGTTTTCTATTGATAATTCGAGAATTTTTATAGATTTTGTGGGTTTCAATTTGCTATAGGTGCAAACAAAATTACCTTTTTTTACAAGTATTGAGGGTTTCTTTATTCCGAAAATGTGGTCTACAGCTTCTCCGTCCCAGCCTATACTTGTTATAATATAGTTATCCTTTTTTTCAATGTATCTATTTAGGAAAGTGGTTTTTCCAACATTTTTTGATAGACCTACGAAGGCTGTTATTTCAAACATTTCAATGTTCTAATATTTTTTCTACATTTTCGGAATATTCAGGTGGTATTAGTTTTTGTATCTGTGAAAAGTAGAATACCACTAGTGGAAGATTTTCTTTTATTTCTTCTAAAAGCGAAAAATTATTATTAAAAATGATTTCATGTAATTTTTGCAGAATATTATAGTATGTTTTGAATGCTTCTCCAAACATTATATCTACAAATGTTTTAAACACCATGTCTTCATCTTCTAAAGTCAAAATAGTTGAGACTATTTCTGCATTCATTAGTAATTTGTTCATTTCTGTTTTATAGAATTCATACAATTCTTCTTTGGTAACCATATTTTTTTTTATACTGTCTATGAGTGTTTCCCAGAACTTGTAAAAATTGGTAGTTTTTACCTCTTCAAAGATTATTTTGAATTCCAGTGTTTTTATTTGTAGTAGTTTTTTGTATATTTCTTTTTCGTTGTTTTTTTCTAGATTTTTATTTATTTCCTCTATTATTGTTTTTGCTTCTTTTATTGAATTCTGTAGTTCTTGGTTTACTTCTTGGTTTTCTAGTCTTTCTATTAATGTTTGTATATCTTGAAGTATTATATATATTGTTTCTTTCATTGTTGTATGGTACAGGTTGGATCTTTGTATCCGAGTTTTTGGTATTTATCAAATGATCTGAATGTGCATCCTCCTCTGCATTCAGTTATGTATGTGCAGTTCTGGCATTTATTGTCTTGGTCTATTTTATTTATTTCCTTTTTTGTATTTTCTTCCCATATTTCTTTCAGTGGTTTTTCTTTGATGTTTCCTAAGGAGAATTTATCTTTGTACTTTAAAAACATTCCTGATGGTAATATGTCTCCCAGTGCTGACAGGTAGGCAGTGGTTTTAGCACATCCACATCCGAAATTTTCGTATAACCCGTTTTTTCCGAATTTCATGGGTATTCCGAAAAATTCTACATCTATTTTGGTTCTTCCTTTCATGTTATCAATTATTCTAACTATTTTTTCTATTTCTTGATTTGAAAGTAGCAATTCAGGATATTGTTCTGCTCTACCTACATTGTATATGGGATAAAATATTATACCATTTGCATTGAACTGCTCGGCAAAGCTTAAAAAATTAGGTAAATATGTATAGTTGTATTTATTTAAGACAAAAGAAAACCTTACGTAACATTTGTTATACTTTTTATATTCGTTGATTAATAACAAATTCTTTTTGAGTGTTTCAAATATGTTTTTACCTCTTATGTTATTATATTCTTTTGCGTTTACAGCTTCTATAGATATTTTGAATTCTTGAATATTTATGTTTTCTTGTAAAAATTTTTCTATATCTGGAAATATCAGTGAGGTTGATATGGAGATATTCATTTTGTTTTGATCTGCTTTTTTGAGGATTTCTATGAATTCTCTTTTTAGGAATGGTTCTCCTCCTCCAAATGATACATAGAATATACCATTATTTTTGAGTTCATCCAAAAAATCTATTATTTTTTGAGTTGATAATTCTTGGTTTAGTTCTTCATTACTTTTTTTCCCTGACTTTGAGAAACAATGTTTGCATCTTAGTGAACATTCGTAAGTTAGTGCTATATGGAATTTTAATGGGGAAGAAATGAACCTGTTATTTAAGTAAAATTCAAGATTTTCATTACTTAATATTTCCACATTGGGAGAATAGTTGTTATCTATTATTTCTATCGATTGTATTAATTGTAAAAAGCTTTTAAAATTTAGATAGCTAAATCTGTGTGAAAAATATTTGTAATATAGATTATCAATGTCTATATTTGGTTTTATATTTAGTATTATATTTGTTCCGTCTTGATCTATGGGTATGTACTCTCTTCTTTCTGTATCATATATTAAG
>JAOABG010000056.1 GCA_026418475.1 bacterium | reverse complement strand
TTCCTGGATAATGTTATAGACTGGTTCGTTTGATTTTTCTGTGAGTTTTTGTATTTCTTCATATATTTCATAATTTTCTTTTTCAAGGACGTCTATTACATTTTTTTCTTCCATTTGTTGTGTTATTTTTTTCATTTGTGAATTTTTTATTTTGAAGCAGTTTTTTAATATTCTTATCAGGTTTATATCATCTTTGGGATTGTTTATAACTTTAAGGAATGATATTACATTTTTTATTTCTTTTCTTTCGAAGAAGTCGTATCCACTTATGAATTTGGCATTTATTCCTTTTTTAAGGAGGTTTTTCTCAAATTCTTTGCATATTTCATTAGTTCTACAGAGTATCGCTATAGATTTATCTTTTTGGGGTAGTATATTTTGGGATATGTATTCGTATTCATCTTCTTCATCTTTGAATATTTTGATTTCTACTGTTCCTGGTGTTTTTTGTATAGGTTTAAGTATTTTAGAGAATCTATTTACGTTGTATGATATAAGTTTTGAATAAACATCAACAATTTTTGCTCCAGATCGATAATTGTATTGAAGATTAATTATTTTAGTATTTTCATAATATTTGGGGAAATCAAGCATAATTCTGACATCTGAGTTTCTGAATCCATATATACTTTGGTCGTCATCTCCCACCACAAATATGTTTTTATTTTTTTCCGTCAGATGTAATAGGAATTCAAATTGTGTTATGTTTATGTCTTGATATTCATCAACGATGATATACTCAAATTTGGAAGCAATTTTTTCTTTTATGTGTTTTTTTTCTGTAAAGATATTGTTGATAGAAAGGATTATATCATCAAAATCCAGACTGTTGATTTTTTTTAGAAAGTAGTTGTATTCAATTATAAGTTCTGATGTTTGGGGAGTTATGTTGATTTTCTTTTTATTTTTTGTTGCTGAGATTAGGTTGGATAGTATGAATGGGCTTATTTTTTCTTTATTTCTAAAATTTTTGGAACTGTTTATTATGTTTTTTATTATTTCTATTTTGTCTTCTTCGTCTATGATGTTTATTTTACTTTCGAGTTTGTATTGGGTGGTTTGTATGGGTATGATTTCTTTGAGTATTTTTATAATTACTGAATGGAAAGTTCCGATATATGGGATGGTTGTGTCTATATAATTTTTAATTCTTTTTTGCATTTCTTCTGCAGCTTTATTTGTGAAGGTCAGTATCAATAGATTTTGTGGGTTTATATTTTTTTGTTTTATGAGGAATATTGTTTTATGAGTTATGACTGTTGTTTTTCCTGTTCCTGGGCCGGCAAGTATCAACTGTGGTCCAGTGTTTCCTTCTACTGCCTCTCTTTGAAATTCATTTAGTTCTATTGATAAACTAAAATTATCTTTTTTTTTGTCAAATAGGTTTGCTTTCAATACTTTTAGCTTCATCAAAAGTTTGATTAATTTATTTGAGTTTTATATATTTAATACTATCTTTTTATTCTTTTCACCTTTGTTTTTTATATTTTTTTTTAATTTTTTAATTATATGGCTGTATTAAAAGGGTTATTATTTATGGCTGAAGAAGAATATAAATATGGAGACCACGGTTTTGGAATTGGTTAATCTTTATATAAAGATAGGTGGTTTACCGTTAGTTTTTTTGATAATATTTATTGAAACTGGTATATTTTTAGGTTTTTTTTTACCTGGTGATTCTTTGCTTTTTGCTTTGGGTATAATAGCTGCTGCTAAGATTATTGATTTGAATATTACTTTGGTGGGTTGTACTGTTGCTGCTATTTTGGGCAATTATTTTGCTTATTTTGCTGGCTATTTTTTGGCTGATAAAGTTTTGGTAAATTTATTGAATAAATACTCCGATCATATTAAGAAGACTCAGGAATTCTATTCGAAATATGGTTCATTTGCTATTATTTATGCTAGGTTTATTCCTTTTTTCAGAGGTTTTGTACCGTTTCTTGCGGGTATGGTAAAAATGAATTTTATTACTTATAGTATTTATAATGTTGTTAGTGCTTTTATTTGGGTTTTTAGTCTCACATTATTAGGTTATTTTCTTGGTATATCTATCCCAAATATAGAAAAATATGTTCATGTAATTATATTGTTTATAATTGTAGTTTCACTTTTACCTATTTTTTATAAAACTTTAAAAGTAAGGGCACAAAAGACATAGGATGATTAATGGGCTGTTAGCTCAGTTGGTAGAGCATTGGACTCTTAATCCAGAGGTCGCAGGTTCGAATCCTGCACAGCCCATATCAATTGGTGGAATCAATAGAAAAAGATAAAATTTATAAGATAAAAGAAATAGTAAGGGATAAACCGTCTTATATGAACTATGGGTTGATAGAGGATGTTCTTCTCAGGGTTATTGATAAGTCTTCAGATAACAAGAATTTTTATTTAGAAGTTATTGGTTTCAATAGAAAAATAGCTATTTCTGTGGAATTTTTGCAAGATATGATTTTGGAGGAAGTTTCCGATGATAAAAAAGGTTAATGTGGACAAAAATACTGAGGTTCCAAAGGGTTGTCAAGAATGTGAATTGGGGAGTATTCAAAAGACTGTAACTGAGCTGAAGAAAAATTTAAGGAGGACTAAGAGATTAAGAATTGCTCTTGTTGGTCAGCCAAACAGTGGTAAGAGTACATTTTTCAATTCTCTTTCAAATTATAAGGTGAACACTGCCAATTATTATGGCACTACCGTTGAGTACCACTTGACGACCATATTTATAAAAAATTATGAAATAGAGTTGATTGATTTACCAGGAATATACTCTCTAAATTATTCTGATTTGGCAGAAAAAGTTAGTTTTGAGATATTGACGAACGTAAGGGATGAGTTCAAGATTGATGGGATAATTCAGGTTATTGAGACAAGTTCTTTACCACATGCTTTGCTTTTGACTCTGGATCTTTTGACTTTGGATATTCCTATGGTTGTTGCTCTTAATATGTTTGATGAAGCAAGAATAAGAGGTGTTAATGTTGATATTCAGTTGCTACAAAATTTTATTAGTGTTCCTGTCATTCCAACGGTTTCAATAAAAGGGGAGAACACCCTAAAATGTGTTTTAAAGTTAATAGAGGTTATAGAAAATACTTCTCTTATAAAAGATGAATATTTTGCTGTTAGTAATTATTCTTTCAATACTGAAAATAGTAGCTTATTTTATCGTGCTTCTTTTAGTAAAGATGAATTACAGGATGTGATAAACTCTTATAAAAGATTATGGAAGAGTATGGTCAAAGATATTTTTGATAGTACTAATTGTCATTTTGAAAACTGTAAATTGGTACCAGCTTGTTTGATGAATATAGAAAAATATGCTCCAAATATGAAATCTTTAGCCAATGTTAGGGATGAAATATTGAAATTGAAGAGTAATATAATAATGTCTATTTCTTCATTTGTTTTCAGTATTCAAAATCCTTCTCCGACTTTTGAGGATTTGATAGATAGATTTGTTTTGAATCGTTTTTGGGGGTATTTAATATTGATTTTGGTGTTGTTTTTTACTTTTTATATTGCTTACTTTTTGGGTAATATCATTGCTGATAGGATAGATTCTGTTGTTGATCCTCTTTCTGCAAAGGTGGATGATTTATTTAAAGATTATGGTATTTTAAATCCACTAATTATTGGTTTTAAAGAGGGTTTACTTGGAGGTATTGGTATAGTTATACCTTATCTGATTCCCTTTTTGTTTTTTATTAGTTTATTGGAGGATAGTGGTTATATTCCAAGGATGATGTATCTAATGGATGGTTTCTTAAAGCCTTTGGGTATATCGGGGAGGAGTGTTTTGAGTTTTGTTTTGGGATTGGGATGTAATGTGAGTGCCATAATGAGTTTAAGGGGATTAACTAAGTATAGTGAAAGGATTTTTGCAGGTATGGTTATACCTTTTGTCCCTTGTTCTGCGAGAACAGTTGTTGTAATGGCTTTGGTAACTGGGACTCTGGGTGTATGGTGGGGGTTATCTTTATACTTATTGAGTTTTCTTATTATTGTTACTGTTTTATTATTGATTAATAAGTTTTCTAAGATGAATCCTTTGTATTTTATGGTTCATATACCACCTTATAGAGTTCCATCATTCAAGTCTATATTTTCTAAGATTTGGTTAAGGTTTAAAACTTTTGTTTTCACAGCATGGCCTGTTTTGATATTGGGGACTATTATTTTGAGTTATCTTTCTTACTTCCAGTTAGATAGGAGCATTAATAATGTTTTTTCATTTTTGACAGTAGGGTTGTTGGGTTTACCTCAGGAAACGGGTATCCCCCTAATTTTTGGAGTTTTAGCGAAGGAGTATGCCTTGGTTATGTTGTATTCTGCTTTAAACACGGATAATATAAAAATGGTAATGACAAATCTTCAAATATTTATTTTTTCTGTTTTTATTATGTTGTATACTCCTTGTATATCTACTATTGCCACTCAGGTTAAGGAAATAGGATGGAGGTATACAGTTATATCTATTATACTTTCGGTTTCCACTGCTATAATTGTATCCTTTATTATTAGTAAATTACTTTATTTTATGAGTTAACTCTATGATAGTATTTTTTAGGAAAGGAAGTTTTAAAATTTTAGTTTTTATATTTTTGTTGTTATTCTTTTCATCTTCAGAAAATTTAGTGACTTTTAGCATTAATCCACTTATGGGATTTTACAAAGATTTGGTAGGAAATGGTAAAAACGAGTGGGAATATAATGTTTTGTTGAGTTCTAGTTTTGATCATCATCATTTCGATATAAGACCTGGTGATATTAAAAAAATAAAGGATTCAAAATTTCTGGTATTTGTTGGAACATTGGAGCTTGAAAAAGAGGTCATGAAAATGGTAAAAAATAAAGAAAAAATAGTTTTGACTGATTATTTAGAAGTTTATGATGGTGATCCACATGTGTGGATTTCTGTTAAAAATTCAAAAAAAATTCTTCAGGTAATTTATAATTATCTGTATTCTAAGATGGATAAAAAAGAGCTTTACCAAAACTATAGAAACATTTATAAAAAATATGATGAGATTGATAAGAGATTTACCATTTTGTTTGCTAAAAAGGATTTACCAATTTTTTCTTATCATAATGAATTTGGTTATATAAGTAGAGATTATGGAATAAAGATAAATTCTCTTTTTGAACATGAAGAAGACATATCTCCAAAGCATTTAAAAGATATGATTAAAAAGTTAAAGTCATATGGTAATCGTAAAGTATATATATTTTTACCAGTTCACTATGATGAGAAAGTTGTTAATTATATAAAGAATAGTTCAAAAAATGTTGAATTTATCGTATTCAATAGTAATTCTGTTAATTTATATGATGAGTTTGTAAAATTGATGAATTTGAAATGAATGAAGTATTAGTATTTAACAGAGTTTATTTTAGTTATGATGGAGTTGAACAAATTTTGAGGGATGTATCATTTTCGATTTATGAGGGTGAAGTGGTAACAATAGTTGGTCCTAATGGTGGTGGCAAGACAACTTTACTGAAATTGATTTTGGGTTTTATTAAGCCTTCTTTGGGAAATATTTGGGTTTATGGTGTAGAACCTGTTTCAGGTAGGAAAAATATTGGGTATTTACCTCAATTTTCTTCTGTTCATAGGAATATTCCGATGACAGCATATGAGTTTGTTAAGTTGGCGGTTTATCCTGGTATTTTTTCTTTCTATCCAGTGGATATTGATGAGAGGGTCAGTAATGTTTTGAGGATAGTTAATGCATATGATTTCAGGAGTAAGATTATTTCTGAGCTTTCTGGGGGGCAATTCCAGAGGATCCTTTTTGCTCGTGCTATTGTGAATGATCCTAAGATTTTGATTCTGGATGAGCCAACAAATTTTATAGATGAAAGCAGTAAGAAAAATTTTTATGAAATAATAATGTCTTTTAAGACTAAAAAAACAATAATTATAGTTAGCCACGACTTAAATATGGTAAGCAATTTTACAGATAGGGTATTTTGTTTAAACAGGGAAATGTTTATTGCATGTAGAATAGATGATTTAAAACATAATTTAGATTTGGTATATAGTAATTCATTTAATTATGTTGAACACAAACATTAAAATATACTTGGATAATGCAAATATTGGTGAACTGGAAAAGAAGTATGTTTTAGATGTATTGGAAAGTGGTTTTATTTCTACTCGTGGGCCATTGATAAAAGTGTTTGAAGAAAAGTTTGGTGAGTATTTAGGTGGTTATGTTAGTGCTACTTATAGTGGTACTGCAGGTTTACATTTGTCTATTCTTTACTCTCTGAAAAAGAGAGGGATTGATATTCCAACGAATGTTGGTGTTATAGTTCCGGCTTTGACTTTTGCTGCTACTTCTCATGCTGTACTATACAATAATCTTATTCCTGTGTTTGCTGATGTAGACTATAATACTTGGAATATTGATATTAATAGAATACCTGATTTAATAGAAAGAGCGAAAAAAGGTGGTGTTGATGTAAAATTTATTCTTCCCGTTCATTTATATGGAAATCCCGTCGATATGGAAGGAATTATTAGAATTGCTGAAGAGTATGATTTGGTTGTTATAGAGGATGCTGCCGAAGCTTTGGGCAGTTTCTACAAAGGTCAAAGATGTGGTACTATGGGTAATTTTGGGGTTTTTAGTTTTAATGCCAATAAGGTCATTACTGCTTCTTCTGGCGGTGCAGTTTTTTCAAAAGTTAAGGAAGATACGGATTATATAAGGTTTTTAACTTTACAAGCGAGGAATGAGAGTAAGGGATACTATCATGAAGATATGGGTTTTAATTATAGAATGACAAACATAGAAGCAGCTATTGTGTTAGCACAATTTGAAAAACTTGAATATTTTTTGAATTTGAAGAGACAGTTTTACATTATTTATAGTGATTATTTGTCTAACTATGTTGATTTTCAACATGTTTTGGATGGGTGTATTTCAAATTATTGGTTAATAAGTTGTTTATTCAAAGGGATTGAAATAGAGGAATTTCAAAAAAAGCTGAGTGACTTGGGTATTCCAACTCGCAGAGTTTTTTATCCTTTACCTCTAATGAATTTTTATAAAAAGTATGTTGACATTTATTTAGGAGATATTGAAAAGGCGGATTTTTATAAAAATTCTTTAGAGATATATAACTATGGTTTATGTTTACCTACTTCTACTAAGAATTCTGTTGAATCTATAGATTTTGTTGCCCAGAATATTCTAGAGCAGATTAAATGCATCACTAAATTCTAAAACTCTAATTGAAAATTAATAAAAAATTAACATTTTTTTTACAAAATTGGTTTTGACAGATTGGAAAAAGGTTTTATAAAGATTATTAGAATAAATAAAAAGGGGGGTAAAGTGTAAATGGTTAATCCTATGAATAATCAACCTGTAAGTAATGTTAGCAATCAGCAGCTAAGGGACAGTTTTGTAGATTCTGGTTCTAAAACTTCTGTTAGTTCTAGTGATAAAGTTGTTGATAGCCAATCTTCTAGTCAGTCTTCTGGTTCAACTCAAAGTATAACCGATGTTTTTCAGTCACAAGCTTCTAAAGAAGAAATAATAAAACAAATTGATCAAATGATAATTCAAAGAGAAAATGAACTGAAAAATGTAGATCAGGAAATACAGAAATTGATTAACAATCCATCTGTGGCTACTGCAAATGATCCTAAACTACAGGAATATTTGAAACTTTCAGATCAGATAAGATTGGAAAATTTGAACATGCAAAAACAATCGTTAATGAATCAGATAAATGTTTTGAATCAAAGAAAACAGGAAGTATCTAAACAGAAGGAAGAGGAAGAAAGAAATATACAGCAAATGCAAGAAAAGTTAAAGAATAACTATCAAATGTCATTGGATCAGTTGAATGCTTTGAAAAAACAATTGGAGTCTTATCAAAGTTCTATGAATATTAATTATCAAAAACAGATAGAAGCTCTCAATGCACAAGTACAGAAATTACAAAGAGAAATTGAGGATTTGTTGAATCAGCAACCTTCTACTCCTGAAGAGGCAGAGCAGATAGCTCAAAAAGTAGCAGAGAAGAGAAACTTAATTAACACTCTGAAAGGTCAGATAGATTTGGCTTCTCAAGAAATAAATAATATCAATGCTCAGATAAACCAACAAATTCAGCAATTAGAACAGCAAATGAGTGATATTAAGAAGCAAATGCAAGTGGATTTTTATAATAAGTGGGCAATGGATCAGGCTATGAGAAGAGAAGTAGAACAAATTATATGGACTGAAATGATGAATGAAAAAAACCATGTTGCGAATTTATGGAAAATGTATTTTGATACCAATCAGAAGATAGCTGCAATTTGGAAAGATATGTACTTTAAGAAAATTGCCGACCAGAATGATTTTGTTGCTAGGTGGACCAGAGCTTTGGGTGCGTAATTTATGATAAGAAAAGCGATGATTTTGGCTGGCGGTGAGGGGACCAGATTACGTCCCCTTACCTACAACCTTCCTAAGCCATTAGTCTATATTAATAATTTGCCCTCAATAGAATATATTATAAAATTTTTATATCATTATGGTATTAGGGAGTTTGCTATAAATGTCAGTTATAAAGCTGATATGGTTAGTGAATATGCAGAAACTGTTTTTAAGAAAAAGTTTAATAATGCTAATTTATTTGTGTTGAAGGAAGAAAATTTGTCAGGTACTGCTGGGCCAGTTAAAAAAATGAGGGATTTCTTTGGTAATGATGATTTTATTGTTATTGGTTGTGATGATATTTTTGATTTTGATTTGGATGTTATTATAGATAGACATGTTAGAGATTGTGCTGTAGCGACTATAGGTTTGTTTAAGGTTAATGATCCTTCTGAGTATGGAGTTGCTTCAATAGATGAGAATAATAATATATTGGCTTTTCAGGAGAAACCCAAAAGTAATCCAATTTCATATTTGGCTAATACGGGTGTTTATGTCTTCAGTTATAGAATATTTGATTATATTTTGTCTTCAGAGTATTATGATTTTGGGACACAAGTTTTTAATAACTTATTAGTGGATGGTGTAAAGTTTCTGGGATTTGATGTGAGTAAGTATCCTAAGTTTTTGGGTAGTGCTTATTGGATAGATATTGGTAACATGGATAATTATTTCAGGGCAAATAGGGAATTAGCTATTTTAAAACACCCATTTATAGAATCTAAAATTGTCAAAAGCGGTAATGCTTTGGTTGTATTAGATGAGGGTGTTGAAATTGGTGAGGGTACTATTTTGGATGGGATTGTTGTTATAGGAAGAGGTAGCAATGTATCTGGTTTTATAAAGGATTCTATTATTTGGCCGAATACTTATTTGAGTAATTCGTATATTGTTGACAGTGTTGTGATAGGTGGGGTAGGAAAGTTAGCCGCAGTATGACAGCAGATGTTGTACTGAGGAAAGTCCCGGCTCTAAAAATAGAGGGTGCTGGGGAAATCCCAGACTTAGATGGAAAGTGCCACAG
>JAOABG010000055.1 GCA_026418475.1 bacterium | reverse complement strand
ATTGAAGAATTGGTAGACATAAATCAAAAAATAAAGAAAATTATTGAAAAAAATTATGCGTTTATTTTGAAAGTTAATGATATTAACTACTTGGTAATATCTTTTCCTTTGGAGAAAGTATTGTATAGTGAGATTAAGAATATTATTGGTCCTTATAAGTTGGTTTTAGGTTACCCTTATGATGTATTTAAAATATGTAGTAGAATAATTGAAGAAATAGGTAGAAAAGTTTTTAATTCTACCGAGTTTATTACACAGAAAGACATAATGGAATTGCTGCAATATAGAAAAACTAAAAAAACTGAGCAACAGGATCTTACTGAAGAACGAAATTTAGATCTAAAAATAGATATACGTATTGGTGAAGGGAAAGAATACTCTTTATTGACTGATAATAAAAAAAATAGAATATCATATTTTATGAAGAAAAAAAAATTTCTTATTATTGCTTCTCCAGCGACAAACGACTATGAAGTGGTTAGTGCTTTTGTTGATTCAGGAGTTGAGATGATCAAGCTGCATTTGAATATAACCCATCCAGTTAGTAACAAAAAAATTGGATCTTATGAAAAAGAAAAGGATAATATCTTAAGGCTAGTTATTGACTATCCTAAGGTTATTTGGGGTATAGTTCCTGGAAATATATTAACAGATAGAGATTCTTTTGAGGAAATAGAATACAGTCAGTTAGAAGCTTTTTTTGATTTCATAGATTTATTTTATTATTCTTATACTCCTCATTATTTAAGTTCATCATTAAATAAAATGGTTGCGGTTGATAGGGTACTTTCGAGGGAAGAATTGGAAGAGTTAAATAGATATAAATTTTTTGGGATAGAAGCTTCTGTGGTTGATAAGAATTTTTATGGTTTACCTCTGACTTTGAAGGACATAACAGATTACAGAAGATTAATAGGAAATACTGATATACCTGTTTTTATACCTACTCAAAAAAGGATTCTTCCATCTGATGTATCTATATTATACTCTATTGGTGCCAAAGGCATAGTATTGGGACAAATTTCTACATCTTTTAATATAGATAGTATAAAAAAGATAACCACCCAGTTTCTGGAGTGCTCCTATAAAATATAGATAATGATAGATATATCTATTATAATTCCTGCTTATAATGAAGAATCTTATGTTCTCAATTCTTTAAAATCGTTGATAAATCAATATCTTGCGTCTAAGATAAATTATGAAATAATAGTTGTTGATAATAATAGCCAGGATAATACCAAGAGGAAAGTGAATGAATTCATTGAATATTTTCATAATAAAAAAAAGGTTGATAATACTTTATCGAATATAGAGATATTTTTAATCGAGGAGAAAGTAAAGGGTGTATCTTTTGCGAGACAGGCGGGTTTTAAGAGAGCAAGAGGATGGATAGTTGCTACAACTGATGCTGATTGTATTGTTTCTCCATTATGGATAAGGACTATATATAATATTTTCAAGTATAATTATGATTATCTTTATTATCATTTTATTCAAAATTTCCCTCGAAAAATAAAGAAAAGAATTATTAAGGCGGTTAATAAGCCAATAGTTGCTGCAACAGGGTTAATAAAATTCTATGATGATGATACTTATGAGTTGCAAATGATTAATAAACTCATACCTGTGTTTTTGGGGCTGGGTAACTTTTTTTGGCTATCTCCTGTATTGCACGGCTCTAATTTTGCAGTTCTTAAAAAGTATTTCGACAAAGTTGGAGGATTTAATACTTCCCTTAAAACTGGTGAGGATTTGGATTTAGGAGTTAAGTTATCAAAACACGGGAGGATAGTTTTTTTACCTTCTATAGTTTATTCTTCTTCAAGACGTTTCAGAAAAAACTTGCTTAAAGCGATACTGATATACACATTTGGTAACTTCTTATCACATAGGATTTTTGGTAAACCAATGGTAAATGAGCTGGATATTGCACGAGGTGAAAAAGATATAATATATTACCCTGAGTTTGATAAATTTAAACAAAAAATTAAGGAAATAATTCAAGAACTAAAGGATAAATTGGGGAGTATTGAGATAAAGAATAAATAGAGGGAGGTAATTATTATGAGAGATTTTATGTCTTCTATGGATGGATTAAAGTATATTGATTTGAAGAAGGTTCTTAAAATAGAAAGTATGCCATTTTCTATTAGGATACTTTTGGAAAATGTCATAAGAAACTATGATAATTTTAGGGTTATTGATGACCATGTTGATGTTCTTCTTAACTATGATGCTAAGAATGTTCCTGATAGGGAGATCCCTTACAATCCCAACAGGATTTTGGCACAGGATTTCACAGGTGTCCCATTAATAGTTGATCTCGCTTCTTTGAGAACTGCTGTTTCCAAAAAATCCAAGGATCCCTCCATAGTTAATCCTCTAATTCCTATTGATCTTGTTATTGATCATTCAGTTATTGTTGAGAGTTATGGTAATTATCTTTCTCTTTATAGGAATGTTGAGTTGGAGTACGAGCAAAATAGGGAAAGGTATAAATTTTTGAAGTGGGCTCAGGAAAGCTTTAGGAATCTTCTTCTGGTTCCTCCTTCTACCGGAATATGCCACCAAATAAATTTGGAATATTTGTCTAAGGTTGTTTGGGTTGCTGATGGTTTGGTTTTTCCTGATACTATAATTGGTACTGATTCTCATACTCCAATGGTTAACGGTATAGGTGTTGTTGGGTGGGGGGTTGGTGGAATTGAGGCTGAGGCTGTTGCTCTTGGCCAACCTCTTTACTTCACTGTTCCAGAGGTTATAGGACTAAAATTGGTTGGTAGTTTAAATGAAGGGGTTACTGCAACTGATTTGGTTCTATATATTACTGAATTGCTAAGAAAGTATGGAGTAGTTGGTAAATTTGTTGAAGTTTTTGGTGAAGGGTTAAATAATTTGAGTGTTCCTGATAGGGCTACTATTTCAAACATGTCTCCTGAATTTGGTTCTACAATAACTTATTTTCCGGTTGATCAAAAAACTATTGAATATCTGGTACTTACTAACAGGCCTAGAGAGTTAGTAGATTTGATAGAAAAGTATACCAAGGAGAATCTTTTATGGAGAGATGGTGAGGAGAAAATAGTTTATACAGATGTTATAGAAGTTGATTTGTCTAAGGTTGAGTGTTCGGTTGCTGGTCCTAAGAGGCCACAGGATAGGGTGAATTTGTCAAATCTTAAAAATGTCTTCATAGATGCTATAAAGAATCAGTATAGAATTTCTGGGGGTTCTGGAGTTTTAACTAAAGTTAAGGTCAAGATGGTTGATGAGGAATTTGAACTCAAGGATGGTGACGTTGTTATAGCAGCTATAACCAGTTGCACTAACACTTCTAATCCTTTTGTTATGCTTGGTGCAGGATTACTGGCTAAGAAAGCTGTTCAGAAAGGACTATCTGTTAAAAGATATGTGAAGACTTCTCTTGCGCCTGGTTCTAAGGTTGTCACGAAATATTTGGAAATTGCAGGGCTCATACCTTATTTGGAAGCCTTGAAATTTTTTGTTTCTGGTTATGGTTGTACTACTTGTATAGGTAACTCTGGGAGTTTGAATCCTGAAGTTTCAAAAGCTATAACAGAGAATGGTTTGGTGGTTGCTTCTGTATTGTCAGGTAATAGAAACTTTGAGGCTAGAGTTCATCCACTTGTTAAAATGAATTTCTTGGCTTCTCCTATTCTTGTTATTGCTTTTGCTATTGCTGGAACTGTGAATATAGATATTTTTAATGATCCCATAGGTTATGATTCTCTTAATAATCCTGTTTATTTGAGGGATATTTTACCTTCTAGTGAGGAGATAAATGATCTAATAAAAAAAGTTGTCAAATCTGATTTCTTTGAAGAGGTATACAGAAATATAATTGAGGGTGATGATAATTGGAAAAGTTTGCCTTCATATTCAAGTTGTCTATATCCTTTTGATGAGGATTCTACTTATATAAAGATGGCTCCTTTTTTTGATGATGAATTTCTTAGCTTTGAGCCGTGTGATATAATCAATGCAAAAGCTTTGTTAGTGTTAGGTGATAGTGTTACTACTGATCATATTTCTCCTGCAGGAAGTATAAAGGTGGACTCTCCCGCAGGGAAATATCTTATTTCAAATGGTGTTGAGCCAAAGGATTTCAACTCTTACGGTTCGAGAAGAGGAAATCATGAGGTTATGGTAAGGGGGACTTTTGCAAATGTAAGATTAAGAAACTACTTGGTTAATGTGGAAGGAGGGTATACATTAAAAGATAGTGAAATTAAAACTGTTTATGAAGCGGCTATGGAGTACAAAAATGAGGGAATACCTCTGATAGTGATTGCTGGTAAGGAATACGGTTCAGGATCATCAAGAGACTGGGCCGCTAAGGGAACCAGATTACTTGGAATAAGGGCTATCATTGCTGAAAATTTTGAAAGAATACATAGAAGTAATCTTGTTGGAATGGGAGTTTTACCACTGCAGTTTGTAGAACACCAGGATTATCTGGATTTAATTAATCCTGATGTCGCTAATTTATATTTCAATATAATGGGCCTTGATCAACTTTATCCTAAGAAAAAATTGAAAGTTCAAGTAATCAATGATAAGAAAGAATTATTGAAAGAGTTTGATGTTATTTTAAGACTTGACTCAAAAGTTGAAGTTGAATACTATAAAAACGGAGGAATATTGCAATATGTAATGAAAAATAGATTTCTTAGATAGAGGATTTTAGGATGCAGACTAAGATTATAAAACAATTAGAATTTTTAAAAAAGCAAATAAAATTGTATAATCTGTTATTTAAAAATATAGAGATGGTTCTATTTGAAATTGATAGAGACAATTATGAACTGAGGAGAATTATAGGGGATACACGCAGGATTTTTGGAATAAAAAGGGTTGATATAATAAAAGATAAAGAATGGATATTGAGAAATATCGTTTTTACTGGAGGTGATGAATTTAAAGCTTGTAGATTACGTAAACTAAAGAAGTGTTTTATATTACAAAATATTTGTAATAATACAGATCCTTGCTATAAAGTGATAAATTATTCGAGTTTGGATGGAATAAAAAAGAAAATCAAGTGTATATGGTATTATGTGGATAATAGTATTTTTATAATCTGCTTTGATATAAGTAGGGAGATGGGGTTAGTAGAGGAATTAAATAAGAAAGAGGAATTTCTTAATTCTTTACTCAATTCTATACCTCAAGGTATAATTTTGGTCAATCCTGATAGCTTAAAGATTATAAAATATAAGTCAAGCATATATACTGATAGTATATGTAAAATGATGGGTGTAAAAGAGGGTGTTTCTTTTTATGATACTTTACCTTCTGATAAGCTCAATTTTATTAAATATAATGTTGATTATGTTAAAATGGCTGGTGGATATAGAACTTCTCTGTTGAATTTGGATATTCCAAGTGATGGTATGTTGGTCAGGAAAAATCTTCAGTTAACATTTATAAAAGTTAATACTATTAGTGTTCTTATTGTTATAAATGATATAACTGAATTTATTGAATTGAAGGAGAAATATGAATATTTATCTTTGCATGATCCTTTAACTGATCTACCTAATAGAAGGTATATTATTGAACAACTTAAGCAGCTGGTTATTCATTCTGCTAGACACCAAAGAAAATTGGCAATTTTGTTTGCTGATATAGATAACTTCAAGGATATTAATGATACTTATGGACATGAAGTGGGTGATAATTTACTGAAAACTGTTTCCCAAGCCATTAGATATTCCCTCAGGCCAGGTGATGTTGTTGGGAGAATTGGAGGCGATGAATTTATTATTATCCTTGATGATGTTGCAAAAATTGAAGACGTTCAGATAGTTTGTAAAAGAATAATAGAAAATTCTAAAGAGTATTGTCATAAAATTGGTTTAAATATAACCATGAGCATAGGAATTTCTATTTATCCTGATGATTCACATAATCCAGATGAACTAATTGGGTTTGCTGATATAGCGATGTATAAAGCAAAAGAGAGAGGAAAAGATAATTTTGAATTCTATTCTAAAGAATTTTCAATTAAACTGAAACATAGAATTGAAATGATAGATAAAATAAATGAAGCAATAGATAAAGAGAGTTTTACTGTTTATTACCAACCCATTATAGATATAAGAGGTATTATGAATTTGGTTGATGAACAGGAAATTAGAAATGAGATAATAAGTAAAGATTTAGTTATTGGTTTAGAGGCTTTAATAAGGTGCTTTGATAACGGGAGGCTTATTCCCCCTCTCGAGTTTGTACCTTTGGCTGAGGAAACAAATTTGATTATCCCCATAGGTAGAATAGTTCTAAAAATTGCAACCAAGCAAATGTCAAAGTATGATAAGCAGCTGTTTGTTAATGTTTCTTCTAAGGAGTTTGAGCATTCTCTTTATTTTGATAATCTGCTGAAAATAGCAGAGGAGAATGATTTTGATATTAATAGATTAAACCTGGAGATAACAGAGAGTCTTATAATAAAAAACGTTGAAAACTTCCTAAAAAGGGTGGAAACTTTAAAGGATAAGGGTATTAAAATCTGTATTGATGATTTTGGCAGTGGTTATTCTTCTTTTTCTTCTCTTATAAATATTCCTGCTAATATTATAAAGATAGATAGGTTTTTTATAACAAAGATTGAAGAAAGTGAAAAGGTTAGGAAAATAGTTAAAACTATAATAGATATAGCGGAGATTTTGGGTTTTGGGGTTGTTGCTGAAGGTGTTGAGACTATCCAACAGTTAAAAATATTAAAAGAATATGGTTGCGGCTTTGCACAGGGATTCTTATTTTTCAAACCTATGCCTTTAGAGGAGGTTGAAAAAATAATTGCACCTGCCGGAAAATAAAGGGTGCTATATAAATACTCCGGCAAGGAGATATAATGGATAAAATAGATCAAGACTTGGTTAATGAAATGGAAAAGAGTGATGAGCCAATGATAAGAGTAATAGTTCAAACCTACGATGGTTGTAAAGAGGATGAGGATAAAAAGCTTGTTAAATCTGTTGGTGGAGAATATTTATTTGATTTACCAATAATAAGCGCTTTTGCTGCTAAGCTTCCAAAAGCANGGATTAAATTGTTAGCTCTTAACAAAAGGGTTAAAAAAATATTCTACGATAAGCCGGTTAGTCTATAATGAATGTTGGAATAGTTTCTAACAGCCCAGGTGAGATTGCAGGTTGGGCTATTCCAGCTTCTGTTATACTTAAAAATCTCGGATTTAATGTTGACCTGTATTTAACTCCATGTATGTTTGCTACTAAGAAAGAGTACGATGTCGCATTTAGGTATGGTAGTTTTGAAAGGATATTCACACCTGACCAGACATTGAAAAAAATTTTTTTCAATCCCTTGAAGTATGAAATTTTTTTTCATATGGGTGGTGAAATATGGTATTCTACCAGGTTTAAGAGTAGGAGACTTATTTCATATGGATGGGCAACAAAGAGGCTTGATAGATACTTTTCAGGTTATCTTGTTCCAAATGATTATTACTATAGAAAATTGGTGAGTCGTCAGATAGATGAAAAAAAGATTATTAAGATAAAAGATCTGGTCTTCGAAAAGCTAAATCCTGTTGGTTACAATGTTGATTCTAATTTAGTGGGATTTATGTTAGGTAGTAGGGAAGTTGAGTTTTGGGGACTCCTTGAGATATATCTGAAAACCGTTCCTTTACTAGATATGAGGTATAATTTTTTGTTTTTTGTTTCACCTTTTGTTTATGAAATTTACTCAGAGGATCTGAAAAATAGGCTTTTTAGTTTTGGTAAACAGATAATGGGAAATGAATTTTCTAAACATTTTGGGCGTATAAGATTTGTATTCAATGAGCCTGAAAAATATGATTTACTTTCGAAAGTCAAGCTTCTTGTGACGATACCTGGTACTAAGACAAATGAAGCTGGATATCTTGGGATTCCGCAGTTGGTTATCTTACCTCTTCAGAGACCGGAGTGTGTTCCAATATGGGGTGTGGTTGGTTGGCTCGACTTTTTGGGAATTATTGGAAAAAAAATAAAAGGCTACTTTGTTGTTAAGTATGCCGAAAAAAATATATTGACAAGGAAAAGATTTATATCCATGCCTAATATAATATCAAATGAATATATACTACCAGAGGTGGCTGGGATTATCACTCACATTAATTTGTCAGAAAAAATAAATGAAATTCTGGATAACAAGGTATTTTTAATACATACATCTCAAAAATTAAGATCCATTTATAAAAGTTGGGATAATGAAAGTATAAGCTTTAAGGAATTTATTGAAATATATTGCACTGAGTTTAATAAGAGGTGATTTTTATGGTTAATTCTATTGCTTTTATATGTGTTGGTAACTCTGCAAGGAGTCAAATTGCTGAGGCTATAGCTAAAAGGTTGGCAATTGAAAAAAATATGGAATTGAAAATTTATTCTGCTGGAACTAATCCTTCAGGCTATATTAATGCTATGGCCATAAGAATATTAGAGGAAAATGGTATTCCTATCGATAACCAATATTCCAAAGGTTTGGAAGAGATCCCTCTTCAAGATATAGATTTATTTATTTTTGTTTGTGAAGAAAGTAGTTGTCCCAATATTCCTAATATTTCTTCTAAAAAGGTTTTACATTGGTTTTTACCAGATCCTTTTTCTTATGAGCAATTCTACTTCATAAGAGAAAGTTTGAAATCTAAGATTGGGGAGTTATTCGATATGATTGCCAATGAAAAAATGTAGGGAATTTATATTAAAAAGTGGTAATGTATTTGTGGGTATATTTATGAAAAGTTTTGGTGCAACTTTAATTGAGCTGATTGTATCTGTTGGTATTATAATCGTGTTTTTTGTATTTGTTTTGACTTCATTTATTTATTTTTTCAATTTTCCATATTTTGATGTTTTCAGGGATTCTTCGACTTATAGAACTGTTTTCTTTGAACTTTCTAAAACTTTGAAAGAGGCTCAAATGGTAAAAAATATTTATAATAATTCTACTGTTAGTGCTCTCTATGTTCAAGTAGAAGATAATATATACGCATATAGGTTAAATAGAACTGCTTCTAATAAGAGACTTGAAAAATCTGTTGATGGAGGTTATAATTGGTTTTTTATTCCGAATACTTTGAGTTTACAAGATGTGGTATTTAAAGCACCTGCACCATACAGTCAAGCCAAAATAGTTTCAGTATCATTAAAAACAAACTATCCAAGATCGAAAATATCAAAAACTCATCAGTTCTTCGTAAAAATAAGAAAAGAAAAAGAAATTAGATATGTTATTTCAGGTATAAATTTCAATAACAATATTGTTCAATATGCTATTGGGTATGGTAATAATTGGCAGAGTTTTTCAAATACTTCGAATAGAACATCTTTAAATTCTCTTAATATAGATACTTTTGTGGCTTCATATAACTCTGCACAACCTATCAGGATATCAACAAATAATATGTATCAGTTATGGATTTTTAATAAACAGAACTACAATTCTAATTTTGTCTATAATTGCTTAGATACAGCTACTGGTTTTTCTAGAGGTATTACAACTACCAGTCCGGGTTCCGATAGAGATTGGCTGGAAGTAACAAATGTTGGAAATTATTTATACACTGCTTATGCAGTTTTGGAAACGTTATATACTCCTTCTACAGGAACCTGGGAAGATTATTACAGTGTCTATTTTGCTTACAAAAAGTTAGTCCAAAATTATTGGATTAATAATATCCGGATAAGTTGGCTA
>JAOABG010000054.1 GCA_026418475.1 bacterium | reverse complement strand
ACAGCCTCTAGTTGATTTTTATATCCAAAAAAAATATTCCCATATTCTGAAACAGCTAGAAAGTGAATCTAATCCCTACATACAAGAAATAGTAAAAACAAAGTTGAAAAAGAATTTAACACCAGAAAAACTACTCATAGCAAACATACCAAATAGATTATTATCAATAATTCCTATAAATAATACCTCAAATATCGATGATAGTTCTTTTAATATACACCGCCTAGTTCAAGAAGAAATGACCAAAGCTTTACAAGAAATTTCAAAAAGCTTGGTAGATACTCTAAAAATTGCTTATCCTGCTAAAGATCTTAAAGAGAATATACAAAACCTTGTTTTCGAAAATTTGATATCATATTTCCAATTATATTCGGTAATTCTTCCATGGCCAGATGAAAAAGGTATACAACCAGCTCTTAAAGATTATGAAAAATTGAATTCCAACTACAAAGATAGAAACACATATAATGTAACCAAAACTGTTTTAGAAAACCCACTTTACAAAGCAGGAAAACAAGGGGTTTTGTATTCCGTTCTCCTAGAAATGGTAGAGAAGCTATTGGGAGCAAGAAAAACCATAAGAAATACAATAAATTCAGATTTGTTAATTTCTGATAAAGATAAGTGTACTCTTTGTGGAGATTTTAGCGGAATATTGGAAGTTGAGTCAGAGAATCTATGTGGTTTATGTTTAGTGAAAAGGTTTTTCAGGGAAATTATACAGAAAGAGTTGAACTTAACAGGCACAGATATTCCTAATTTTCCATCAACTTCCGAAATTTCGAGTACAACCTCTAAAATCGTAATCTATTCAAACCCACAAATTAGAGAAAAAATTCAAGATTTTTCTAAGAGACTGCACAAAGAACTATCAACGCCCAAGAACGATTTTTATCCGTACACAGATCCAGTTCCTAAAATCAAAAAAGAATTAGGGGTTCAAAAACAACATAACCTTGAAGGACAATGGCTAATGGAAGAAAACTATACATCTAAGAAAATAAAAATAGAATATGGTATAGAGAAAAGTCAGGAAATTCTCAATAAACTAAAATATGAAATAAAAGAAATACTAGAAAATATAAATATTCCAAGATATTACGGATTACTAATGATGGATGGAGATAATATTGGTTCGTGGCTAAAAGGAGATAACAATCCTCCTATAAGAGAAGTATTACATCCTATAGTTGTCAAGGAACTTGAGGAAAATCCTGAAGTTGCTCAAGTTTTGAACAAATCTCATCCCAATTCCCCATCTATACATCAAGCTTTTAGTAGGAGACTATCAGTATTTGCTATCCAAAAAGTAAAGGAAATAGTAGAGGATAAATGTTATGGAAAGGTCATCTATGCAGGTGGTGATGATGTATTAGCTATTCTTCCTTTAAGTTGCGTGTTTACCTGTGCTTATATGTTAAATCAACAATTTGTTAATATTCTTAGGAATAGGGATAAAACGGTAAATAATGATGCTATAATTCCTGCTTCCACGAGTGCAGGAATAGTTATAGCTCATTACAAATATCCCCTGTATTTAGCAATTGAAGAACTAAGGCAAACAGAAAAAATAGCAAAAATCAAATTTAACAAAGATTCTCTCACTGTTAAATTGATCAAACGTTCCGGCGAAATGATAATATCAGGAATAAAATGGAAAAACTTCGAAACAATGTACGAATTATTCAAAAAATTTAAAGATATACCTTTTTCTTTTATCTATGACTTAGCAAAATTTACAAATAGCTTCTGTATAAACCAAAAAGAAGACATTAATATTTTCTTATCTCAAATGAGAATGTTATTTAACAAAAAAACTAACAATAGGGACCTTTTTGAAAAAATAAAAGTTCTATTTTATTCATATGTTGATTCATGTATTGGATCTGAGATTCCAGAAGTTTGTATGGATGAAAAAGTAAGGTACTTTGTCAATATGTTGCTAATACTTAGGTTTATTTTTCCACAAATAGGAAAAGCTGATTTTTGTGAAAAAGAGTGCTCTAAAAAGGAGTGATTAGATGATTAGATTTATCATAAAACCAATAGATGTTCTATTTTTTGGTTCTGGTAGACCATTTAACTTAGGAGATGTTGCAAAGAGTAATTTTCCTCCATATACTCATACCTTTGCTGGAGCAATATCGGCTATATTTAATCTAAGTGATCCTCAAATAATTGCAAATATATATGGCCCATTCTTATATAATCAAAAAGACAATCAGACATATTTTCCTAAACCAGCAAATATATATAAAAGGAGAAAAAAAGAAAATCTAGATAAAATTTTTACAATAGATCCGGTGATTGAAGAAGATTTCATGTTTTTTAAATATAAAAATACTAATATTCCCGATGAAGTTGAATACCTGTGTCTCGATACAACAGGAGAAGAATTAGAACCATTTCAGGGAATCATAAGTGAGCAGGGCCTAAGGAAATGGATAAAATCCGGAAACCCAGATTTATCTGAAATAAAGAGCTTTAACGAAGTATTTGAATATGAAAGCAGAATAGGTATCAAATTGGAACCAAATAAAGATACAGTCGTGGATGAAGATGGTCTCTATAGAATAAATTTCATTAGAATGAAAGAAGAGTGGAGTTTCTTGGTATACGTAAAATTTAATAAATCAAATACCGATTTACTTAGTAAAACAGGATATAAAGAAAAAGATCAAGAAGGAAATGAAGAAAAACTAGAAAACGAAATTCTCAATTATTTAAATAAGAACAAAAATGGGATAAAACTAGGAGGAGAAATGAAAAATGCACACTATAAAATAGATATTGTGAAAGACCCATTTGCCAATTTTCAATTCCCAAATGTAAACAATTCAAAGTATATAAAAATATTGTTTCTTAACCATTCACTAATCGATATCCACAATTTAGATGGGTTAAAAACAATATCATATATCAATAATGGGTACTCCAATCTCGTTATATATTCAGATAAAATGAAAATGAAGAAATTTGGTTTTAGAACTATCAATCCTGGAACAGTAGTTTATGTAACTCCTAATCAAAATAACTCAGATCTAAAAAAATTCTGGTTTAAGAATATTAATATAAACATTCAACTAAAGGAGAAAAATGTTTTCAAACTGGAATCTTGTATTAATTTTGTTACATTAGGTATAAAAAGTTAAAGGAGGTAATAGAAAATGTATACTCATAAATACATGTTAGTGATATACTGTTTAACCCCAATACATATGGGAGCGGGACAGAGTGTATCTTATATAGATAACATAGTACAAAGAGAGAGAATAACTGGTCTGCCTACGCTTTGGTCTAGTGGTTTAAAAGGTGTATTTAGAGCATTCTTATCTGAAAAAGAAAACCATAGGAAACATGTGGATAAGATTTTTGGTCCACAAGATGGTCAGGAATACGCTTCTCTTATATCAATAACCGATGCAAAGTTGTTACTCTTTCCAGTAAGAAGTCTAAAGGGAATTTTTGCCTATACTACATCCCCCATGATTATAATTAGACTCCTACGAGAGCTCGAATATTTAGGAGTAAAAACAATAAATAAGCAAAACGATAATTCTAAAATTGATCTAGCACGGCTCTCTGAATTGCTCATTAAACAAAAAATTAATGAAGAATCTGTTATTACTACTGAAAAATCAGAAATAGTAATCGATCTAAACAACTCAAAAAAAGTGGGTTTAGAAGAATTCGTCTTTGAACTATATAGACAGCAAAATGATAAACTAAATATATCAGATCTCGTAGAACTAATAAAAGAATATCTTCCACCTAATCAACTTATATCAAGTGATAACTTCTTAATGTCTAGATTTGTTATTTTGAAAGATGACATACTTAGAGATTTAACAAATTATGCTGTAGAGGTAAGAACTAGAATAAGAATTGATCAATCTACAGGAACTGTCCAAGAAGGAGCACTCTTTACAGAAGAGTTTATCCCTTCTGAGACTGTATTCTATAGTTTTATCTTTTTCAAAAATGATAGTAATAATGGTCTTTACGAACAAATTATACAGGAACTTAATAATAGCTTCTTCCAATTTGGTGCAGATGAAACACTTGGAAAAGGTATTGCAAAAATAAGAATAACTAAAATACAATGAAAGGGAAGTATCTACTATGAAAACAAGAGAACAGGAAATAATAGAGTTTATAAATAAAAACAAAAAATTAATCAAAGAAATAAAATCTGTGTATCATTTGATAATTAAAAATGGGCTCATTCTTACTCTAGATTATTTATCAGAGAAAAGTAATAATCATAAACAAATCCGGGATATTATACTAAATTGGCTAAAAATAAAAGGTCTGGTAATATATGATAATAATAATAATTTATCCACTGAATTAACTTATTCCAAACTAAGAAAAGCAACTTTAGAATGTCTATATCTTATATCTTGGGCAAGGAGAGTAAGTGAAAATGAATAGGATGGTGAATATATGAAAACAATAGAATTTGACCTTCAAATCATAACTCCTTTGTTCATGGGAAATGCTTATCAGAAAGCAGAATTAAGAACTCAATCTTTTAACGGCTTGATCAGATATTGGTACAGATTGTTAGGAGGTAGAAAAGAAACAGAAGATAGAATATTTGGCACAGCTAATCAGGAAAGATCATCCAAAGGTAGAGTGATCATGAAAATATCTTCTCAGAAATTACAAATAAAGGAATTCCAAAAACACCTAAATAAACAAGGTATACCTTTGCATGGATCAGGTATAAACTACCTAGGATTTTCTCTTCATCACAAACCAAAAGATAAACCAGAAGTAAGAAGACAATACATAGATGTAGGACAGTCTTTTAAATTGATATTCTCTTTTCATCCTACACTATCAGAAAATGAGATAAAACAATTTTTGTGTGCTTTTTGGTGTTCCATCTATTTGGGTAACTTCGGTTCCAGAAGTAGAAGAGGATTTGGCTCTATTATATGTACCAATAATACAAAGTCATACCAAACAACTTTGAATATTAATGACTTTAACCTTAGCTTCCATATTGATAAAGATTTGTCAAGGTGGTATCCAGAACAACTGAAGGTAATACAAGATTTGAATTGTTGGAGTCAAAGAGAAGGAATACCATATATATTTCAAAATATGGAAATCTATAGGCTACTAGATGTAAAGAAACAGAAATATATTGAATGGATACCAGAAATACACAAGAATAGGGAAGGTAAAAGGTTGGTAAATAGTCCAAAAACTCAGAATACAAGCAGCAACAATCCAATCGAGCTCCTAGACTATATGGGGTTTCTTTTGAATGCCTATAGAAGCTATTATATGCCTGACTATAGTGAAGTAAAAAATTTCCTACAAAACTCTTCAAAAAAAACATTACAAATAAATAGAGTTTGTTTTGGCTTGCCACTAAATTTCTTCTATAGCTCCATAGGAAAATCTTTTCGAATTTCTGAAGTTAGAAGGGCTTCACCTTTGATTATGAAAATTTTAGTGTATAATTCAAAACCCCAGGGCTTAATTATAACTTTTAATCCTATTGTTAATGGAAAGTATTCATATTACTTTGACCCTAAATCAAAGAATAACTGGAATAAAATATATATTCCTGATAAAGGCATTGAAATAACATTCGATGGATTCAAACCTATAATTGATTTTATCAACTCTCTTCTGAGTAAAAACATAATAGAGAAAATAGATTTTAGGAGGCAATCATGAAAATCGTTCAAACAGAAAATCAAAAAATAGCTAACATATGCTATCAAGAAGTAAAAGACCTGATCAATAATAAAAGTTCCGAAGATAGAAAGAAGTATAAATCTGCACTAAGACATTTACCTTCCATGATAATATCAAATGGCTTATTACCAACATTATATTTCTACAAATCCAGAGGTAGTGAAAGAAAAGAAATATTTAAAATTATAAATAAACTGTTAGAAAAACTTTCATTAAAAAGACAAGAAGAAGATTTACTGAATCATATTGTGAAATCTGATTATAAAACGCTAATGTTTTTCACGGAAAGGATTTTATGGATTTCAAGCTGGCTTAAAAGAATAGCTGAAGCTGAAATAGATGAAGACTAGATATAAGGGAGGAAATCTAAGAATGTATTTAAACTACCATAAAGAAATGAGTAACATAAACATCTTTCTAAAATTTAGAGAACTCCCAAATACAAAATTATGTGAAAAATTAGACATTTATAGATCAAAAGACATTAGTAAATTGGCAGAAAAAATGAATAAAATATTTTCTCAACAAAAACAAATGCTCAAAAAAATCATTTCCTATAGGCAGAGTCTTGTGGAGGAGTTAAATTATTATAAAAACGTATGTAGCAAGACTATAGAAACCAATCAAAGAATGGTTATCGGTTTGGGAGATGAGAGCGTCTTTGAAGTATCAATAACTCTAGATCATCTCACAGGGGTTCCTTTTATTCCCGCTTCTTCTTTAAAAGGATTATTCAAAGCCGTAATCTTTACCCAGAAAATTGAAAATAGAGAATTAAGTGAATCTGAAATAGTAAGCTTTCAGAAAAAACTCGAAGAAGATCTGAATTCAGAGGATACTGACGTACTAGAGATGCAAATTCTTTTTGGAACGCAGCATCTAAAGGGTTGCCTTATTTTCACGGATACTTATCCTTCTCATGATTCATTTGAAAATGGTAATATATTTGAAATAGATATAACGAATTGTCATTATATGTCATATTATACTGAAGGGAAAATACCTGGTGATTGGGAAAATCCCAATCCAGTCTTTTTTATTACTGTTAGAAAAGGAATAAAATTCAAATTAGATATTTTTTTTGATTTGAATAGGTGGAATAATATCAAAGAATATTTGAAAACAAGGATAAATTCTATAGACAAAATAGAAAAAACAATTGACAAATGGATGAATCAAAAAGAAATCTGGGATACTCTAGTTTATGAAGCTCTTTCTGTCTATGGTATAGGAGCAAAAACAAGATTAGGTTATGGAACTTTTAAAATACTATGAAGTCAGTAGTTTTTGAATTAAAAATTGTAACCCCATTATTCATGGGAAACGCAAATTTCGATCCAGAGATTAGAACCCAGTCTATAAATGGCGTTATAAGATATTGGTTCAGGTTTCTTGGAGGTAATCCAGAAACAGAGGAAAAACTTTTTGGAAATACATCTTCAAAGGGAAATGTTTTTATACGAATTCAGTCAGAAAAAAAGTTAACTCCAATAAATCAACAATTACAAGTAGATGACTACATAAGCTTTTCAATCAAAAAAAGAAAATATATACCAACTGTAGTCGATCCAGCAGAAACCAAGCCCGAAATACCAAATAAACAGAAATCCCCTGAAGCTAAGTTTACAATAACATTTCTGTTCCATCCCAAGTTAAACCAAGAAGAAATCAAACAATTTCTATGTGCTTTCTGGTGTGCTCTCTATTTAGGTAATTTTGGCTCCAGAAGTACAAAGGGATTCGGATCATTAATTTGTACCAAGCAACCCAATTTCGAAAATATAGTAAAAGATTTTCATCTGTCGTTCGAAATCAATGAAGATACTTCACAGTGGTATATACAACAAATAAATTATATAAAAAATATAAATAGATGGGAAAGAATGAAAAATCTACCATTTATTTTTGAAGATTTAGAAATTTATCTACTTCATAAGATATTCAACAATTTCGGAGAAGCTCTTAATAAGTTAAGTAGTATAATCAAAGAATATAGAAGAAAATGCAATCTAGACTATCAATCTGCCAGAACAATTTTTGAAAAAGTAAAGAATATTAGAGAAAGGAATATTTTCAGGGATCAAATTCAAATTGAGTTGGATAATATTGAGTTACATAGAGTTGTATTTGGTTTACCTATCACGTTCACTTTTAGTGATAAAAAATCCAGTTCTGATGATAAACAAAATGATGAAATTTACACTATTCAATTCATAGCAAGGAAACCCTCTTTAATTAGATTCAAGATAATTCAAAAAAAACAACAAGAGAAAGATGAAATACAATTACTGTTGATTGTTTTTAATCCAATAAAGAGCGGATTTAAATTTCCTTTCATACCCACAGGAAAGGATATACATAAAAGTTGGAATCAAATTAGGTTAAATTGCAAAGTCAAAATAGAAGAAGTTAGAACAAAAAACAAAGATTTAAAAGAGAGTAAAGTAAAAGAAAAAAAACAAGAATTTTCAGTTAGAATTAAAAATGTTAATACGCGGGGATTTGAAATAATTAATAGGTTTATAGAAGATCTAGTTCATAGTAAACAAATTCAAAAAGTGTTATAAAAAATAGGGTAGGGTAGTTATTAAGTACAATATGTAAGTTTTGTATCAATTTTTTTTTATGTTTTCTGTGAATTTTTCGAAAGCTGATTTTGTATACGAATGTGTCTCTGGTGTTCTTTTCCTAACATTATCTCTGAAGGACAAAATACTCTGTCTTTGTTTACTATCATCTCCAGCTTTGTAAGCACTTATGGTCCTTTGATAGTTCTCTTATATTGAAAAAAGCTTGTTTAGATTACTTACTTTGGCAGCGAGAGCATTTGCTTCTCCTAGGTCACTTTGTAAGTTTCCTATTCCTTAACAGAGTGTATTTGAAGACTCAACAACCCTTTTAAAGAACTCATCAAATTTTTGATTGACAGTTTCTCTTAAATTAGTACCAAAGTTTTCTCTAATTTTTTCAATCTGTTCTTGAAAAGTGTTTTCTATTTTGATAGTTTATATTATATTTGTTATAGAATATTGTTCTGAATATTTTTGTTTTCTAATCTGTGTTTTCAAAAACTCTTCCTATTTTGTCCGTTATTTCTTATATACTATCATACAAAGTATCTTTGAGATTGTCAAGACTATTGTGGTTAACTTGGTTAATCAGAATAATCTGAATTTTTAGATAACTCACTAAATTATTAATCATTTTTTCTGTATTTTCTAATTTTTCAGTTTGTAGGCTTCTAATCGATTCCATGTTTTTCCTCATTGATTTTTCAGTAATCTCAAATCTATCCTCATATTTCTTTTATAATATCTTGAAGAACTTTTATAATATCTTGAAGAATGGGTTTCCCCTAATTTTGTAACTTTTCTCTTGATTGGAATTAAAATATCCATATTAATCAATGATCTATAGTTACTTTTCTTTCAACTTCTAATTGCAAGTAACTCTGATAAAGCTGAATATTATAAAAATTATAATTATCTGGGTTAAGGGATCAAATTTGTATGTTATCAAGATCATTAATTTCGCCAAATATACATTTGACGAAATTATGTGTACATTTTTAGCCAAAATTCCAAGCAACTGTCCATCCTAAATTCCAATTTTAGAAGGTAAATAAAATTTTATGTTTTACCTTAACTTTTCCTTAAGGTAACCTAACAAATCTTTCGTCCAAGTTCTTTTGTCAAAGAAAACTTGCCCACCACGTTTAATTTTCTCACTTAGAATTTCTGATAAAGTTGAATATAATTTTAAAAAAACTCCTAATTTTCCCTATACTTTCAATTTCTGATTTATCCGTGTAAAATCCTAAATTCTTGATAATTTCAAGTAAACAGGTAGTATTTAAAAAACCGAAAAAATGATCCGATTGAAATACAGATTAACAATGAAAATGGATTGTACGAGGTTAAGATTTCAGAAAAAATTGATCTTATTCTAGAGTCAAAATTGGATGATGTACCAATAAGATTATCAATACAAATTGTTTTACCATATGTCAATCCAATGTCTAGATTAAAGGAACATACTACAAAAGATGGCAAAAAATATCTTTTTATGTGGAATGGTTTTTCGGTAAGTCTTCCTGTGGATGAAAAAGATTTTGAAATGCAAAATAGATTTAACACTATTCCTGAAGAAATAAGAATGGTAGATATAGTACTACAAAAGAGAGTTTCCATAATGAAATATCTGGATATTCAATAACTTATCTTTGTGTTAAGAACTTTTGGGATATATTTCTACTAAATACCAATAAATGTATATGCTACACTTATATTGATAGCCAAAACTGTCCAGAAGTAAAG
>JAOABG010000053.1 GCA_026418475.1 bacterium | reverse complement strand
ACCCATCATTATATTTGATAAGTTTGGTGTTCTGAAGGAAGAAGAAAAACTGTCATTTATTGATACGAAAGAGGCAGATGATAACGATGCTGTGCCTAATGATGACATACTCATCATCTGGAATCCACTTGATATTGAGTTTATCCCAAACATATTATAACCCCCTTTTTATTATTTGTTTTATATATTATATATGACTAAAAAGTGAAAAATTAAATGCTTTATATGTAAAATTTGTTAAAATTAAATTAAAAATTTTAATTTTTTTTAAATTTTTTAGTTTTTAAAATAAAATTTTTTCTGAGTAAAAATTAATTTTTGAGAAGGATAAATCTGAAATTTGTAGAAAAGGCACATCAGATATTATTTGTTTCAGCTTACCTTTAAGGGGTTTAGCCAGTTAACGTTGATTTTTGAGAATTTCGAAATTTAATTTAAAAATTTAATTTAAAATGAAATTTAATTTTAATTAATGATAAATAAAAAATTTTAAATGGGGGATTGGATTGGTATGAATGAAATAACTATACAAGATGTTGGTATGGCTGCACTTTTGCACGACATTGGAAAGATTTACATAAGGGCTTACAGAGAAAATAAACAAACGGAAATACTTGAAAAAAACAGAAAACTATTCGAATTGTATCCGGAAGTAAATAAAGTCAGGCATACAATATATGGTTATGAAATGGTAGAAAGTCTAAATTTTAGTGATTTTGTAAAAATTTCAATATTACACCATCATACTATCAATCCTACAAACCAGCTTGTAAAGTTAATAACTATAGCTGATAGGATTTCCTCAGCAGAAAGGGTTAATGAATACTCTGATTCACCTTATAAATCCTTTCAACTGATAAGTGTATTCTCTGAAATTAACATGAATAATAACAAGAATTTATACAAACCTCTGCTATCTTTGTTGGAGACATTAAAAGGTGAACAGTATCTTTTTGAAGCTCCTTTACCTATTGAGCAGGCAAAATCGGAATATCAAACTATATCACAAAAATTGATAAAGAATTTGGAATTATGTTATAATAATTTTGAGGATATACTTTTTTTGTATAGGGAGTATGCTTCTAATATCCCTTCAGCTTATTATTATTCAAAACCTACAATATCTTTGTTTGCACATTCACTTTCTACTGCAGCTATTGCTACATCTTTGTTTTCACAATTTTATGAAGATATAAAAAATCAAAATTTTGAGTTTCTAAAAATGTTAACTGATGAATTGGATAGGAACTATTCTGATCAAAAATTCTTGGGATTAATTAAAGCAGACATTTCTGGAATACAGAACTTCATATTCAATACCTCTTATGATAAAGCTCTTAAGCAGTTGAAAGGAAAATCCTTTTATCTAGAGTTACTTATGGAGTTATTCGCAAGGCACATAGTTTATAGTGAAGGTTTGACCTTGGCAAATGTTCTCATGATTGGTGGTGGTCATTTCTATCTTCTGACACCTTCTAAAACTATTGATAACTTGCACAAATACAAGAAAAATATTGAAAAATTGATGTACAAAACTCATAAAAATCAAGTTTCAATAGTTTTAACAGGTATTAAAGTTTCGATTCCTCAGCTTAAAAGTTTCTCAAAATTGTTCCAAGAAATAAATACAATCCATGAAGAAAATAAGTATCGGAAAAATGAAACAGTAATTCTTGATCAAGAATTCGAATTTTTTGAACCCAAGCCTTCTAAGGTGGATAACTGTCCTCATTGTGAAAGATTTATGAATTCAGATAGTTGTGATTTCTGTGACTCATTTTCTGATCTTTCTACTAAACTCTCTAAAAATAATTACCTCCATATATATAAAATTGATGACTTGACAAATGAACATAACATAGACAATGTATACCAAGTTTTTGAATCTTTGGGATTTTATATAGATTTCTCAAATCAGGAAATTGTACCTAATGAACTATCCTTGATGGATAATAACAAAGCTAAAATAATTTCGTCATTTAAAATAAAGCAAAAACATCATATACAACAAGTTTTTAATAAATATCTAAATATTGCTAATTATATTCCTCTTAATGAAAATAATGAAATAAAAACTTTGAATGATATTTCTCAGGATTCTCAAGGAATAAAAAGATGGGGTATTTTGAAAGGAGATGTTGATAACTTAGGGAAAACGTTTCAAAATATATCTAAAGCTGATGAGGCTTCTTCATTATCAAAAACTCTTACTTTATCTTTGGAATTAAAAACTTTCTTTAGTATTTTTGTAGAAAAAATTGTTGAAGAAAGATACCCAGAATGTATAATAGTTTACTCTGGTGGTGATGATTTTCTTATAATCGGTCCCTATGATAAGCTTTACGTTCTTGCAAAAGATCTAGAAAAGGAATTCAGTAAATTCAGTGGAAATAATCTTACCTTGAGTATGTCTTTTGTTATAGCGGTCAATGAAAAGCATCCTGTTTTTAGGGTTGCTACTGAAGCAGACGATTATTTGGAAAAAGCTAAAAATGAATCACCTGCGAAGAACTCCATAAACATTCTTTCCAAAACCATAAAGTGGAGCAGCTTACCTAAATTTGATGAGATAGTTCAAATAATTGTTGATATTATTAAAAAAGATGGAGGAAGTAAAGCAATATTGAATTACCTTTTCAATGCTTCTAAATATAAAGATTATAAAATTGTTCCCTCTTGGAGATTGTTTTATAAACTACATAACTATAAATCAAGATATACCAGAGCAGGAGAAAATATAGACAAATTAAGGGATCTTATATATAAAAAAGAGGGTAATAAAATTTATGAGAATACTTATGAGGCTACAAAGTTGGCTGATTACCTGAGTAGATAAAACCGCTAAGCCGGAAATATAGCGGAATATAAGTATCCGGCAAAATAAAAAAATGAGTAAAACCACAGAAAACTATAAATACAAATTAAACATGCTCAAAGCGAGATTTACCTATTATGCTTATAGACATGGTTACAAGGAAGAGTTTGTGAAAATATTCATCAAATTAATTGATTTAACAAAAAATGCAGAAAGAGAAAAGTTGCAAAGAATGAAGGACTTCTTCGAGGCTCTTCTGGCTTTCCATAAGAAATATGAACGCAAACCACTAGATGACAAGTCACTTGAAAGTAAATTGAAAGACGAAAAAATACCACAATATATAATGGATGACCATACTGGAAATAGATTAATAGAATATGCAGATATTTTAGCACAGTATATCGGAAATAAAATAAACCCTAATCAGTTAAGAAAAATATTCGAAGAATTGAGAAAAATATAAATATAACGGAGGTAAACTATTATGTCTAAAGTTAGTGAAATAAAATTGGCAGGAAAATATATCATTTCTGGACAAATAGAGTTACTAACTGGTTTACATATAGGAACATCAAAAGATACTATGAAAATCGGAGATCTTGATAATCCTGTTATAAAAGATGCTTTTGGGAAACCATATATTCCTGGGTCCAGTTTGAAAGGAAAAATGAGGTCACTCATGGAGTACTATCACAGTTTGATATCCCCACATAACTTGGTTTATTCAAAAAAAGATAAAAAACAGGAAATAAGACTTCATATGTGTGGAGAAAAGGAATGCAAGGTTTGTGGGTTATTTGGTAATGCTCCATCAAAACAAGAAAGTGTGGCAGGATATGAAGTGAACATAGATTACAAAGTTCCTACAAGGATAATTGTAAGAGATGCTTATCTTATAGACGAAAGTATAACAGATGAAATGCGTCAAAATATGGATTTTGATTACACTGAGATTAAGTTTGAAAACAACTTGGATAGGATACTTTCCACAGCTAATCCGAGGCAGACCGAAAGAGTCCCTGCAGGTGCTAAATTTAACATGGAAATAGTGGTTAATAGATTCCAAATTGATAACGTCGATGATTCTACCAATTTTCTTGAAGAAACAATTATAGCTATGAAACTTCTTGAAGATGATTACCTTGGTGGACAAGGAACAAGAGGTTATGGACGAGTGAAATTTATTGAACTGTTTATTCAATACAGGGATATTAATTATTATTCAAATAAATCTAATAATATTAAAGAGATGAAATTTAATAACCTTTCAGAGCTTTTTGATGGAAAAACTCTAATAAAAACTAAAATATCTAACCTTTCTTAAAATAAATCCAGAGGGGAACAAATATGAAAACACTTTTGGTTAAATTAAAATTCAAAACAGAATTGCATATTGGTGAAACAGCCAGTATACTGACTAAAATTGATAACATAATCCACTCCGATACCCTTTTCTCTGCAATAGTTAACATGTATTGTCTGATTTTTGGCTTGGATAAGGCAGAAATTTTAATGCAAAAGATTATTAACGAGAACTATTTGAGAATTTCTTCTGCGTTTTATTTTTATAAGGATAAACTTTTGGCTCCAAAACCATTTGGAATTAAATTAAAATCTGATGATTCCGAAGATTATAAGAAGATTAAAAAGTTGAAATTTGTACCATTTGATCTATTATGTAATCCACAGAAATTTTTGAATTTATCTAAAAATGAAATAGAAGGTATCTATAATATGAACAAAAGTTTAGCTTTGGAAGAGGAGAGACCAAGGGTTTCCATTGATAGAACTACTAATTCTTCTAATATATACTATATCAGTTATTATTACTTATCCGATGATGCTGGTATGTGGTTTTTCTTGCAAGTTAACCCAGAAATAGAGAAAGAAATTATTACAACCATAAAAGTTTTAGGAGATGAAGGAATAGGTGGAGAAAGAACCTACGGTTTCGGATTATTCACACCAACTTTTGAAGAATATAAACTTCCAAATGTTGAAAGCCAATCACTATTTGTCAATCTATCTCTTACCAACCCAAATAAAGAAGAAGTTGATTTAATTAAATACTATTCAATAAAAACAAGGAAGGGATATATATATTCCCCTTACATATCGGGTGTTAGACACAAAGAAATTAATGTTCTTGAAGAGGGTAGTGTATTTAATAACGAAATAAAAGGGAGGGTGATTGATGTCACACCCAAGAATTTTACTAAACATAAAGTATATAAATTTTACATGGCTTTCTGTTTACCTGTATCTTTTGAATTATTTAAAAAACAATGATAAAGCTCTCTAAAAAACAATAATAAAGGGTGATTAAAATGGAATATTCAAAAAGTTATAAAATAGAGATACTTACACCATTATGTGTGGCCAGTAATGAAAAATATAAGGAACCTGAATTTATAATTGATAGTGATAGTAAGAAAGTTAAGTTTTTGAATATAGAAAAGATGATTGCTGAGAAACCAGAAATTGTAGATGATTTATTTATTCAACATATGTCTAATATGAAGCGTAAGGATACGTTTTATGTAAACACACAACCACAATTTATTAAATATGCCCTCGATTTTTACAATTCTTATGATTTTTCTGATGAAATTTATGGATTTGTAAAAACTACTGGTAAGGTCTATATCCCAGGTTCAAGTTTAAAAGGTGCTTTTATACTGAGTTTTCTCAAAAATAAAGACAATGCTAATTTATATTTAAGAAATCTTCAAGGAAAAGAGATTTTTAAATATAAGTATGTTGAAAAGATTAACAGAGAAACTGAAAAAGATATTCTGGGAGAACCTAACATTAATCTATTTAAATTTCTTAGTTTTACCGATAGTAATCTGTTACATTGTGAAAATAATTTAAAAATAGCTTCTGTTAAGGTATTTTCTATTAATGAAAAAAATACTCAATTTATTATACAATGGTTTGCTGGTGTAACCAAGGGTAAAGAAGGCCAAAGATATGCAAAATATTTTATGTATCCGAAGGAAGGTAAGTCGATACTAGTTGAAACTTTGGTTCCTAAAACTGTTGTTTATGGGAAATATAAATTCATTTTACCTACGCAAGTTGTCCAGAATTTTGGTGATTATTTCCCTTGGGTTAAAAAACAAAATTTCACTAGTTTTTCTAATATATTACAACAGATTAGAAAAAATATAGCCAGAAGAATAGAATCTGAAATAAATTTCATAGCCCAAATCAAAAATAAGCTCAGTGGTGACTTGAGTATTATTAACTCTTATCTGAGACATTTTGAGAATTTAAAAACTATGAATCAGAATCTAAAAGACAATGAAATAATATTACAAATGGGACTATTAACAGGATTTATTTCTAAAACTCTCATCGATCACGATATAGAATTACCTGTTTATATTAAAAAACTGAGATATAAAGATTACCGAATATTCCCAAAGACAAGAAGAATCATAATTAACAATAACAATGTTGAGACTTTGGGGTGGATAAAGGTTACCTTTGATTAATGATAAACCCTGTAAGTATTAAGATCGATATACAACCCAAATTGATATATCTAGAGAATTATGAAAAATCTATAGAACAGATCAATGATAATATCAGAGGTTATTTGGGTGGCCTTATATCTGAATTTTCTTTTTGTCTTGGATATAAGCGTAAAAAAGTTGTTGATAATAATGCCTATCTATATAGACCTTTTATAATTATTAACACTTTTGAGTTTGATAAATTTTTTAAGGACATAACCAAATTTCAGTTAGTTTTTTGTGATATTCTTCTAAAGATACATAATATCAAATTAATAAAAATTAGGCCAGTTTTTAGGGGATACCTTTTTTTCCTTTTTGGTAATACAAAGAATGAGTTTGAAGCTGTTTTGAAAAATGATTCGAAGTTCTATATTTTTGAAAACTATCGTAAGAGACTAATCGAGTTTTACGAAAAAAAATATCAACGAAGGTTGAGAAGTAATTCGTTAATGTTTAGAGTAAAAAAGGTGAAAGATAATTTTATTGTTGACCTTTGGGGTAGTAAAACAATGGTGTTGTTGTTTAATACTTTGGGACTAATTGATACCAATTTCCAATCAATCGCCTTTTTTTATCCTATTTATGATACATAATGAGTTAATATTAGCGATATCAAGACAGTTTGGTAAGGTAAAAACTATATGGGGATTCTTAGTTTTTATACTTTTTGTTATTTTTTTCTCTTGGTTAGCTGACAGTTTAATAGAAATTGTTAAGATCTCAATTGGGGGAAAATTTTGGATATTGATGATGGTTTTTATTTCTTTATCTTTAAGCTTCACATTTATTATTTTTTATTCCAAATTTTACAGTTTGAATATTAAGAATATTAACGTTAATTTTTTACCTATTATTTCGATTGTTTTTGTGATTGGTTTTGCTTTTGGGTTTTACTTCTTCAAAAATGATAGAGATTTTCTAGTTTACTTCTTTCAATTTTATACTTCTTCTAATTTTTTTTTCATGGTTTGGGTTTTCATAAAGGATTTGGATCTGAATTTAAAGTTTTCTGTTAAGGAGATTAATAGTGATCAAGTGAAATTTAGGGGGATAATAATTTTTTTGAGTGTTTTAAATGATAATTTCTTGGAAAAAGTGAAGGGAATAAAAAATATCAGTGAAATTGCTCAAGATAGGATTTCCTGGGAAATGCAACTCAGAATTATACAAAAATTCTCAGAAAATCTTCAATTTATCTATATTATAGGCTCTGATAATTATAAATCGCAGAAGGGTAGTTATTATCAAATAGATGATTTTATTCAAATACTGAAAAATTTGGGTTATGAGAATTTTATTATACAAAAACATAATGAACCTATAGATTTTGAAAATTTGGAAGTCAATATTAGATCTTTGGAGTTAGCTTACAATTTTTTGAGAAACCAAAACTTGAAACCTAATGAGATACTGATTGATATCACAGGGGGCCAAAAGATACAATCTGCTGCCGGAGCTTTTTGTGGTTTAGCATACGATAGATATTTCTGCTATATATCCACTAATAATAAAGACAACATAAGAATATATGATGTTGTCCCGCTTGATAGTTAATAACAAAGTTGATAATCCAAACATATGAAAAAACTAGAGAGGAGAAATAAACATGAAGATATATATAGCTACATGGGGTAATCCATTTGCTTGGAAGGAAACACAGTATAGATATCGAAATGAAATGTTCAAATCCTGTAGCACTTTAGGAATTATAGACAAGATTGAAAATCCTGATAGAATAATTATTATATCTCTTGATTCTATTGCAGATCAGGATCCAAACTGTATTAATTGCAAAGAATATAACCCAATAGTTGAAATAGCAAAAAATAAGATTCAAGAATATATAATCAATAATTTGAAACTTGATTATCTATTAAATAAGATGGATATTATTATCTCTCTATCTGTTGGTGAATTTCAGAGACTCAGTGTGGTTGGCCAAAGCACAGATTTTTACTTTCATACTTTTCACAGTTTATCAAAATTTTTTATTGAATATTTTCTAACGAATAAGAATAAAATTAAAATTTCTGATAATATTGAGATAATAATAGATATATCTCATGGTATAAATTTTATGCCTGTTATTTGCTATAGTGTTACAAGAATGATACTAAATATTTGGGGATTCTTGTTCAATAACTTAAGAATTAGGGTTTTGAACTCTGATCCTTTTATTGGGCAAGCAAATCCCGAATACCTTAACATAAATGTTATTGAAGAAACCAGAATAGTACCACGAATATACATATCTTCAAATGATTTTTCATTGTCAACATCTCTTTTAGTTTCTCCCTTTATTGAAGATAGTTTGAAAAAAGAAATAGTAAAAAGAAAAAATGAATTTACATTAGAAGAAAATAATACATATAGAGAAGCATTAATATTTTTATCTGCTTTCTATAATAAACTTCCACTTCATACAGCGGTTTATCTTCCAGATAAACAGAAAATAGTGGAATTAATTAACAAAATTATTAATGAACATCTAAAGTATGTTACTCTTGAAATTAAGGGTGAACAGAAGTTAAAAGTCCAGAGAAGTCTTTTCATTAACTACCATTTTGAAAACTTGCTTAAAGCACTTACTGTTATATCAATTTTTGAATACTTGGGTGTAAAAAATTTTGATGAGATTGAACTAGATGAGCTAAAAAAATTGAATCAACAGTTATTCAAAAATTTTAGTGTCGAAAAAAATAGAGCAGAAGTAGAAATCGAAGAAATAAAACAAAAAGAAAAGTATATCATAGGAAATTTTAGAGAATACATCAATATAGAGAACGAATTCAGAAAACAACTCAGATTAAATACCTTGCAATTTGCAAATACCATAGACAGACGAAATTTTTTTGCTCATGCAGGATTCGAATATAACTCAATAAAAATCAAAAAAGTAGGTGGAAAGATATTTTTAAAAGTCAATGAAATTTTTAAAAAAGAAATAGAAAATATATTGCTTTCTTCGCTGTAAAATGCTACAGGATTTAAGTGCAATTTTAAAGAAGCTGTAATATAGTATGGTAGTAAAAATAATTGGGTTTTGGGTTTTGTTTTTTTTAGTTTATTTTTATTGGGGTTTGGTATCCCATGAAAGTAGTTCTACATCTGATAGACTAAACAATTTTGGAAACCATGGAAAGGTTTCTAATAATTTTGGAAAAATGTTGAATAGGGATATAGATAATGATGGTGATAATGATTCAGCAGTAATTCTGGATGGAGTTACAGGATTAAAATCGGACGAGCAAGGTAACTCAATCTTCATAGATAAGTATGGTAAAATCTATATTACTGGTAGTAGCTATAATAACAGGAGTTATAATGATTTGATAGTAGTAAGGCTAAATTCTGATGGTTCTTTGGATAAAACTTTTGATTCTGATGGTTACCTTGTTATGAATAGTATTACTGGAGTTAATAGCACTGAGGAAGGTAACTCAATTTTTGTGGACGGTGAGGGTAAAATCTATGTTACTGGATATGCTTCAAATGGTAAGGATTACGATTTGGTAATCCTAAAGCTTAACCCTGATGGTTCATTGGATAAAACTTTTGTGTCCAATGGCTGCCTGGTTATTAATAATATTGCTGGGGATAACCTTGATGATGTGGGAACATCAATCTTCGTAGATGATAAAAATAAAGTTTATATAACTGGGTATAGTTTCAATGGTAAAGATAACGATTTGATAGTATTGAAGTTAAATCAGGATGGTTCAATGGATAAATCATTTGATTTTGATGGGGTTTTAATTTTAGATAACCTTGCAAATGGGCAGGGTGCGGATCAGGGTAACTCAATATCCATGGATTCCTTGGGTAACGTATATATTACAGGATTTAGTATGAACCTTAGTGGTTTTTTCAGTTCAATAGTACTTAAGTTGGATTCCAATGGTTTATTGGATAAGAGCTTTGGAGCAAATGGATTCACGGTTGTTTGGGAACGAGGTATTGGTAACTCTGTTTTATTAGATAATCACAGTAGAATTTATGTAACAGGTGAAGGGGAAATTGAAAATAATAATTTTCTTTTGATATCAAGGTTAAATTCTGATGGTTCTAAGGATATAGATTTTGAATCCCCTATGATAACGCCCTCAATTATAGCATACTCAGCATCCATAGACAAATTT
>JAOABG010000052.1 GCA_026418475.1 bacterium | reverse complement strand
CCTCTAAACGCTCCGAGTAATATTTTATCTACAACCTCTGAAAATGAACTATATACACCACTTAAAACGTTACTTTTTAATTGCTCTGCTACTGTTTTGAAGGCAAATGCGGGATTTTGTTCTACGAATTCCTGAGCTGTAAATGTTGATGAGCTTATTAGATCTTGGGTGTATCCTATTACGTCTGCGATTTTTGCATTTAATGGAGTGAATGAGGAGCTGGTGTTATTGACGTTAATATTTAGGTTATTTGATTCTGCTTTATTTACTGAGCTAGGATTTTCTTTTGTTTTTGCTAATAATACATTATTATTAATGTTTACATTGTTTTTTACTTCTCCCATTTTATTTACCCCCAAGTTTTAGTTTTTTCGTTTTATAAATCTGTTATAAATTTGTTAAAGTATTTGTTTAGTGAATGTAAAAAAAATGTAAAAAAAAGTCAAAGTTTTTTGTTTTTCCTTTGTTTGAAGGCTTTTTGGGATTTGTGAAAAAATAATATATAGGTTACAATGAAAAATAGGAGGTGATTTATTTATGGAAAAGCTCCTTGAAAAAGTATATGATTATAAAGAAATAGAGAATAGCCTTATTCAAAGGTTTTATTCTGAGGATATCTTACCGAAATTTAGTTTTCCAGCTTTTTCAATAGTTATTCCTCCTCCTAACGTTACAGGATCCCTCCATATGGGGCATGCTTTAAATTCAACTATTCAGGATTTTTTGATAAGATATAAACTATTGAAAGGATACGATTCTGTTTGGTTTATTGGAACTGACCATGCGGGTATAGCTACTCAAACGGTTGTCGAGAAAAACTTGCTCAGGCAAGGTATAAAAAGAAGTGATATATCAAAGCAAGAGTTCCTACAAAAAGTTTGGGAGTGGAAAAATGAATATGGAAATATAATTTTGGAGCAGTTTAAAAGGTTGGGGTTATATGCAAATATATCAAATTCCAGATTTACTATGGATAAATATTATTCTGTTGCTGTTAGAAAAGCTTTTGTTGAGCTCTATAATAAGGGCTATGTTTACAAAGGTAAGAGAGTTGTTAATTGGTGTCCCAGGTGTTTAACCAGTCTTTCTGATTTGGAGGTTATTCACAAGACAACGAAGACAAAATTGTATTTTGTGAAATATAGGTTTTGGGATGATGATGGATATTTGGTGATAGCTACCACAAGACCTGAAACTATATTGGCTGACACTGCTGTTGCAGTTAATCCGAATGATGAAAGGTATAGTAAATATATTGGTAAGCGTGTTTTGGTTCCACTTGTTAACAGAGATGTTCCAATTATAGCTTCTGAAGATGTTGATATTGAATTTGGAACTGGAGTGTTAAAGATAACTCCTGCACACGATTTTAACGATTATAAAATATATCAGAAAAATAAAAATATTGGAATAGTAAATATTTTTAATACTAAGGCTGAACTGACTTTGAATGAAATAGAATTTAATGAGAATTTGTTGAAGTACAATGGTTTAGAAAGGTTTAAACTTAGAGAAAATGTCGTAAATGATCTGGAAAAATTTGGTTTGTTAGAAAAAGTGGAGGATTATTCATCTAATATAGGATATTGTTATAGATGTGATACGATAATAGAGCCTTATTATTCTGATCAGTGGTTTATATCAATGAAGGAATTGGTTAAGAAACCACTTGAGTTAGTTGAGCAAGAAAAAATAAAGTTTTATCCTCAATCTTTTAAGAAAGTTGTTATTGACTGGTATAATAATATAGAGGATTGGTGTGTATCAAGGCAGATAGTTTGGGGTCATAGGATACCTGTTTTTAATTGTAGGGCTTGTCATAATGTTTGGGCTTCTGAGGAAGATGAAAATAGGTGTTTAAAGTGTGGTTCCAAGGATGTGTTTCAAGAGGAGGATGTTTTAGATACTTGGTTTAGTTCTGCTTTGTGGCCATTTGCTGTTATGTATTGGCCTTATTCTGATTTTGAGAAATATAGGAAATGTTATTATCCTACTGATGTTTTGACCACAGCTCGTGAAATAGTGTTTCTATGGGTTTCAAGAATGATTGTTATGTCTGTGTTTTTTCTGGATGAGATTCCTTTTAAGGATGTGATAATACATGCTGTTATTTTAGCTCCTTCTGGTAAAAGGATGAGTAAGTCACTGGGAACGGGTATTGATCCTCTTGAATTGATAGATAAATATGGTGCTGATGCTGTCAGAATGGGGCTCATTATACAGACTGCGGAATCTCAGGATGTGAAATTTAGTATAGAGAAAATAGAGATGGCACGAAATTTCATAAATAAACTCTGGAATGCAGTAAGATATTTACAGCTTAAAAAGGAAAAAAAGGTCCAGAATGAATTTGGAGATGAATTAGTTAGCTTGATAAATAATTGGTTATTTGATAACCTGTTTGATTTAACTGATAATCTTGATATTTTTGCAAAAGAGTACAGGTTTTTTGATTATTCTATGTCTTTATATCATTTTGTTTGGAATGTTTTATGTGATTGGTACATAGAATATTCTAAATTTTTCGATTATGTACAAATAGAAGATGCGGTTAATACAGTTTTAAGGGTTGTGCTTTTGTATTTACATCCTATTGCTCCATTTGTAACATCTTATATATACGAAAGAATGTTTGGTGAGGATATTATTAAACAGGATGTAATTAAATTTATGAACTATATTAAAAATAAGTTTGTTGTTGATAGAACTAGGAGTCAGTATGTGCAAGATTTTGTGGATAGTGTGAAGGAGATTAGACCTTTTGTAAATGAGATATTGCAGTTGACTTTTCAAGATACAGTAAAAATAAAAATAGATTTTAAAAATGCTGAATTCCCAAAGGATTTTGAAGAACTTTTTTATAGTTTTACTAAAACTTCGAGGGGTTACGAACCAAAATCTTTTATGGTTAAAACAAAGTTGGGCAATATAATTATCTATATTGATGAAAAAAGTTCTGATAAATATAAGGAGTTATTGTCTAGAAAAGTTGCTGAGTTAAAAAATAATACCCAAAAGATTGAGAAATTACTATCTAATAGAGATTTCATAGATAAAGCTGATAAAAATGTTATAAAAAACTATATGGAAAATTCAAAAAAGTTAAAAGAGATGATAGAGATTAATGAAAGAATATTGAAAGAGTTATGAATTGTGATTTTTGTGGTAAAGAAATTGAAAATAAAGTTATACTAAAAGGTAAGTCTTCTAATATATGTGAAATTTGTGTATTGGAAAGTTATAAAACTCTTGAGTTGATTAGAACCTCTTCTGGGAATTCAAAAAATGTTAAATTGCTTACCCCCTTTGAAATAAAGAGTCATCTTGATGAGTATGTTATTGGGCAGGAGAGAGCTAAAAAGGTTCTATCTGTTTCTGTTTACAATCATTATAAAAGGGTTTTAACTGGTAATGTTAATGATTTAGTGAGAAAGTTGAATTTGGAAGATGTTCAGCTACCGAAATCCAATGTTCTTTTGGTTGGTCCTACAGGTTCTGGGAAGACTTATTTAGCAAGTACTTTAGCTAAGATATTAAATGTACCATTTTCTATTTCTGATGCTACATCTTTAACTGAGGCTGGTTATGTGGGGGAAGATGTTGAAAATATACTCTTAAGATTGCTACAGGCTGCGAATTGGGATTTAGATTATGCCCAAATGGGTATTTGTTATATTGATGAGATAGATAAAATTGCTCGCAAGAGTGCTGATAATCCATCTATTACGAGGGATGTTTCTGGTGAGGGTGTCCAGCAAGCTTTACTCAAGATTCTTGAGGGAACTGTTGCTAATGTTCCTCCACAGGGTGGTAGGAAACATCCGCATCAGCAGTTCATACAGTTTGATACAACAAATGTTCTTTTTATTGCCGGTGGTGCTTTCAGTGGGATCGAGGATTTGGTTAAAAATAGAGTAAAAACTTCTTCCTTAGGTTTCAGGGTTAGCCCATCGAAGCAGGAAGAGGTTGATTATATTATAGATAATGAGGATTTACTCAAATATGGTTTTATCCCAGAATTTATAGGTAGGTTTCCTGTGGTTGCTACACTTTCTAAATTAACTTTACAAGAATTAGAGGATATACTTGTTAGGCCAAAGAATTCTATAATAAAGCAGTATCAAAAGTTATTGGCTTTGGATGGAATTAAGTTGGAGGTGGACCGGGAAGCTATTAGTTTAATAGCTAAGAAAGCTTACGAAAGTAAGACTGGAGCAAGGGCTCTTAAATCTATTGTTGAGGGGATACTATTGGATATAATGTTTGAGGTTCCTAATTCAAAGGGTATAAAGCAAGTTATCATAACAAAAGAAGTTATTACAGACAATAAAAAACCAATTTTGAGATAGTATATGCAAGACCAAATAAAACTAAAAAAGAAGTTATTAAATTTTAATTACATTTTTTTTATTATTGTTGTATTGTTTAATTTGGTGAGTTATTTTAACTCTAAAACTATAGATTTTACCTTTTTGGTGGTAAGTTTTTTGGTTGTTTTTTTATCTACTGTTCCTTATTTTAGGGATTTTTCGATAGAAAATTTTAAGATGACATTTTTTATTTATGGACTTGGGATTATTGTTTTGTCTGCTTTTTTATCCTTTAAAATGCCCATCTTTATTTTTATGACTCTCTTTTCTGTTGTTTATATTGTTATTTTATCTATATTTAAGGATTCTTATAAATATACTTTCCCTTTGGTAACGTTGGTATTTTTGTTTTTATTTTTGTTTTTTTGGTTAGGAAGTTTTCTTGATGTTAAAATGCTAAAAGATTTAATGAAAATAGGCTTTTTCAGTATTTCATATTTTTATTTTATTTTTCTTGGGATTCTCGTTTTTGTTTTGGGTATTTTTATTACTAATCAGATGAGGGATTTTATTATGTCATTTTATAGAGCTCAGGTTATGAGTGTTGTTAATAGTAAGATAGAAGAGGTCAATAGAATAGCACAAGAGAAAGCAAGGGAAGCAGAACAAAAAAATAGGGAGGCTATAATAATTAAGGAAAAACAGGAGAAAATATTTGAAATAAATACTAACCTTGCAAAAAAAGTTAAGAATATAAAAGCTCAATTACAGTATATAGCTTCTGAGTTAAAGGAAATGCTTTATGCCACAGGTGTTGTTGTTTTACTTGATAAATCTGGGCTTATAAGTGCTGATTATTATATAGATGTTCCTATTCCTGTTGTTGAGATGTTGAAGGTTTCTCCCAGAAGTAGTGAAAGTGTTAAAAGGGTTATATCTAGGGCTATGAAAAATAAGGAAATAATACATATAAATAAAAGAAATGAAGTTTTTCATCCAGGTTTTTCAAGAGAGGAATGTATAACTTTGCTCCAGGACATTTCTAAACTAACATTTGAAGTATATGAAATATTACTTATTCCTATAGTAAATAGCTTTGGTGATGTTATGGGTTTATTTGTTGCTTTTAATAACAAATATGAGGGGTTTTCTGATATTGATAAGAGGTTGGGTGAGTTATTGGGTGTTCAGTCGGGAATTTTATTACATAACTCTATGTTAATTAAAAAGCTTGAGGATACGTTTTATGAAACTATTAATGCTTTTAGTAGTGCTATTGAAGCGAAAGATAAATATACTCCAGTTTTACATACTTATAGGGTTGGTGAGTTAGCTTATAAGGTTGCTTTGGAAATGGGTATTGGGGAGGAGGAAGCGGAAAGAATAAAAATAGCAGGAATTTTACATGATATTGGTAAGTTGGCTATCCCAGATAGTATTTTGGCTAAGCAAGGCCCACTTACCGAGGAAGAGAGAGAAATAATTAAAACTCATTCGGAAGAGGGTAGTAAAATATTATCCAAAATATCTTTTTTTAGGGAGAAAAGTATTCATATATATGTTTTATATCATCATGAGAGAGTTGATGGTAAGGGTTATCCAAAGGGGTTAAGGGGTAGGGAGATACCTTTAGCTTCTAACATTATTTCTGTTGCTGATACATATGATGCTATATCTACTCCTAGACCGTATAATAAGCAGTATGCTTCTGAGCAGAAAGCTATAGATATAATAAAAGCTGAAAGAGGAAGGCAATTTTTTGAAGAAGTTGTTGACGCTTTTTTTAGGGTTTTGGAAAGGGAAAAAATTAGAAAGAAAACAGGAAGTTAAATAACCAAAGGTTGAATAACTAAAGAGCAAAGGAGGAATAACATGAAAATAACCTTCTATACACGAGGTGTTGAATTGGATGATCAAATGAGGTTAAAAATAAAGGAAAAATTTGATAGACTTAATAGATACTTTTCTAAAATAGAAAAGTACCAGGATGATGATACTCTTACTATTGATATCCATATTGATTATCAGCGGGGAATATATAATGTAAAGATAATACTTGATATTGATGGACATGAGTTGGTCATAAAAGATTCTGCTAATAATTTAATGGATGCTATTAATTCTGTTATAGATTCAATAGAGATAAAATTATCTAAATATAAGGATAAGGTTGTTACTGGTCATAGACATAGAATAAAGCTCATAGATTCTCAAGGTAATGAGGTTAACAGTGCGCAAGAGGTTGATATAATTAGGAAAAGAATTGAAGTTCCTGTTATATCTGAAAAGAAGGCTATAAATGCTCTTTTGCAGGATAAATCCCTTTACTATTTGGTGTTTTATAATAGGGATACTGATAAGATAAATTTGTTAACTAAAACTGAACAAGGTTTTGTTTTAACTGAACTGGTGATATGATGAAAATATTAAAAAAAATATTCAAGTTTTTTGATCCCAATGAATGGGAAATAAGAAAGATTAGGGGAATTTTGAATAAAATTAATGAATTAGAGAAAGATATTTTGGAATTATCGGATGATGATTTGAGAGCTAAGACATTTACTTTTAAAGAGAGAATTAGTAATGGGCAATCGTTGGATGATATTTTACCTGAGGCTTTTGCTGTAGTCAGGGAAGCTTCAAAGCGTGTTTTGTCAATGAGGCACTTTGATGTCCAGATGATTGGAGGGGTTGTTTTACATCAGGGTAGGATTGCTGAAATGAAAACGGGTGAGGGTAAGACTTTAGTTGCCACTTTGCCTGCTTATTTAAATGCTTTGACTGGTAAAGGAGTTCATATAGTAACTGTTAATGATTACTTAGCCAAGAGGGATGCTGAATGGATGGGGCCGGTATACAGGTTTCTGGGGCTCAGTGTTGGTTATATTCAGCAGCTCATGGATAAGAATGACAGAAAAAAAATGTATTCTTCTGATATAACTTATGTTACCAATTATGAGGTTGGGTTTGATTATCTGAGGGATAATTTGGTTTATAGGTTGGAGGATAGAGTTTTGAGAAGACTGAATTTTGCAATAATTGATGAGGTGGATTCTATTTTAATAGATGAGGCAAGAACGCCTTTAATTATATCTGGTCCTACTGATGACAAGCCTGAACTTTTTGAAAAGTTTGCCAAATTCGCAAAATTAATGGAAAATGGTAGACATTATACAATTGAAGAGAAATCACATGCTGTTTCTCTTACCGATGAAGGTATTGAATTTTTAGAAAAGAAACTGAATGTTAGTGATCTGTATAGTAATGAGAATTGGATTTATGCTTTCCATATTAATGCTGCTTTGAAAGCCAAGGAGTTTTTTAAGAGAGATAGGGAGTATATAGTTGAAGATGGAGAGATTATTATAATAGATGAGTTCACAGGTAGAAAAATGTATGGTAGAAGGTTTTCTGGAGGTATTCATCAGGCTATAGAGGCCAAGGAAGGTATACAAGTCAGACATGATAATAGAACTTTAGCAACTATTACTTATCAGAATTTTTTCAGAATGTATGATAAATTGGCTGGTATGACTGGAACAGCTGCTACTGAAGAAGAGGAATTTAAACAGATATATAATATGGATGTTGTTGTTATTCCTACTTATAAGCCTACCAAGAGGAAAGATCATCCTGATAAGATATTTCAAAATGAGAGTGTTAAGTTTGAAGCTTTGGTTGATTTTGTTGAGGATTTATATAAGAAAGGTAGGCCTGTTCTGATTGGTACCAGAAACATAATAAAGAATGAGATAATATCTAAGATGTTAAGCGAGAGGAAAATACCCCATAATGTTTTAAATGCCAAGAATCATGAGAGAGAGGCTGAGATAATAGCTCAAGCTGGTAAATTATCTGCTGTTACAGTGGCTACTAATATGGCTGGTAGAGGAGTTGACATAATTTTAGGGGGTAAACCTCTTAATAATGATGAGTTATGTAATTTACCTGATTGCAAAGTCGAGTTTAAACATACCAATGAGTATCATAAGGTTGTTGATTTAGGAGGGCTGTTTGTTATCGGTACTGAAAGACATGAGTCAAGAAGAATAGATAATCAGTTGCGTGGTAGGTCTGGAAGGCTTGGAGATAATGGAGATACCGTATTTTTTATTTCAATAGAAGATGAGCTATTTAAGATATTTGGTGGAGAGACTTTCATTAATTTTGCTAAAAATCTTTTTTCTTCACTTGGTGAAAAAGAAAACATATCTTCTTCTCTGTTGGCCAAGCAGTTGGATGGAATACAACGAAAGATAGAAACTACTCACTTCCAGATCAGAAAGACTTTATTGGCTTATGACGACGTTATTAATCGTCAGAGGGAAGTGTTCTATAGAGAAAGAGATAGAGTTATAAAGAAGGAAGAGATTTTTGATCTATTGAGTTCTACTGTTTCTGAGGTTTTGGAAAGAAATCTGAATTTCATACTGTCTTTTCAGGAGAGTATTTATACTCGGGATTTTATTATAAGTAAAGTTAGAGATTTTTGGAATAACTTCAATTTGGATAAAAATTTGCTTCAAAAGGTTATTACAATATTTAGTGATAAAATTCCTGAATCCCTAACTTCTGAGGCTTTACAAAAAGTTTTTGATGATCTAGATAATACTATTGTCAGTGTAATGATTTTTGAACTAAAGAGTAGGATACAGTTTGGAAATATACCTGATGATATAGTTTTAGAGGTCTTAAAGAATGTAATTTTAGAAATAATGGACAAACATTGGATTGAGCATTTACATAACATTGAATATTTGAGAGAAGGAATAAAATTAAGGGGTTGGGGTAATATTGATCCTCTCACTGCTTTTAGAAGTGAGTCTAATGAACTTTTTGGTGAAATGATAACTAATATACATGATGATATAGTTAGGACTGTTTTCAACTTAATGATAGTTGTTCGTTATAGTTAGTCTTTTTAAGAAATTAAAAAAATCCTTGTAACTTTTTTTTTACAATTATTTAAAATTTTTTTAATTTTTTCTGAAGATAAATAGAAGTAGATGGAGGTGAAAAAGAATGAGTTTTATGAAAGATATTTTTGGTGATCATTATGAGTATATGAGGAAAGCGGTTGATGCTGCGTGGCAAAGGCAACAGGTGATAGCAAGTAATATTGCTAATGCTACCAATCCCAATTATGTTGCTAAGGACTTGAATTTTGAAGAGGTTTTTGCTGAGATAAGAAAAGAAAAGTTTGATAAATCTTCTGATCCGTTCAATGTAAAGCTTCAAGCTGACGATCCTGAACACATTTCTGGAGATGTAGAATTGGCCAGTTATACTCCTGAAGCTTCTTCTACGGGTAAAAAGGTTGATATCAATGAACAAGTTAATAAGTCACTGGAAAATCAAATACAATATCAAATGTTATTAAGGGGTTCTAGTTCTCCACTTAAATCGCTTACTGAAATATTTGAAAGGATGTAAGGGGGTTGATATTTATGTTTAATCCAATGGATATAGTTAAGCCAACGAAGGTTGGCAGTCCTTTTGCTAGAAATAGGTCTGTTTCTGAAAGCGGTATGGCTTCTTTTGGGGAAGTTTTGAAGAATGCTGTTGGTTCTGCCAATAATAAGTTACTTGAAGCTGGTGATATAAGTAGAAAAGTTGCTTCTGGAGAAGTGAAAGATATTAATCAGGTTGTTTTTGCTTGGCAGGAAGCTGGGCTTACTCTTAAGATGGTTAGAAGTATTACACAGAAACTTATTGAAGGTGCAAAAACTCTATTCCAAACAAATATATAGGGGGTATGGGAATATGTTTGACAGTTTGAGAGTTGCTGCTACCGGAATGAGTGCAAGTAGACAAATGATGGACGTTATAGCGGAAAATATTGCTAATGCAAATACAACTAATACTTTGTCGGGAGAACCTTATAAGAGGAAGGATGTCATTGTTTCTGCTAAACCTTTAAAAGACCCTGAAGATGAGGGGATACTAACTGTTAGTTTCAATGAAGAATTTGAGAATCAACTCAGTGGTGTCCAAGTGGTGGGTATAAAACAGGATAGCACTGGTTTTAGGAAGGTTTATGACCCAACTAATCCCAATGCTGACAAAGATGGATATGTTACTTTACCTAATGTGAATGTGGTTGAGGAAATGGCCAAGATGATACAAGCTTCGAGAATGTATGAAGCTAATCTGAGTGTGGTAGAGTCTGTCAAAACTATGGCTACTAAGGCTCTTGAAAGTTTACAACAACAGTAATCTTTAGTAAAATGTATTTTAATACGTGTTTAATTTATCTATAATGTTTAATATCGAATACGGTTGAGTTGACTTATATTTTGATATGTAACGTTGGTTTAACTTTTTATTCTTCTGTTTTCTTGAAGAGTTCTCTGTTTAGGACTGACCATACTCCAAGTTCTGCCATATCT
>JAOABG010000051.1 GCA_026418475.1 bacterium | reverse complement strand
ATTATTTTTTCTCCTCTTTTGATCCTTAAAACATTAAATAAGTAGTGAATAATTTCAGAATCACTTTCTATAGTGTTTTCTCCTATTTCTATGTTGTCTATAACTTCACTACTTACAAATATCATCATAAACAATATTACAAGATTACTCTTATTATTTTTATAAATATTCTTTAGTGAAAAATAATATCTTTTTTTAAATTAAGTAATGTAAAAGAATATAAAAAATGTATTATGAATAATGTATTTCTAAAAAAGGTAAGTGTGATGGATTGTCTAATAGCTTAAGTGAGGGGGAAAGGATCCTATGAAACATGCAAAGGATGTTTTTTATATTTTTCCTTATTTATGTTGTATTTTTTCTAGATTTATGTTGGTCTCTAGATAATATTATTCTTAAACTTCCTGAGGTTAAAAAAGCTGAAAGAGAGGTATACGCTGCCTATTACGATCTAAAAGTTTTGTACTCCCAATTTGGAATAAACTTAGATTCTTACTACAGATATTCATATAACCAACCAAATATAAATTTGAGGCTGGGACCTAATGCCATAAGAATTTCAAATGACTATAGTTATAACTATGGTGTCCAAATAAACTGGATTATTAGAACTTTTGGTTTTTTTGAACACCAAGCCATTTCAAAAGAAATAATATATAAGTCCAAAATCTTAAAGTATCAACATGTTATTAGTGAAATGTATTTGAAACTTTATCAGCTTCTATATGAAATGTTTAAAGCTTATAACATATATGAGTTTTCAAACAATAGCGTTTCTTATACTCATGAATTATTGGCTAATACTAAAAAGTTGTATGATGTAGGGGTTGTCGCAAAAGTTGATTACTTAAGAGCTTTATCCCTTTACCAAGAATCATTTAGCAAAAGCTTAGCTTCCTATCAAAATTACATTCTTGCTATGAAAAATATATACTCATTTTTGTGTATTGATCAGGGACAATCAGAGTTGACAGAATTGGTTTTTATATACAACAGTTATTTGGATTCCAATCATGTTGTGGAATTGACCGACTTCAAAAGGAATCCAGAAGATTTGAGAGTATCTCAAATCTTGTATTCCAATATAGTATCTTTAATTTATCAAAATAAGTCTATTTTGGCTCAGAATAATCCAAGATTGATACTATCTTCTCAGTATAACAGGCAAAACCCATCTGGATTCTCAAGAGATTACAATTTTAATATATCTTTGTCATTAACATGGAAAATATTTGATTCTCAATTATCCAAAAACCAATCAAAAGTAATAGAACAGCAAATTTTATCACTTTATGAAGACTATAAAAGAAATATTTATAACCTTGATAATTCACAAAACTCAATAAAAACTAAATACGAAATGGATTACAATATGTATCAGTCTTTTTTATATAATCTTGATTATCGTAAAGAAGCCTTCAGGTTAATTAAACTTAAATATCAAAATGGATTGGCAACATATCTTGACTATCTTGATGCTCAGAATAATTTACTTCAAACCGTACTTAATTTGAAAAGCTATAAAAATGAACTGTTTATGGATTATGTTAATTATTCCTATCTAAATGATATTGATCTCAAAGTTGAAGGAGTTAAAAAAAAGCTGCAAACCCAAAAATTGGAAGCAGCTAAACTAGAAAGGAAAGGTAATAGCTAAAATGCGTTATTTGGTTTACCTAATATTTCTTTTTATTTTTTTTAGTTTGTCATCTTGTTCTAAAGAAAATACTAAGTTGAGTAGTAATAGTAAGCCTGAAAAATATCTGGTTCCTGTATTGGTTAAGGAGTCTTATTTTGACACGATTGATACGTTTTTAGAAGCTGATGCAAGAGTCGAATTTAGAAATATAAGTAATTTGGCTTTTCAGGTAAGTGGTAGAATACAGGATATTTTTGTCCAAGAAGGTGATATTGTTGAAAAGGGTCAGATTTTGGCTTCCTTAGATAAAACTGTTTATAACCAACAACTTCAACAGTCTTATCAGAATGTATTAGCTGCCAAAGAAAACTATGAACAGGCTGTGTATAACCTTAAAATCCAGAGGATACAGGCTGATTCGGATTTAGAAAAAGCGAATCTTTCTTACAAACAATCTCAGGAAAATCTTTACCTTGCTCAAACGTTCCTCTATCAATCAAAAAATGATTTTGAAAGATACTCTAAGCTTCATCAAGAAGGGGTTATCTCTTCTCAACAATTTGAAAATATAAAAACACAGTATCAAAATAATCTTACTAATTACTATAATGCCAAGATAGCTTTGCAACAATCAAAACAGAATTTGAATGTTGCTAAATTGAAAAAGGAGAGAATATCAATATTTGAAAGCCAAACTAAAGCAGCTTACTCAAATTACATCTCTGCTCTGAAAAATTATTACATAATAAAGGAAAATTTTAAATATACTGATCTGTATTCTCCTATTTCAGGTGTTGTATTAAAAAAATATCAGGATGTTGGAAGCGTTGTTAGTCCATCATCAGTAATATTCACAATAGGATTACCTCAAAATAAAGTAGTTAAAGCTTCTATTTCTGATGTTGATGCAAAAAAGATTAAACCTAACAGTAAAGCTTTCGTAATATTTAAAAATAAACAGTATGAAGTAATAATATCCAAAATTTATCCAAACATTAATTACATAGGTCAGTCCTATGTGGAAGCAAGATTTGTTAAACAAAACAATGAACTTAATCATAATGACTATGTTAATTTAAAAATTGTTACCAGATCTATAACTGGTGTTATAATACTCAGGCAGTCAATAGTTTATTCTGAGAGTAGTCCATATGTTTTTATTGTTAAAGATAACAAAGCCGTTAGAAAAAATATAAAGATAATAGATAGTTCTGGGGATTTATCTGTTGTTGAAGGTATTGAACCTGGAGAAAAGGTAATTATTGATGGCCAATACTTTGTAAAAGATGGAGATAATGTAAAAGTTGTTGAAAGGAAGTAAACTTTATGGTAAAACTGGCTATAGATAGGTGGGTAGCAGTTTTTGTTCTAAGTGTTGCTATACTTCTAATGGGTATCGTTTCTATTATTAATCTTAAAATAGAATTGCTTCCTAATATAAACTACCCGATGATAATCATTACCACTATTTACCCTGGTGCTTCTCCTGAAAGAGTTGAAAAAGATATCACTCAGAAAATTGAGAATACTGTTTCTTTGGTAAATGATGTTAAAAAGGTGACTTCTACCAGTGCTGAGGGGTTATCAATAGTCAGGGCTGAGTTTGAATGGGGAACCAATCTCGAGTATGCCATTTTTGACGTCAGACAGAAATTGGATCAGATAAGGGAATCTTTACCAGATGAATCAGAAATGCCTTCAATAAATAAACAAAATATTAGGTCTCTTCTTCCTGTTGCTTTTTTGGCCCTAACTGGAAATTTCGATAGAAAATATCTGAGGTTCTTGGCTGATGAGGTAGTTTCCAAGAAACTTGAGTCTGTCCCTGGTGTCGCCAGCACTACTGTCTTAGGAGGACTCAAAAGAGAAATCCAGGTATTTATAGATCAAAATGCTGTATATAGATATAATTTCCCTGTTTTCAATATTGTCAATTCTATAAAAGCTAACAATATTAACATTCCAACAGGATATATAACTCTTGGTAATAAGGATTTCACTATAAGGCCATTCAGTGAGTTTTACAGTTTGGATGAGCTAAGACTTGTTCCTGTTAAATTTGAGATTGGCAAAACAATAAGAGTTATGGATATTGGACAAGTTATTGATGGAACAAGGGATGTACAAAGCTATGCTTTATCTGATTTCAAACCTGCTTCTTACATACTAGTTTTTAAAGAAGCGGATATAAATTCTGTAGAAGCTGTTCAACGAGTGAGAAAAGCTGTTCCATTAATAAATAGGGCTTTACCTGAAGGTGCGAATTTAAACGTTGTTTTTGGATTTGATGAACGTCTTATTCCTATAATTAGGAATGTTCAGGAAGAAGCTTTATATGCTTCTGTTTTGGCTGTTTTTATTATATTTTTATTTTTGCTTTCTTTGAGAAGCACCATCATATCTGCTATTTCTATTCCTCTTTCTATTTTTGCTACTGCAGTCGGTTTGTTTTTTAATGATACTTCTATAAATCTTATAAGTATAGGTGCTGTAGCTCTTGCCATAGGAAGAATAGTTGACGACTCTATAGTTGTTATTGAAGCAATTCAGAGAAATATATCTAACTCTGTTATAAACGGTGTTAACGATTTGAAAAACGCGATTATTAAAGGAACAGGTGAAGTTCTTCCAGCTATTGTGGCCTCAACTTTGACTACTATAATTGTTTTTGTTCCAATAGTCTTTATTCAAGGATTGGCAAGAGAACTTTTCCTGGATTTTGCTCTGGTAATAATCTTAGGTTTATTGGCATCCCTTTTGGTTGCTACGTTTATAGTTCCGCCTATGTTTTTATTCTTTTATAGAAAAAATTACAATATACCACATGAAAATTTTACAGATAGGATTCTTAATTATCTCAAAAAGATATACATTTACATTTTGATCTCAGCCCTAAAAAATAGGGTATTGACTTTGTTGGTGGCTTTCTCAATTTTCTTGGTTTCGCTATTTTTGATTGTAAAAACAAAGAAAGATTTTTTACCAACTGGTGCTTTCCCCGTTATAAATGTTCAGGTATATAATTCTGTTGGTGGAACACTGTATGACACTTATGAAAAGGGGCTGAAAGTCCTAAAAATTGTATATGATACTGCAACTAAGTATACACATGTTTTGGGTGCAACTATGTCTGCTGGTGGTGATAGTGAAGCTATAAGTTTTATAGTTTCTATTTCTGGTCTTTCTACTATATCTTCTATTTGTGAGACTAGAGTAAAGTTCGATAGTAAGGATTTCGATAAATATCCTTTAATTATAAAGGAAGCAAGAGAGAAAATAAATGAGATTCCAGGAATAACAGTAAATGTTGTTGATACTTTTAGAAGCTTGGCTGGACTTGGAGGAACAAAACAAATAGAAATAGTAATAAGTGGAGAGGATATTGACACTCTTTGGGAATTGGGGAATAAATATAAAGACAAATTCAGTAATGTTCCTGGTGTTTTGGATCTTGATTTGTCTTGGAAGAAGGGTGTTCCTGAATTGAAAGTGGAGGTTGACAGACGTAGAGCTGCTTTCTACGGTATCAACACTATGGATGTAACCAATTTACTTCAGTTGTCTACTACAGGAACTCTCGCAGGAAAGTATAAAGAAAAAGGATACGAGTATGATATTAGAGTTAGGATACCAAAACCTGTTAATGAACAGGAGATGCTATCGTTACCAATATTCTCTCCGGTATTAGGTAAAAATATTCCTGTTAGAGAAATAGCCTATGTTAAACCTGATTATGGTCCAGTTGTTGTTGAAAGAGACGAAAGGGTAAGGTGCATAAGAATATACGGCAATAAGGAACCTAAATATAGCCTCAGTGAAATTTTAGATAACATGAAAAGAATATTTGAAGAAGATCCTCTACCAACAGGTTATAACTATAAATTTAAGGGAGAAGAAGAACAGCGATCTGAAACGTTTGCTGCATTTATACTCATAATATTTTTGGGTGTTTTCTTAATATATACCGTTCTTGCTATTCAATTTAATTCTCTTATTCAGCCATTTATTTTGATGGTTTCTATTCCGTTGGAGATTATAGGAGTGGTTTTAGCTATAAACTTGTTTGGTTCATCTCTGAATTTGATGTCTTTGATGGGTATACTTATGGTTACAGGGATAGTTGTTAGTAACGCAGTTTTGCTCATAGACTACGCAAATAAACTCAGGTATGAACAAAATATTGATGTTTTTGAGGCTTTGGTTAATGCTGGTAGTGTTAGGTTAAAACCGATTCTCATGACTACATTGGCTACAATATTTGCCATGATTCCTTTGGCACTCGGTTTGAGAGAGGGTGGATATTTGCTTAAACCACTGGCTATTGCCGTTATCGGAGGACTCAGTAGTTCAACAATTTTGACATTGATAGTTGTTCCTGTTGTTTATTCTATTGTTGAAGATGTAAAAACCAAGTTTTCCAAGAAGGGAGAAACTTAAAGATGATGGGTGTTTTGTTAATGAGCTACGGAAGTATCTATAATTTAGGTGATGTTGAGCGTTTTTATACTCATATATTGAAGGGAAGAAAACCTAGTGAAACTTTATTAGAAGAGTTGAAACAAAGGTTTGTTGCAATAGGTGGCAGCAGCCCTCTTAATGAGATATCAAAGAAACAAGCCCAAAAACTTCAACAAGTATTGGGAAATGATTACAAAGTTTATCTAGGTTTTAAACACATAGATCCATATATAGAGGATGCTGTTTTACAAATGGAAGAAGACAATATACATAAAGCTGTTGCTTTAATACTTTCTCCTTATTATTCCAATTACAATATATCTGATTATTTCAAAAGAGCCAATTCAAAAAAAATAAACTTTTCTTATGTTTATGGATATTATAACAATCCTATGCTTATTAATTGCTTTAAAAAAAGAATTCAAGATCTGATTATAAATATAAACCAAAAGGAAAATGTATTCTATCTTTTTAGTGCTCATAGCTTACCTGAAAAAATACTTCCTGATCCATATCCTGACCAACTTAAGTATGTCGTAGATGAGTTGGTTAAACAATTGAATATCCAGGATTACGCATTTGCTTATCAGAGTGCAGGAAAAACTGATGATATATGGCTTGGCCCAGATATATTGGAAATTATACAAAATTTAGATTCAAAGTATCGGACTTTAATTAGTTGTCCAATTGGTTTTATCTCAGATCACTTAGAAGTTTTATATGACATAGACATAGAAGCTAAGAATTTGGCTGAAATGAAAGGAATTAAACTTTACAGAATAAATCTTTTCAACGACGATGCAGATTTTATAGAAGTCCTGAAAAATGTTATCCAAAGTAGTTTAGTCAAAGACAAATAAGAGAAAATTATTTCTTAAATTTTTTTGTATTGTAGTAATATTCAAGAAATGAATCAAAGTATTTTGTTAGATCTTCTAAGTTGGTTTTAAATTCTTTTCCTCCAAGATATCCATCTATTATTATGGATTTCAGTCTACATAGCTCTTTGATTCTATGTGTATTTTTATTTTTTGGATCTTCTATTGTCAAGACAATCAAATCAATTACTCTGTAAAACAGAGCTTCAAATTGATGGGGATTGTTCTTCCATCTTATCATTCTATGAAATTCCACAGCTATGTTTGCCATTTGTTCTATGAAGCTAAACCTTTGCCAAGATGACATTTTAATCTATTATTAATTTGTTGACTATTTTTATTATTTTCTCTCTAATTTCTGGATTTTCAATATATCTCGATTTGTTGTAGTATCTTATATTTATGATGGAGTCAAATTCTATTCTGTTATCCTTAGTTTCTGAAGGATAAATATTTATACCCCATAGGTTATCTTGTTTTGAATTGTTTTTTAGCAGTAATTCTTCTTCATCGGCGTGTAGTTCTCCTCCTATTACCATTATTTCTTTTTCAATATCAATAACTGCTTTTACTAATTTGGAAAAAGAGTGTTCTGCTAACTCCTTGAGTTTTGTTATCTCAATAGGCTCATGGACTAGTATGATATTGTTCATTAAAATTACGTATGTTCGTAGTTCTTTTTGTAGTAGATGGACCTAATGTATTTTCTTGTTAGTTTTGGTTCTATTATTTTTGTGTCTCCATAGTGTCCACAGAATTGACAAACAAAATGTGATAGTTTTGGGTTACCACAGTTTATACATACTGATTTTGAGTAGTTGGGGTATCTTTGTAAGTCTATTTTTTCACTGTTACTTCTTCTGTGTCTTACTCTGGATCTTGATAGTTTGAATTTAGGGTTTGCCATATTTATCTTCTCCTTTCCGAAAACCCTCGGAGTTTATTTGTTTTCTATTTCATAGATAATGTGTTTACTCTTACCAAGTAATAGCTCTTGCTCTCTTTGTTCATAGTAGCTCATATATGTTGGTATTATTTCATCTTTGATATGTCTTTTAAAATTGGTGGGTATTAGAGTATTATCCCAATCAAAATTTGCTGCTGCATATATTAGTTCTTTAACGTTGTCTGCGTTTTGGCCCAGACCGTAGTTATATAAACAAAAGAAAAAGATGTTATATTTAATTCCGGTTGGAACTGAATTGTCTAGGATCATTTGTGATGCTATTTGTATTACTTCTTGAGGTTGGAATTCTGTGAGAATTTTTTTCTGTGCCCATTCGGGATAATGATTTAGTCCACCTGCTGCAAGGAAGAGTAACTCTCTCAAACTTTTTTTGATATTCTCGGGATATATGTCGTATATTAGCATTTTTTACCACCTGAAATGTGCAAAAGCTCTGTTGGCTTCTGCCATTCTATGAACATTTTCTCTTATTTTCATTGATTTACCACCATTGTTGTAAGCTTCTATTATTTCATCTACTAATTTATCCACCATTCTTCTTCCTTTTTCTGCTCTTGTTACCTGTAGGATCCATCTCATTGCCAAGGTTTCTCCTCTTCTTTCATCAACTTCAACCGGAACTTGATAGGTTGCTCCTCCAACTCTTCTTGGCCTTACTTCGTATATGGGCTTCAAATTTTCTATTGCTTTATTGAATACTTCTAGCCCATCTTTTTTGGTTTTCTCTTCTATTTTTTTCAATGCTGTATAGAAGATTTTTTCTGCTATTGTTTTTTGACCGTCCCACATTAGTTTATTGATGAACCTTGCGACTCTTACACTATTAAACACTGGATCTGGTGCCACTTCCCTTATTTCTGCTCTTTTCTTTCTCATTAATATCTACCTCCGTTTGTTTTTATTTATAAAATTCTTTATAAAGTTTAACTTACCTTTTTATATCATTTGTCTTAATCTCTTGATTCTTTCTTTTATTGGAGGATGAGTTGAGAAAAGAATTAAAAAGTTTTCTGGATTGACTATAAATAAATGGCTTGTGGCTGGTGAATATCTGTTTAGAGGAGTCTTTTTAGCATAGTAGTCCAACTTTTCCAACGCATTGGCTAAGTATATGGGGTTTCCAACTATTTGAGCTCCTGTTTTATCTGCTAAGTACTCTCTTGTTCTTGAGATTGCAAGTTGTATAAGTAGTGCTATTATTGGCATTATTAGAATAACAATCAATTCAGCAAGTATATTTCTATTGCTGTCTCTGCTGGTTGCAAAAATTATTGACCATCTTAAGATGTCAATTATTATTGTTATTGCCATTGTTATCCCCGCAGCTACTGTTGATATTAAGATATCTCTGTTTTTAATGTGTGCCAATTCATGTGCTGCTACACCCATTAATTCTTCATAATTAAGAAAGTTTATTATTCCCTTTGTGAAAGCAACTGCTGAATGTTGTGGACTTCTACCTGTGGCAAAGGCATTTGGTTGGTATTCATCTATAATGTATACCTTAGGCATTGGTAACCCAGCTTTTTGAGATAGGGACTTTATCATGTTGTAGAGTTCTGGAAAATCCTCTTCTTTAATTTCTTTCCCTCCATACATACTTAAAACAATTTTATCAGAAAAAAAATAACTGACAAAGTTAATTCCCAATCCTATTAAAAGTGCGATCAACATTCCTATTTCCCCAGCAATAACTTTTCCTAAGTAAACTAAAAAGAATGTTAATACCATTAATAATAAAATGGTTTTAAAATAGTACCACATTCTTTCAACACCTCCATAAATATTTTTCTTTAGTTTTTTTGTGTTATCCTGTTTATTAGATTATTAGATTAGAAGGATAGGTGGATGTTTTGTAGAAGAATTAAAATAGGGTTGGGGCTACTGAAGCACTGGCTATGAACCCCGCCAGGTCTGGAAGGAAGCAACGGTAAGTAGTTGAAGTGCTGTCAGTATAACCCTAACCCTTATTAATTCCTCGTTTCAAATAATTCTAATGGATATAAAAAAGTTAGAGGCAATTGTAAAAATAGAACCAAATAATCCTAAACACTGGTTTAATCTGGGTATTGCCTATATCCAGGAAAACAGAATAGCTGAGGCACACAAAGCTTTTGAAGAATCCATAAAAATGAATCCTTATTTTGCCCATTCTCAATTTTTTGCAGGATTGCTTTTACTTTTTGGTAGAGACTTTAAAAATGGAATCAAGTATTTGGAAAAAGCAACTACTATAGATGATAATATATATAACAAGCTTATATCCGACCATGTTATCAAAGAAATATTAATAAATTTAATAAAGATGTCTTTGAAAGTTATACAGGATCAATTAGAATTTCAGCCCAACAACATAGAAAATCTCTCTACGATGGCAAAAATTTTGCTTTATACTAATTCTTTTGAAGCTTCAATAAATTACTTTAGAAAAATAATAGAACTTAGAACTGAGAATTGGGAAGCTTACCTTTACTTGGGTATTGCTTATGAAGGAATAGAAAATTATGAACAGGCTCTGTTTTATTTAAAAAGAGCTGTTGCTAGTAATCAGTATTTGGCAGAATCTTACTGGATAATGGGAAGAATTTACCTTAAACTCGGTAATTACGGGCTTGCCTTAAAAAATTATGAAAAAGCTGTTGAACTTGCTCCAAATAATACAAGATATCTAAATTCCTTGGCTAGATTATATCTTATACTAGATAAAAATGCTCAGGCTATGAGAACCTTGCAATTTGCTATAGATAATAACCCTAACTCTAAATGGTCTTACTATTATTTGGGACAATGTCTAGAAAAAGAATATAATTTTGACATGGCTATAGAACAATATGAAAAAGCTATAAACATAGACCCCCTG
>JAOABG010000050.1 GCA_026418475.1 bacterium | reverse complement strand
TTAATGGTGAGTATGGATGTACTGGTTGGAGAGGATTCATTGGGAAATTAAGATTATTGGGGTGTATTTGTGGACTGCTCAGTGTATTAAGTGAGTTAAATATTCCTTGGGGGTTAGAGAATAGGGTGTTTATTTGATTTGGATTCATGGTATTTAAGGTATTTATTACGCTAACTTGGTTTGATGGGACTGATGTTGTGGTGTTGAAAGCTCCTTGTGGATTGCTGGTTGGCATAGAGAATATCTGGACGTTGGGATTTGCAGAACTTATTTGATTTTCTGTGGTATTAATTACACTATTTTGTTGAGATATTGATGTTTGTTGTGGTATTGTTGGTGGTGGTGAGTTATCTGGGGGAAGTATTTCTGATTCTTGGAGTTTCTTAAGGAAATCTTCCTGTTGATTGTTTTGAGCAATTGAGGGTGTATTAGTTGTTGCTATTGCTGAGGCTGAAAAATTCATTACCTTACTGTCACTGACTTGGACTGCTATTTTATATTTCTTCTGTGCTTCATCCAGGAGTTCTGTTTTTCCTTCATTCATGTACTTAACTATTAAGTCAACAATTCTCCTTCTTTCAATTTTTAGTTGTTCCAAGTCAAGCTCTTCTATTTGCTTTTTGTAATTCTCCAAATTTTTATCTAGGGTTATTTCATTTGATGTGATTTGGTTTTGTTCTTCTTTTTTTTCTAAGGATTTGTTTATAAGTTTTTCGAAAGGGTCTGAGTTTATTTTTTCTTTGGGTGTTATGTTAGTTTGTGGTATCTGAGGTGAAGGTTGAAAGATTGGGGCATTTTTATTGGTATTGAAATCCATCATTTTTTCCTCCCGGAGTTTTATCTGCTTCAAACTCCTTAACACAGAATCTTTAATTTCTTAATAGGAATATTTATTTAAAAATATTTTAAAAAAATGTTAATAAAATGTTAAAGCCATTTTATTTAGTAGAGGGTAGAATGAAACATTATAAAATTTCTATATTAGATTTCTTGCAATTAGCTTAGAATTAACTTGAAACTAAGTTGAGACTAAAAAAATTAAAATAGGGGGATAGGATATGTTGGAATTGTTATCCAAGGTTGATAAAATTAAGAAGGTTATTCATAATAAGAGGGTGGCTATTCTTTTTCCTGGTCAGGCTAGCCAGTATAAGTCTATGGGTATGATTTGGTATAACTCTTTTCCTAAATACAAAGAAATTTTTGATTACATTAATCAAAAAGTAAATTATTATTATAGAGATTTTATAGATGTGGATTTTTTTTCTCTCATGGAAGATGAGCAGAAACTTAATATAACTCTTTACAGTCAGATATCAATTTTTACTGTTTCTGTATGTTGTTATGAAACTTTGAGAGAAGTTTTTAGTGATAGTCAGTGTTGTTTAGCTGGACACAGTTTAGGCGAGTACTCTCTTCTTGTTTGTTCTGGATGTATATCTCTTGATAGTGGTATAGATCTGGTTGTTAAGAGAGGCTACTATATGCATAACTATTCCAAGGATGGTACAATGTTTGCTGTTATTTACTCTTTTGATAATTCTTCTATAGAGTTGCTTGAGAGTATTCTCAAATCTTATAATTCAGTTGTGGCAAATTATAATTCTTATAATCAGCTTATAGTTTCATGTCCTGTTGAGTGTGTGGATGATCTAAAAGAGAGAATAAAGAATGAGTTCTCGGGATGCAAAATAGTACCTTTGAGGGTTTCAGGTGCTTTTCATAGTCATCTTGTTGATGTTTCCAATCGGTACTTACAAAAAGAGATAGATAATGTTAGTTTTTCAAATCCTGTTGTTCCTATATATTTAAACTCTTCTGTTTGTTATGATCCACTTGAAATAAAAGAGGTTATGAAGAGGCAAATGGTGACTCCTGTGAATTGGATTAAAACTATTGAGAATATATATAATAGTTATTCTGATGTTGTTTTTATTGAAGTTTTGCCAAATAAGATTTTAACTAATCTTTCTAAGAAGGGATTTCCATCAAATATAGCAGATGTATCATATAGTGTAGAGGAGTTATAATTTGGGTAAATTTGTGGTGGCTATATAGTGAATAATCTGCGAGAATTGGAAGAATTAAAGAACATTATTAGCTCTAATTTAAGCCTATTGGGTAAGAGTGTTCTGGATTATATTTTTGCAAAAATACGGAATAATAGACATATAAAGGGTTTACGGGAGGTATCTTACCAGTATTACTTGTTACTCCAGGATAAAATGTTTTTGTCTAAGGTTTATAGAAATTTTTATGATGAAACTATTACTCAGTTGTTTTCGATAGATGTGGTTGACGTTGATGCTAGTTCAGAAGAGATTTCTAAGATTTTTTTTGAGGTTAAACCTAAGTACTCTGTATTTGATCCTAAGGGTATTTTGAGTATAGCTGAATTTATTGAGTCTTTTGTAAATTTCAAAAAAATGTTTGTTGAGTTTACCAAGGACAGAGATGAGTTTAAAGAATTGAGGAACTTTGTTTCTTCAACTTCAAATTTCAAGGATTTGCTAAACACTGTTTTTTATTTTATTGATAGGAAAGGTAATATCAGGGATGATTCCACACCTGAGTTGAAAAAAATAAGGCAAGAGATTTATAATCTAACCAAGGTTATTCCTCAAAAACTGGGTGAATTTGTAAAAGAAAATAGAAAATATCTTGTTTCTAATGAGATTAGTTATAGAAATGGTAGGTTTGTTGTACTTCTTAATTCTCAATATGTTAGTAACTTTGATGGTATTGTTCAGGATTATTCTTGGACTCATAAGACCGCTTTTTTTGAACCTCATTTTGTTATAGATTTGAATAATAGATTTACTGTTCTACAGAGTTTAGAGAAAATTGAAATTCAGAAGATTATTACTCATATATTTGATAGGATAGTTGAGAATATGAATAATTTGGCAAATGTTTTTAGGGTCTGCTCTTTTTTGGAATTTTTTAATTCTTATTTTCGTATTTCTCCTTATTTCTGCAGCACTAATTTTTCTGATAGGGGTGTTGAGGTTTTGGGGTTGATTAATCCGCTGGTTAAAAATTGTGTTCCTATAGATGTGGTGTTTGATAAGGGTTTAATGATAGTTGGTCCTAATAGTGGTGGTAAAAGTGTTGCTCTTAAATCTCTTGCTTTATGTGTTTTATTTTCTAATGTCGGGTTACCTGTTTTTGCCAAGTTTGCTAAGATTCCCTATTTGAGAGTTTTTTATGATGTTCCTGATCCCCAGAGTATTAATGACGGTATAAGTACTTTTTCTGGACATGTAAAGTATTGGAAGTTTATAATAGATAACATAGATAGAAAGAGTTTAGTTATTATGGATGAGCCTGCATCTGGGACTGATCCTCTTGAGGCCAGTGCTATTACTATTGCAATAATTGAGTATTTGCTTTGTAAGGGAGTTTTGGTGGTGTTTTCTACCCACTATAATAATGTTAAAAATTATTTTTATGGTAATTTGAGCAATTTTTATGGTAAAATTGATGTTGCTTCAGTTAGTTTTGATTTCAATAATAATAAAAGTGATTATTACTTGGTTTATGACATTATGTTACCATCACTCCCTATTAATTTGCTTAAAGATTTGCCTTATGAAGTTATTCAAAGGATTCAGGAAATAAAGGATGAATTTGGTGCTTCTGATTATGAAAGAAAATTAGAGAATATTTTTTTGAATATCATGCAGATACAACAAGAAACAAAGCAGAAAGAGAATCTCATAAGAACAAGGCTTATGGAAATAGAAAGAATGAGACAAGAAATAAAAGATAAGCTTAAAAATGAGATTTTTACTAAATTGTATAGTCAATATTCAAAGGAAATTCAGTCATTAATACAGAATTGGGAAAAAGAATTAGAGAAACTTAGGAGTAAAAGTGCTCAAAAATTGGAGAAAAAAATTAGATCTATTAAAAATTTTGATTTGAATGATTATTTATCTTCTCTGGAAGATCTTGAAGAATCCATCTCTGTAAATGTTAACGACTTTGTTAAAATAAAGATATTTGATGAAATAGGTAAAGTTATTGAAGTAAAGGGGAACAGGGTAACTGTTGAAGTTAATGGCAAAAACTATACTGTGGGTTTGGAGGATATAAAAAAAATAATGATTTAATGATTTAGTGGATTTGTTATATGAAGGATGCTGAATTTTATGAACACATAAAACAGAGTGTTAAGGAATCTGTTTTTGAAAAATCTTTGGAAAATTCTGTTGGATTCAAGGTAAGAGGTGTTCATCAGGGAGTAAATTTATCCAGTTTGTATGGTGATTCCTATTTTTGTAATGTTTTTCAGAGTATTTCTTTACCTATAGAGGTGATTCAAACGATTGATGACAGCAATAAAGATGCTCTTAAGGGGCTTTCTTTTTGGAAATTGGATCTTCCTTTAATTGATGGTCATGATTTAGATGATATAACAAAGCAGGTTATTTGTGTTCTGCAAAAGATATTGATGAGAGGTAAATGGACAATTCTATCTCCTGATTTGGAAAAAAATCTAATGGATCTCTTGGGTATTAACAGCATTAGTTTGGATGATTTGACTCAAAAGGTTAATGATATTCTATCTTGTAGTTATTTTCATGTTTCTAAGGATGTTGGTATAAGGGATAGGAAGAAGAGAGATTTATATTGTAATTTTTTTTCCAATCTTTTGGGAAGTGATTATTACAAGTTTGTTATTCCGGATTTTGACTTGAGGCCAATTTTAAATTATTATGATTTATCTCATTATTTTGAATTTGATGTTGACTGTGATGTTGTTGATTTTATTATTTTCCATCCTTTTTTAGAAAAGTGTGGTAGGAAAGCAGTAGCAGTCAGTATAAGAGATTTGGATCCAGATTTTGTATTGAATTTTATAATGGGCCTTAATAAAGCAGGTATTGATTTTATTGAGGTACCTATTGAGAGTTTGGATTTTACGGATTTGGATTACGTAAAAAGTAAAATAGAACATGCTCTTTTAGATAATCAATTTGTAAGGCAATTAGTTGAGATTAAGAATAATAGTTTAAAGAGTAATAATTCTGGTGATAAATTTGTTAATTTGATTAATGTTTTTAGGGTTGTTCATCAGTTACAAGTATCTATTTCAAAAGCTCTTGAGTATGGTTTTTTAAAATTTCAGGATTTTGAATGGAATTTGGTTACTGACATTGATAGAATCTGGGGTTATGAATTGGCGTCTAAAATAGTTGAATTTGCTGTTGAAGATTTGACTGTTCTTTTAAAGAACATATTAAGGTTATACTCTTCTGATGTTGGGATTCCACAAATTAATTTGTTTTTATCTTCAAATATTGATAGTTGTAGGAGTGGTATATATTTTTGTTTTACTGGGTATGCAGTGGGTGGTGATTTGACAAAGTTTTATATTTCTGATATTTATTTACCTTTTGATATTAGGTCTATGCCAATTATTGGAGCTCCACTTGTTAGGGAGGGTTTGGTAGATATTGATTTGGATAATTTAAGATTCTTTTTGAGATATATATTTAGGAAGGAGGATTTTTGGGAAGGTCAGTTTGAGGCTATAAGGAGAATTTTAGAGAAAAAGGACACTATTGTTTTGTTACCTACTGGTGGTGGTAAGTCTATGATATATTGGCTTTCATCACTTCTTTTACCTGGTGTAACTGTAGTTATTGATCCTATAATTTCTTTGATGGAGGATCAGATTTTGGGTTTATGTTTAGCTGGTATAGATAGGACTGTTGCTATATCGAGTGTTCTTGATAGTGAAGAGAGACAGAGGTCTCAGGGTTTGTTGTCATCTGGGGAGTTCCTGTTTGTTTTTGTTGCTCCGGAACGTTTCCAGATGGAGGATTTTAGAATTGCTTTGAGGAGCTTAACTGATTATAATGTTGTATCATTGATTGTGATAGATGAGGCTCACTGTATTTCTGAGTGGGGACATGATTTTAGAGTTTCCTATTTGAATATTGGGAGGAATTCGAGAGAATTTTGTAGGAGTGGGGATTTTTTCCCTTCTATTGTTGCTTTAACTGCTACGGCTTCTCGCAGGGTTCTGAATGATATTCAACGGGAGTTGGATATTAATGATCCTGAGGCTACTGTAACTCCAAAAACATTTGATAGAAAGAATCTCAGATTCCGTATTATATTTTGTGATTCTTATGATCATTTTGAAAAGTTTAGTAGATTAAAAAATATTCTTGAGAATGTTTTGCCTGCGATTTACAAAGTAAATCCAAAGGTTTTATATGAGATGGAAGGTGAGAAAAGTTATGGGGGGCTTATATTCTGCTCTCATGTAAATGGGGATTATGGGGTATATAAAGTAAACCAGAATATAAGGAAGATGGGAATCAAATCTTTTTTATACAGTGGAGAGCGTCCAAAGGATTTTGATTGCAAAAATTTTGATTGCAAAAATTATGGTGAATATAAGAGAAAAGTTAGTAAGAGTTTCAAGAGGAATAGGGTTTCACTTTTGGTATGCACCAAGGCTTTTGGTATGGGAATAGATAAGCCGAATATAAGATACACTGTTCATTATAATCTTCCACCATCGATAGAGGCTTTCTATCAGGAGGCTGGTAGGGCTGGTAGGGATAGGAAAGATTCGTATTGTTTTATTATCCTTTCCTTGGAACATAAGAGTGTGTCCTGGGCAATTCAAAAGGTCAATCGGGTTCAAAGTGTTAGCCGAGATGATGTGGATAGGATGCTCTATTTTCATTCAGAGTCTTTCCCGGGTAAAGATGTTGAAATAGGTTATTTACAGTGGATTGTTGATGATCTTAGGGAACAGAATTTTGATTTATCTCAAAAGGGTGATGCTGTTATTTATTGGAATAAAAGGGGAAGTGCTCAGAAAGCTAAGAATATGTTGGAAAAAACGATTTATAGATTGAAAATTTTGGGAGTTGTTTTTGATTACACAATCAATTACGCGGGTAAGAATTTTAAGGTTGCATTTTCGGGAGCAACTAAGGAAGAGATTATAGGTTCATATTTTGAATATATTTCTAAGTATATTTATAGTAGAGCTCTGGCTGAAAAGAAAAAAGCTGAGGCATTATTAAGTGAGCAAGATTATGAAAGATTTGTTTTTAAGATGTTTGGTCTTTTATTAGAATTTGTTTATGAGAATATAGAGGAAGGCAGGAGAGTTGCTTTGCGGGAGATGTTATTAGCTTGTCAAAGTTATATTAATTCTAAGTCGCCAGAGGAGGGTGATAAAAATTTTAGACAATATATATTGAGATATTTGGAAGAGACGGATGTTTCGGATGATTTGCGTAGTATACTTGAAAATAAGGAGAATGCTGGGTTAACATCTTGTATGGATATTTTTCAGAAATATTTGAACTCTAAAAAAGATTTGGATACATTGAGGGGGCAAAATGCCAGATATTTAGTTGAATATCCTGATTATCCACCTTTTTTGATGATAAGAGCACTTACAGAGGTTTTCTCTAAAAACAGAAATGATAATATAATAAAGCAGTACTTTGTTAGTTCTATTACCTATAGCTTTGGTAGTCAGAAATATATAATCGATAAGGGTATTGCTTTTGATTTTCTCAAGTGGGGTATTGATATAATTAAAGGGGTGGATTTTAATTTAGCTAATCAAATACTTTTTGAATTGTTGCATGAGTTTGAAAATTCTGAAAATATCAGTAAAAGAATCAATGTGAGTTCATTTTCTAAAACTTTGGCTAATTTATTGTCATTAGATCTTTGCCAAGGAGTATTTTTATATCGTTTAGATAAGCTTAATGAAAAGGTTAGTGAAACACTGTCTTTGTTTAAGAGAAAATTGTTAACTGGAGGGGATAAATGATGGATAAAAAGGATGAACAGAAATTAAAAGAAGATTTTTTCAAAGCTGAAGAAAAAATTCTCGAAATATTAAATACTTTTGAAGAGTTGATAAAAGTGACTCAGTCTTATAAAACCACTGCTGATGGTTTAGAGTCAATACGGAAGGGTTTGATTGATATACTTAAACCTCTTAAGGCTGTGGTTGAAGATACATCTAAGGTTATAGAATTTGTCAAAAATAGTGAGTATTTTTATGGTATAAAAAGTGGTATAGAGAATGTTCAGAGTGGGATAGAAAGAGTTGATCAGAAGGGTGTGGAGATTGGTGAGTTGGTAAAAAAGGTGTATGGAGTGTTAGAGGATGTATTGAAGAGACAGGGGAAAATGGGTCAGGATGTTATTGATTTTTCGAGGAATTACGAGCAAAAGAATGATCTGTTAGATAAGAAAGTAGAAGAAGTTAAAGGTTTGCTGCAGGAGCAGATTCTTGAGTCAAGAGATAAGTTTCAGGAGTCACAAGATAGATTGAATGAGATTTCTAGTTATATTTCTAATTTAATAAATGATAATTTTAAGGTTTTATTTGAGAAGATTGATAATCTTGAAAAGCTATTAGTAACTCATGAGAATTTGCTTAATATGATATTGAATTCTCTGCAAGATACGAATAGAAATTGGGTCTATTATTTGAAGATTTATAAAAGGAATACTCTTTTTCATTATATTCTTTCTGTATTGATTATTTTCATATCAATTTTTGTTTTTATTAGGTTGTGATAGATAAATTGTATGGTGAGAGATTTTTATTTTTTTATAAATAATAAAAAGGGAAGTGAATTTGATTTCCAAAAGGAAAGAAGTACTGCTTTTAAGTACTTTATTTTTTATTGTTGTTTTGATAATGATGTCTGTAGCTTTGTTTGGTATTACTCAAAGTAATTATAAGACGTTGAAAGATTATGATGCAAGGCAGAAGGCTATGTTGAATGTGGAGAATGCTATTCAGATTGTGTCTTTTTTAATAAGTCATGACCCATCTGCTTTCGTTATTGATACTTCATCTAATCCTGCAGTTATCAGTTTCCCATCCTTAGATAATTCGAATAAATTTGGAAAAATAATTAATAATTTTCAGCAAATAAGTAGCATATATAATTTTTTGATTATAAATCTTTCTAATGGTCAGATTATGAATATTGGTGCTTCTCCTAATGTTAATATTAGTCGAGTTGTGAATAATAGTGGAGCAGTTTTTGTTTTCTGAGATAGCAGAGCTACTGATATTACTCAAAACGGTGCTATTATATTTTGGGGAAATTATATAAATGATGGTACTAATAATTTTCCTGGTAATTTGTATTATAATTCCTCTAATTCTCAAGCAAATTCTTTGATAGTAAGATTTAACAATAACTAGCTTGTTATTGATAGTAGTGGTAGTGGTTTCCCTTTGTATTCTTTTTATAACAGATCTTTTAATCATGGTGATGTTTGGGTTAATGGAATAAGAATAGTCAAGTCTACATCATTAGCTTTGATGGCAATGGGATATGCTCGTGTTCCGTCTACAAACAGATATGTTGTTACCTACGTGGATCAGCATTTTTCTAATAGTGGTTTCGGCCAAGCTGGTTCTCTGGTTTCTGAAGGGAGTACTATAATTGATTCAGAAAAGTTGGAAGTAGGAACATATTCAAATCAACAGCAAAACAATAAGTTCTATTCCAACAGGTTTATGATTAAACTTAAGGATGGTCAAAAGTATACGAAATTTTATACTGTGTCCCAGGATAATAATGGGCAATATCAGGCTCAGTACGGAGGTATAAGAGGAGAAGTAATAGCTCAAAATCCTGTTCAAACAAATTGGGAATACAGTTTTAAATATGATAATAAAAACTTTAAAAGTATTGAAGAAGTCAGGAATGATAAAAACTACACAAGTATAAGAGATTTTGTAGGAGCAGAGTTTAATACCAAAACGATAGATAGTAAATATGACAAGATAAGAAATTCTTTGATGAATGAAGTTAAATCAAAATTCAATAGTCCAAGTGGATATATAAGGCTGGATCCTGATTACTATGTATTTGTAAACGATAAAACAATAATATACTTTCCTCAGACTTCGAATTATTCTCAAATAGACGAGACATTGAGTAAAGCAGTAAAAAGTGATGGAGATATAGTAGATACTGAGTTAACAAGAGTTGGTGCAATCAGGTATTCAAGTAGTATAGTTGCAAATGAAGTCTATATGCAAAATTATAATCTTATTGTTAAAAAGAATGTAAAGTTAGATAATCCAGGAGGATTTATTCATATAACTTCTTGGAAAGCATCATACAACAAGGACGGAAGAATTGATAATCAAGAGAATAAAATATATCGATTTGGTAAAGTTAATTTTGGTTTAAGTTTACTCAATGGAAGTATTTTATGCGAAGTATTTTATGGCTATAATAAGGGTGAGATAATAATAGACGGGGTGGTTCATAGTGATGAAAATAGTGGTGGTGCAATAATAGCAACAAAACATATTAACAGCGATGTATTAACAAATTCAGGTTATATATCTCCAACATACTATAAAACTGATACTGATTCTAACCCTTCTAATGATCCTGTCATTGGGGAATACTGATCAGCTTACATGTCAAATGATAATTCATTGTTAAGAAAAGGTGGACAAGATATAGCTTTTGTTGTTATTAGACAGGGAGATATAATAGCGAGATTCAGCCAAATTTATCAAGGAACACAAAAAGTGACAATATTAGCAGATAACAGCTTATATATAAATCCTTTTAAGTAATCATTTAATTTGTTGAATTTGGAAGTATTTGATAGATTTGGAGTAGGAGTCTATGACAATACCAATGGCGAAGATTTTGTGGTAATTAAGGTATTTATTGAAGTACTGTTTGGAAAGAATTTGCTCAATGGGGGAACCTTTGTCAACTTTGAATTCAAAAATGTAGACATTGTTTTGGTGTAGGACGGTTAAGTCAATGTTGCCAGTAAAAGAGGTGTCTTCAGCTATGACATTAAATCCAGTGGAGACAAGAAAAACATAGAATATAGTGCAATAGAAAGCTTCGTATTGTGAAGTGTGGGTATAC
>JAOABG010000004.1 GCA_026418475.1 bacterium | reverse complement strand
GGTTGAGGCTGAGGTTGGGGCTGTGGTTGTGGTTGAGGCTGGGGAACATAACTAGAGATAACTTTTATTGTTATAGATTTAGAATTATCCATAGGAGCAAATTTACTTACTTTCTGGTTATTATCATCAATACTATACATCAATCCTATGTCTTTAAGAATGAAATCTCCTTCTTGCCTGGCTTGCAAAACAAAAGTATAAGTCAAATCCATGATATCATAATTGTTAGTCTGGGTTATTTTCCTGTCTATAGATCTGGAAATAACATTGAAATTATTCAAGAATTCCTCTATTTTAAGCAATTTAAAATTATCCTCAACATACCACGTCGTATTAGAAGGGCTCTTAAAATTGACATGTATAGTCAGGTAAAAATTTTCGCCAAGTCCAACCGTATTTTTAGAAGCTTGTGGGGATATCTCAACTATATTACCATAATTATCCATAAAAGAAGTTAGAAAGAAATAAAAAGATACCAACAATAATAGCAAAAAATTATTCAGTTTATTCTTAAAACCCATCATTTACCCCCTTAATAGCTTTCAAATCCACAGTTCAATATTTTCTTACATATTATATCAAACATATTTTTTACCACATCTTCTTTAGTTAAAATAGAGGTATTAAAAAAATAAAAAACCCTGTTAGAAAATATGATTGGCAGGATTTTATATAGTTTTTGGATATACTCAAGTTCTGATCCATCAAACAATTTGGAATTATTCTTCTTTTTTATCCTATTTTTTATATCCTCCAAATCAGCCTCAAGAATAAAGGTAATATCAGGCCAAAAATAACCATTATTCTCAAAAACTATTTGTTGATGAAAATATACTAAGCTATCAAAATCTACTACTTTTTGAAACAACGCTTGATAAACAAAAGTACTATCAATATACCTGTCCATGATAACTATCCTATTTTGTCTAGTATCAATAAGTTTAATCAACTTTTTCCTGGCCACCAAAAACAAGAGAAATAAATATTTTGAATCATTAATACTTGAATTATATATTTCCTCCTCGAAAAACATCGGTTCATGATATTTCTCAACACTTAAATATGAAAATTCACTAACCATTTTATGATAAAGAAGATTAGCTATTGTGGACTTACCAGTTCCATCCGCACCTTCTATAGAAACTATACTAAAACCCATTTTTTATATTCTTGGACAGAAAAAACATATATCCCTTTCGGAATTATTAAGTTCAAATTGTTATATTTAGTATATTTTGAATTTCATTAAATAGTTCCTGAATAACAGAGACAGGGTCTTTCCTGTTTTGCTCAACCTCATCTATTTTTTTAAGTAACTCTTTTGTCCTTTGTTCATTCACAAAGTCAGAGTAGTTTTTAGTTAAAATATCATCAACCATAATTCCTTTTTTAGTGGGTATCAACCTATTGAATTTTTCAATAGCATAACCTCTGGAAAAAAGCTTCTGAATCGTAAAAGCATAAGTAGATGGCCTTCCTATCTCTTTCTCCTTCATCATTTTTATTATCTCAGATTGTGAATATAACATTGTTGTGGGTTTCTTTAAATTTCTAACCTTAACATTATATTTCCCTCCCACAAGTTTTTCTGTTTTGTAAGCCAAATAAGGAAATATCTCAAAAGCTAAGCCAAAAGTATCAATAATCCTTTCCTGTTCAAGTTCAGAAACCTTCTCACCTTGTTTAAGAACAAACTTATACTTGGCAATCTTAACATAATTATCTTTAGTAAAACAGGCTAAAAACCTTCTGTAAATCATTTCATACATCCTTATATCATAACTGGAAAGTTTGTCCTGATAGGCTATTTTAATATCATCAGGCTCCAGAGGTTTGGTTACTCTAATAGCCTCATGTGCATGTTGCTCCCCAAATCCTCTATATACAAATTCCATAGCTTTTTTACTGTAAATCTCTTTTGCCACATTTATCCCTTGATCAGAAATGTAGTAGCTATCAGTCCTATGATAAGTTATCAATCCATTTTCAAATAACCTTTGAAGCATTTGCATGGCTTCTTGAGAGCTAACCTTTAACACAGTATTGGCAAACATTAAAATATCAGATGTATTAAAAGGAAAAACAGTTATCTTTTTTTCATACTCATCTATCACCTTTATTTCTAATTCAGCTTCTCCTTTTATATCAGAGTCAATGAATTGGACTCTAAAATCCTCAACTATTGCAAACCTCCTTTTATCATTATATTCTCTATATTTTTGTACTATCCAATGTAGAACAGGGCTCTGGACCCTACCTGCAGAAATATTGTAGTCCTCCATCTTATCCTTAAGTATTTTACTCAAAGCAAATCCTATCCAACGGTCTTCTATCCTCCTTATAAGCTGAGCATCAACCAAATTCCTTCTTATTTGCATGGGATTATACAAAGCATTAACAACAGCTTTCTTTGTTATCTCATTAAACACAACTCTTTGATAATCCTTAGGTTTAATAAGATTAACAATATCAAAAGAAATTCTTTCTCCCTCACTATCAGGATCAGTAGCAAGAATAACCCCATCTACCATAAAACAGAGTGTCTTAAGGCTATTCAGATTATCGGTATTATCCACTATAGATGAAGATGAACAATATATACAAACAGAAGAAATAGAAGCAAAACTTCTATTACAATCCTTACATCTCCTTATGAAACAGTATAAAGTCTTTACCTCTTTAATATCACCATTTCGGTTAACGATAACATTATATATATTGTTTTCTTTTTCTATTTGATCAACAGACAACTCAACAACATGGCCCAGAGAAGGGATTATAAGAAGAACCCCAATAGGACTCAATGTCTCAAATGCTTGGAGGTTACCTATCTTTGTTATACCAGGATTACCAAACATCTGGGCTATCTGTCTGGCCTTAGTAGGACTCTCAACTATCATTAAATATGTTTTAAAATCCAAATTGTTATCATAATTGTTATTATTATCCTTCCTCCTACTTGAATCTATATCTTCCCTCGATTTAATGGAATCAAAATTATCTATCTTTATGATTTCAAAATTATTGAAGTAAGCACTTTTGGACAATGGTTCAAAAAATATTTCATCATCAAATATGAAACTAACACCTTTAGTTATACCATACGGCGTTATTCTGGAGCACCTACCAGAAGCTTGAAGATAAGTCTTTATATCCAAAGAGTATAAATTACTATCTTTAACAACAAACATAGAGATTACCTGTGGCTGAATCAAAGTGTCTACTAACTGCTTTATCCTATCCAAAGAAACCATCCTCTTCTTAAAAAATATGTTCGATAATAATTTTTGTATTGGATACAAATTCCTGTAATTATCCAGGTTTTTGAGATCTATTCTCCTTTTAGGAATCCCCCAAAAAACAACATATCTAATTTTATAAGGTAAATCCAATCCTCTAACAAGTATGCTGTAAGGCGAAGAAATACCTATGAGGTAATTAATATCTCCATCCTTTATTTGTATCTCCTCATCACTTTCATCCAAAACCTCTTCATCATTATCAGAAAATTCTATTTCCTCATCAACATAAATATCAACAAGATCATCTATTTTTTTTATATTCTTAGAGTTTATAAATTTACTGTTTGGTATCTCTTTTTCAATTATTTGCGCTTCCTCTTGAGATTGAACAAAAATTATAGCTCCAGGCCCCATCAGTTGTAAGATCTCTTTCAACTTTTCCAAATCTTTAGAACCCACAAAAACATCATCTATATTTCTAACAAAGTTAATCGAACTTCCTATATCAAAATTAAGCAATTTCCTGAAAAGAATACTGTTAATCCCTCTTCTAAGAGTTGCAGAAGATATAACTAAAACCCCAATATTATCTTTAAGAAACTCAATTTTTTCCAAGAGTAAAGGTGGCGTCTCGAAAGATGGAGTCTTAGCCAAATCAATAATTTCATCATTAAATCCCAATAATTTGAGTATTCTCACGGTGTTCTTTGAACCCTTTGAAACACTATCTAAATCATCAACAAAAATATAATCATATTTACAAGAATTGATGAGATCAAATCTACGAGATAAAAACTGATTGGTTATAGCAACAAACTTATGTCGTTCGCTAGACAACCTATTTATTTTCTCCTCTTTAATGGACTTATTTTCATATGATAAGAAAAACAGATATTCATCATCCTCAATTTTACGAGAAACATATTCTTCTATAATAGGAACATACTTTTGGAATATTTCCAGAGATTGTTTAACAAGAAGTTGTGTAGGGAAAAGCAGTAAGCTTCTCCGATTTTTAACAAATGAGTTGTAAAAAGCCAAAAAAAGTCCCAAAATAGTCTTCCCTGTACCCGTAGGAGCAACTATTGAAAAAGAAAGCTTAGAAAAAAACCTTTTACAATAACTTCTCTGTATTGATTTCAATTTATACCCAAAGCAAAATTCGAAAAACTCCTCAAATTTCTGTACTTCATTCTCAACATATTCAAAATCAATTAACAACTTAGGGTTCTCCAAATAACAAACTTCTATATTCATAAAATTGATATTATATAGTTTTCAGATTAATCCTTTAAATAATCAACAACACAATCCAGATAATCTATAGTCCTTTAATTTACCAGGTATTTTATAACCAACTATCCTTTCAGCTAGAAGTGAACATTGAATAAGTTTATCCAAATCAATATCAGTTTTAACACCCAGAGAATTTAAAAGATATACAGTATCTTCAGTTGGTATATTTCCTGCAGCACCAGGGGCAAAAGGGCATCCCCCCAAACCACCAATAGAACAATCAACATGACTAATCCCCAAACTAACAGCAACTAGCAAGTTCACCATTCCAATACCCCTGGTATCATGAAGATGTATGATAAAATTCGCATCCTCATACTTTTCTCTTAGGATACTGATATAAGCATAAACCTGTTGTGGCAGTGCCTCACCAGTTGTATCAGCCAACATAATACTTTTTATACCATTAGAATACCAGAATTCCACAATTTCTAAGACTTTTTTAAAATCGACATACTTTTGTATAGGACACCCAAAAGTTGCAGATACACCACCCTCCAATATTATATTATTATCATTACAAAGCTTTATCATTTCTTCAGCTTCTCTCATAGATTCCTCAATCGTTCTGTTATTATTCCTTTTATTCAAGCTTTCAGAAGCAAAAATCGTAGTATTCAAATACTTTACGTTGTTTTGGATAGCTACTTCAACACCCTTTTTATTAAGAACTAAACAAGCATAAATAACTCCCGGATTCTTTTCTATATTCTTTAGTACTTCTTGAGCATCAGCTAAATTGGGAACCAACTTGGGATTGACGAAAGAAGTAACCTCCAAATATTTGATTCCGGTATCAGATAAGCAATTAATAAGTTCAACCTTCATTGAAGTATCTATAAAATTTTTTTGTATCTGAAACCCTTCTCTGGGTCCTAACTCCCTAACCGTCACTTCTCTTCCTATAAAATTAGAAACATATCTATCAATAAGATTCATAACATTTTCCATGATAATTCCTCCCTTTACTGAGAAGCCAAAACATTTTGAGTGTAAGGTTTTAAATTATATCTTGATATGATTAAAGCAGCAGTATCCCTAAATATGGGAGCAGCTACTTGACCACCATAGTACATTCCCACCGGCTCCTTAACAGAAACTACAATAACATATTGTGGATCAAAATAAGGGAAAAAACCCACAAATGAAGCAATGTATTTACCAGAAGCATAACCACCATCAGGAGCTGGCATCTGAGCTGTACCTGTTTTACCAGCACAAAAATAACCGGGAATATCAGCTTTTTTTCCAGTCCCCTTAACAACAACACTTCTCAAATATTTTCTGGATTCACTAACCGTATAATCAGATAAAACCCTCTTATCCAAAGAATTACCGTCTTTCAAAAACGTTAAGGGAACTCTATAGCCACCATTAGCTATTATAACCATGAGTCTCAATATATGAAGCGGGGTAATAGCTATCCCCTGACCAAAAGAAATAGTGGCAAATCTTATATTGGGCTCGTCTTTTAATTCACCAATAAGAGGTTTCACATCAGAAGGGTGCTCAACTCCAGAATATTCATAAAAACCCAATTTATATAGATACTCTATGAACCTCTTCCTACCAGTTCGTTGCATTAAAGTGACCGTTCCAACATTGAAAGAATATGTTAATATATCTTCTATATTCTCATAACCCGATGTATAAAGCCCGTCATCGGCGTTGTTTATCGTCCATCCATCTATTACAATCGTAGGACCACTAAAGAACTTCTCCTTATTCGATAATCCCGATTCAAGAGCTGCAACAACAGTGAATATTTTAAATATAGATCCTGGTTCATATAACTTATTAATACCACCAATAACAAAATCATTCATATCTCTATCCACACTTACACACGACAGTATCTCTCCATTTTTATTAGCAACAACGATTGTAACCTCAGAAGCCTTATGTTCCTTAAGCTTCTTTCTGGCTAAAACATCAATATCTTGCTGAAGAACAACATCTATAGACAATCTTATATCTTTCCCATCCACAGGAGGTTTATAATCTATAATCCTATTATAATTCGGATTTCCGAGAGCGTCAAACATAAGCTCATAATAACCACTCTTACCTTTTATCCTACTGTTGTGCTGTTCTAAATAAAGTTCCAAACCCTCTATACCTTTTTCATCAATATCAACAACTCCAATTATATCCCTCATACAATCAAAGTTGTAATATCTTTTACCCGTAGGTTCCCTGATCAATTCTATACCTTTAAAAGAATTTATTTTTGACAAATGTTCTATCCTATTGGAAAATTTGCGAGCTATAAAGTAAAAAGGTACATTTTCATCCCTTAGCTTTTTTATCAAACCCAGGAAAACATCGCGATTTCCAAAATCAATTCCATTATCTTTCAAAAACTTATACAAATTTTCAACTTTATCCATTTCCAATTGATTGGGCCTAATAGCAATACTGTAAGCAGGTAAAGAATAAGCAAGAACAATATTATTTCTATCAACAATCCTTCCTCTAAAAGAAGGAATTTCTATCCTCCCTATAGTCTGATCCCTAAATTTCTTTTCATAAAATTCATGCTTTACAATATGAACCTCCACCAATTTATAGATAATCAAAATACAAAAGAACAAAAAAAATAAATAAATGAAAACCACACGTTTTTTAAAAATCCTATAAAAGTTTCTGTTATTCATATCATCTTCTTCAGATCCAGAAGCTCATCAACTTGATCTTGAGATAAAATACCATGTTTCAAAACGTAACTTTTTACAGAAATCTTTTCTCTCAAAGCATTCTTCACTATTTCATAAGCTCTATCATATCCCAAAAGTTTAGCCAAAGGAGTAACCACAGAAGGATTATAACTAATAGCATACTCTATTTTCTCAAGATTGGGTTTCAAACCAATCACCAATTTATCTTTAACTATATCAGTTAAATTACAAAGTATATTAATACATTCAGTTATAGCGAAACCCACCAATGGGAAAGTAGTGGATAACTCAAAATTGGAATATTGATTAACAATATTAAGTGAGTATTCCAATCCGATACAGTAAGAACAAGCCATTCCCACAGCTTCTGGAATAACAGGATTAACCTTACCAGGCATAATTGAAGATCCAGGCTGAAGCTCAGGTAAAAATAACTCCCCTATCCCACCAAAAGGACCACTACCCATCCATCTCAAATCATTTGTTATCTTTATAAGAGCTAAACAATATATCTTCATAGAACACATAAACTCTATGAATGTATCTATAGAAGACTGAGTCTCAAAATGATTGACAGATTCAATAAATTCAGGATATAGATTGAAAGGAATGTCATTTTTCATATACTCGTTTATTTTTTTAGAAACAAGTTTTCCGAAATCCTTGTGAGTGTTTATTCCAGTTCCAACAGCTGTCCCACCTATAGCCAACTCTCTTAATCTGGGAAATACAGATTCTATCCTTTGGACACTTAATTCCAACTGCCTTCTATAACCCGAGAACTCCTGGGAAAAAGACACAGGAGTTGCATCCATAAGATGTGTCCTTCCTGTCTTTATAATTCCATCAAGTTCACTCTCCTTTTCTTTGAAAGAATTAATCAATTCAAAAATTCTATATATCAGTTTTACAGCCATTTTATAGGAAGCAATCCTAATGGAAGTAGGAATCACATCATTTGAGGATTGTCCTTTATTAACATCATCATTGGGGTGTATAAACCTTGATCCCTTTTCTTTGCCAGCCAATTCACAAGCCAAGTTGGAAATCACTTCATTAACATTCATATTGGTGGAAGTTCCAGAACCCGTTTGAAAAACATCCAAAGGGAAATTATCAGAATACACATCCCAATTCATCAAAATATGATCAGCAGCCTTTATTATGAATTCAGCTTTTTGGGGATCCAACAATCCCAAATCTCTATTAACTTCAGCAGAAGACTTCTTTATAAGTATAATAGACTTGATAATTTCAGGATCCCATTTCCTACCACTTATATTAAAATTCATCAATGCCCTTTGAGTCTGTGCACCCCAGTATTTATCAGATGGAACCTCAACACCACCCATTGGATCAAACTCCACTCTGACCATAAAAACCTCCCTTTCTATACTGTATTAACTTTATCAACTCATAGGCTTTATAAGATGTTCTAACATTCTTACCCGCTTTAACAAAATGAAAACCCTTGCTTATAGCAATATCCTCCATCATTTTGAACTCTTGCTCAGTGTAAACCCTTTTAACTTCCATGTTTTTTAAAGAAGGTCTAAAATACTGACCAATAGTTAAAGCATCACAATCAACACCCCTTAAATCATCCATCGTCTTATATATTTCATCTTCACACTCTCCAAGTCCAACAATTATTGAGCTTTTTGTAACAACAGAACTATTTATCTGCTTTGCCATACTTAGAACACTAAGGCTACCTTCATAGGAAAACCTCTTATCTCTAACAACAGGTGTCAATCTTCTCACTGTCTCAACATTATGAGCCAAAACATCAACCAAACCCCTCTCATAAAGGATAATCTTCAAATTATCGTAGCTGCCACCCAAGTCACTGATCAAAACCTCTATATAACAAGTAGGATTAAGTTCTTTGATTTTAGAAAACAAAATGTAAAGGTATTTAGCTCCATGATCAGGTAAATCATCCCTCGTAACCATAGTAAACGTATAATACTTGAGATTCAATCTTGCCAATGAAAAAGCAAAATTATCTATAGATTCATAATTAACAGGTTGTGTTTTACCTTTACGTATATAACAAAACCTACATGAGCGAGTACAAAAAGGACCAAGTAGTAGAAAAGTGGCACTCAGATTCTCCCAACACAAACCCCTATTTGGACACCTGGCATCCTCACAAACAGTGGTAATATTACTTTCATTAGATATTTTTCTTATTCTGGAAGCATTAGGACCATGAGCAAAGAAAAAAGAACTCTTCATTTACTACTCAATCTTAACCGACGAGCTGTTTATCTCACCCTGGAAATCTTTATCCTTTTTAGCAATATTTTCTATCTCTTTGAGAATAGTAAGCAGTGTTGTTGTTTTAATTGATATTTCCACAACTTGACCAACATACATATTCTCAGGAAGTTTTTCTCTGGGTATGGTTATGAATTGCCCATCTTCAAAGCACAATTTAACCCACTTAGAATTGATCTCAGTCACAACAAGAACATACTTTTTTTTGGACATTCATTAAAAATTAGTCAATTCCCTTTTTATAGTATTAATTTTATCCTTATCAAACTTAAGAATAATGAAACTTTTACCTCCTGGCAATGGAGTTCCACTGTATCTCATTAATTCAATAACTCCCCGCATTCTAATATAGTCAAGAATGTTGTTAATAACAACAAGTTTAATACCAATATTTTCAGCAATTTTAAAACTATCTCTATTCTCCTTTTCTTGTATTTCGAAAATCACCAACTCTATAAGCTTGGGAAATTCCTGGATATAATTTTTGTAAAAGATAAACATCAGTTCAGGACTTACTATAATCGATGAATAAACTATATCTTCCAAAAATTTAATATCCAATAACTCTTTTTCATTTAGATCCTTGAGTATCTGAATAAACCTTTCAAAATCAATCTTTTCTTCTTGAAAAGTGTTCCACAGTTTTCTGATATTCGTTGTCAGGTAAATATTATCATTTTGATATATTAATTCACCTATTTTCTTTATAACCAGCGATTCTTCTTGAGAAAATCCTTCTATATTTTTTAGATCTTGGTCCAGGCAATACCTTATCTCCTTGACTTTCTGATGAAACATTCTTTTCATAGTCCTCTTTTATACAGGAAGGAATATATCGCTTGAAGAACCTCACCAAAAGCTCTGGAAACAGGATTTCTTGCTCTGTCATCAAGAGTAACTAAACTATCCATAAATTCTTTTTCTCTTTGCTCATATTCAAGTTTGATTTGTTTAATTTTGGCTAATATGGCAGCCTCTTTTTCAGGATCAACTTTAGAAGCTTCTTCCAAATAATTCACTATAGCAAGTAGTTCACCCTTATCTATCCAAACACCCTCACATTTATCACACCCATCAATATAAATATTGGAAGTATACATGTATCTATATTTAAATAAAGGAACATTACATCTTGGACATTCTAACTCAGTATCTTTAGATTTATCAAATTCTTTGGCATTCCCTAAAACTTCGGTAAATTTATCTATATCCTCTTTTGATATATTTGTGGCTTTCCCCAACTCCTGTTTATCAAACCATATTCCTCCACATTCCTCACATAAGTCTAACTCCATATTATTGAGATTAGACGGCTTCATTTCCACTACACTTCCAAATGTCTTACATCTTGGGCAATTCATTTTTTATCCTCCCTTAATATATTGGAGATTTATTTAAAACTCGTCAGGATATGATAAACCAACCAATATTATTGCTAAAGCTACCAGCCACCACCAACCCATGGTTTCACCTCCCTAATTTAAAGTCCTAAATTAGTTTTTGACAATTTAAAAAAAACTCCTTTTTTATTTACTAAAAAAATTTTCTATACTAAAAAAATTTTCTATTTAGCAATTCAAAAAATAATTTATAAACGTTCAAGTTAACATATTAGCAAACTTATTAAGGAAATACATTTTTGCAGTATCTGCAAATGTTACATCATTATAGACAAATTTTTCTTTATTGTTCTTGTAATTCAAATATACGTTGTAGAAATCCTTTATCCATGGCAACAAGAAAGTAAACAGACCTGCTGCAGGAGCTGCAGGTGCTAAAAATGGGACCAAATAAGAAACATTGGCAATCAACTTCGCTAACCCCTGAGCAGCATCCAAGCCTATTACTCCAAGTATATCCTTTTGAGGTATATTATCATAAACGTACTTAGCAGCTTTAATATTACTATAAATCTGTTCAACTGAACTTATTATACCCAAAGGCAGTGTAATAAATGGTGGAATAAACCACAACCCAACCGGCTTATCACTGCTAATCCTATTAACAGCATTGAACCAAGCCATTAAATTTGCCCACCCCGAAATCTTATCTTTATAAAGCTTAACAGAATGATTCCTTATAGCATAAATGTTATCTATAACACTTTGGGAAAAACCTAACTTTAACAAGAATTTCTCCATTACTCCTTTTTGACTAATTCTATTCAAAAATTCATCCCAATTGGTCAATTTAGAAAATAACAATTCCGAATAGCCATAATCCTTTTTGAATCCTTTAGGAATAGGAAACTTTTCAGATTTGAAATTACCTAAATTATCTGGCATGAAAACTGAAATTCCATTAGAATCTGGATCTAATTCCTTTTTATACAAATTATTCTCCATATGAACTATATTGGTAACCTTCTGGACAGCATCATAAGCAGCTTTTCTCAAACTTTGTGGCAAATCACCAGATTGAGATACAAGCTTAGCAAAACTAATTGCATCTCTCATTTCAAGATAAGGTTTTCTTTCAGGAGTATTGGCCAAATCCTCTGCCTTGTACATTAGAGGTAGAATTTTATCTACAAGAGTTTGGTCATCCAATTTTAGCAATTCCTTGGACATTTGATCCCAAGCTTTAACAGCTCCATCTATAGATTCATCTGATAAATCTACAACAGTAGTCTGAGAACTTGCGCCTGAAAGATTATGAATAAGAAAGTATGATTTTATAACACTTTCCACATCATTAGGGCCACCATCTATAAGATTCTTCATTTCATTAAGAAACATAGCAAATGGAACATTAAGTTTTGGAGCAAATCCACTTGTACCAACCAAATACTTTGCTTTATCTTTTAATTCTGTAACTGTTTCTATTGAAGCAACAGAAGATCCATCCATAACCAAAACATCGGGTTTAACTTTTGTTTCAGCATAAACATTTTCAATACTTTTTGCAAAATCCTTTATACTTACCTGCGCAGAAGAGGTTTTCAAACCCTCATTATCTCCAATAGTCATAACCATTAGCTTTTTGGCAGGATAGTTCTTTATCACCCATTTTAATGAATCCTCAAAAACTTTGGGATCATTTAAATTAACCTTTTCCAATTCTTCAACTGGTTTGTTCTCCAATTCAAATTTTTTCCAGGGAATAAGAGAAGATAGTACCATTTTTATGAGCTTTGAAGTTTCCCATTTTTCTTTCTGTTCTATATAGAATCTCTTTACCTTTCCCCAAGAAGGTATATAAGCTTGGACAACAATATTCAAGTTCTTATCAGAACCTACCATTTCAAGCATTTTGAGATTAAGCATCAAATTTTTTACAGAATTATCATCTTCTGTATTAAGATATAAAAATACGGTCCAATCTTTTTCATCTTTTTCTTCAAATTTTGAAATATTACTTTTACTAATTAAATTATGTTTAACAGATCCATTCACTGCATTTATATTCATTTTTTTCACCCCTTAAAAGAATAATTTTTATTAGTTTTGCTATTACGTCTCAAATATATCGTTTGAAAATGTAAAAAAAATGTAAAAAATAATTTTTTATATTTTATTCTTTATGGCAATTAATACTAAACTCAATAATTTTTTCAAAGTTCAGGAAATATACCACGTTTATTTTTGTCTAAAATTTCAAAAATTATTTAATATTCTCCAGAATTTTCAATTTTTCTCTCATTATTATTGCTTGTTCAAATTCCATATTATCTGCTAACTCTTTCATTTGTAATTTTAGATACCTTTTTAATTCATTTATTTGATTTTTACTAATACTGCTAAGATATTTTATAAACTCCTCATCATCCAAAAAGGCGACATCTTTTATTGTCAAACCTGAAACTTCTTTTCCTATAAGCTGAAAAACAATTTTAAGTATATCTTTAGGTTTGGGAGGTATATTTTGAGGTGTTATATTATTCTCCGCATTGTACTGCATTTGATATCTTCTTCTTCTTTCTACCTCTTCTACAGCTTGAGCTATAGCAGGTGTAATAGTATCAGTGAATATTATCACTTTTGAAGCCATATTTCTTGCTGCTCTACCAGCCAATTGGATAATACTGTTTTTACTTCTCAAAAACCCCTGCTTATCACCATTAGCTATAATTACGACTGAAACTTCTGGTAGATCCAACCCCTCACGAAGTAAATTAACACCAACAAGAACATCATACAAACCTTTTCTGAAATCAAAAAGTATTTTTAACCTATCCAATGGTTTAATCTTTGAATGTAAAAATGTAGAAAGAACTGAATTCAGTGTTAAATATTCACTCAAATCTTCAGCAATCTTCTGAGTTAAAACATTAACAATAACTCTATTGTTTTCCTTCTTTTCTTGCTGAGATATATCTATTATTTCTTTTATTACATCTTTATTTGACTTAATTACTATTTCAGGATCAACTATTCCACTTGGCCTTACTAAAAGCTCAATGATATTACTATTGGAAACTTCAAACTCACCTGGTGTTGCGGAGACAAAAACCACCCTATTAACCTTTTCTATGAATTCTTCAAACTTAAGTGGACGATTATCCAAACAAGAGGGTAATCTAAAACCATGTTCAACCAAAACTTCTTTGCGATTCCTATCTGATTTATACATGGCCCTGATCTGTGGAATAGTTACATGGCTTTCATCAATAAACGCGATAAAATCTGAAGAAAAATAATCTAACAGGGTATAAGGAGGGCTTCCAGGAGGCCTTCCAGACAAATATCTGGAATAATTTTCAATCCCCGGACAACTACCAAATTTTGATAACATGGCGATATCATACTCAACTCTGGTTTTTAACCTCTCTGCTTCTATCACTTTACCATTACCTACCAATTCATTATATCTTTTCAATAAATCAGTTTTTATTTCCTCAATTGATTTAATAATGTTATCATATGATGACACAAACAATTTTGCAGGGTATATTGTAAAAAAATCAACCTCAGATATCCTTTTAAAGCTGACAGGCTCGACCAAAAATAAATGAGATATAATATCTTCTTCAAGATCTATTCTCAATACAACGTCCTCACCTGAAGGAAAAACATAAACAACATTTCCCCTCACCATAAATCTACCCTGTTTAAAATCATTTTCATTATTTTCATAGTATATATTAACCAGCATTTTAGTGAATTCTGTGATGTCCATTTTTTTGTTTTTATATACATTAATAAAGAACTCTTGGTAAGTCTCAGGGGATCCCAAGTTATATATACAAGAAACACTTGAAACCACAATAGAATAAGGATTAGATATAGCGGCTTGTGTAGCTCTGTGTCTAAGTTTATCTATTACCATATTAATCACTGCTTCCTTTTCAAAATATAAATCTTGTTGTGGTATATAAGCTTCTGGTCTATAAAAATCATAGTAACTTATAAAAAATTCCACTTGATTGCGAGGGAAAAAATTCTTAAATTCCCCAAATAATTGAGAAGCAAGAACTTTATTATGAGATATTATAATAGCAGGAATTTGAAGTCTTTCTATAACGTTAGCCATAATAAAAGTTTTTCCAGATCCCGTAACTCCCAATAATGTAGTAAATTTATTTTTTTCTATACTACTAATTATTTGATCAACACATTCTTTCTGAGCTTTTGTTAGATTGAAATTTGAAACAAGCTCGAACATTTTGGTTACTATCAATCTAATTTTTCTATAAGAAATATTAATTACCTCGTAATATTTCCCAAATCACTTTTTTTAACTTTTTTTTTACAATTACTATTCAGAAATTTTACAGTATTTTTTTATTACGTAAATAATAATTATAGTTTTATGGAGGTGAAAGTTTATGAAACTGAACAATAATTTGTATTCCTCAACAAAATCAGGGGAAAACATTGTTAAAGGTGTAGGTATAGGAGCAGCAGGTGGAGCAGTTGTTGGTTCAATACTTGGAGGGATACAAGCCAATAAAAAAGTAAAATCATTACCAGTTGAAACAGTAGAAGTTAAAGTTAAAGAACCTATTTACGAAACACATGAAATAGGTAAAATTCCCAAAAATCAGTATGTTCCCACTTGGCCATGGGAATCAGTGAATAACACCCCCACAGAAAGTGTTTATGAAAAAATCCCTGTAAAAGATGAATATGGAAAAGTCATCTATAAAGAATATACTCAAACTTTCCAAGGACATGGTAAACCAATTGTAAACTATACAACACAAGAAGTTAAAGAACCCATATTTAAAGGATACAGTCAAACAATATGGGAAGATGTAGATGAGTATTGTATTAGAGATGGAGATATTCAAAAATGCTACCAAGAAGTAAACGGATACTGGGTAAGATTTTCTCCCAAAATAGACTACAAAATAATAGATACTTACCAAAAAACCCATGTAAAGTTTGAAACTGGAATTAGTCATCTCGAACACATTTTGATCGGAGGATTGGCAGGAGCAGCAATAGGAGGAATAGTAGGTGGTGTGGTTGCAGCAGCTTTAACCAAGTTATCCGAATCGAGACAGAACAAAGAATAGTATGTTCTAGGGGGGAGGAGAACTTTCCTGTATTTTCTTCTCTTCTCTGAAAAAAATCATAATGAGCATCCCCATTCCGATGGTAATGAAAACATCAGCCAGATTGAAAACAGGGAAATTGTAAATGTAAAAAAAGTCTATTACTTTCCCATGAAAAATTCTATCTATTATGTTTCCAAGCCCACCAGATAGGATAAAAACCAGACAAAAATTATACAGGCTTTTCATATATTGACTCCTACTGTTCCTATAAAATATGAATAACATGAAAAGAAATAAGATGATTGAATTTACAACAATATATTCACTGTTTTTTAGTAATTTCAATCCAAAAGCACTACCCTCATTATATACAAGTGTGATTTCAAAAAATCCCCACTTAAACCTCAAACCATGGATGACAAGATGTTTAGTCAACTGGTCTAAAAAAATAAGGAAAAGTAATAAAAAAAATAGTAAAATACTTTTCATTTAGCTATATAGTTCAACAAAAACATATCCAATCCCTTAAAATCTATATAATAAAATCTATATAATATAATTACATAAAAAGGATAAAGTAAAAAGGTATATTAATACTATCTATAGGGTAATTATTTTGAGAAAGGAGAAAATCTAATGCAACCGTATAAAGCTAAAATAGTTTATTTTCCTAAGTACTTGGATATTTCAGAAAGAAGAATATTGTTAGAAAAGAAAGAAAATGATGCAAATTTAATAGAAGAAGATTATATATGGACAGATTTATCAGGAATGAATCTAAATAGCTTAAGTGAAAGCCAATATGCAGCATTATTCTTGGGAGATGAATCCTATGCAGGTAGTAAAAATTTCATAAAGCTCAATCAAAATATTCAGAAGACATTCAACAAAGAATACCTTATTCCCACCCACAATATAAAGGGAGCATGGAACTTAATAATCAAAATACTTGAAAATTTTGAAAACTATCAATTTAATCTAGTGAATTATAATCCTTTAGAAAATCAACACTTTGAAAAGATACTCAGCTATTATAAAATCAAACAACAGGGCAGTAAAAAAATATCAATCTTTTTCCTAAATTCCCTAAAAAGTTATAATTATAGTATTAATGATGTAAAGAATATGATTTCAGAATTGAAAGAAGAGTCATTGCTGACAATAGCAGATTTTTCTAATATTTTTTCTTTTACAAAATCAAATTTAGATGAAGTTAAAGAATTCAGTAATCTAGTTGACATAATAGTTATAGACTGTTCATTTGACTTAATGTCAAATACAGGAGCATTGTTAATAACTGATAATTTCAAATATTACGAGCATCTTACAGAATGGGTAGTGGCCTTTGAAGGGCTACATACCTACGGTGGTTTAGCTGGAAGAGATATGGAAATAATAAATCAAGGATTAGAAGAGGCAAAAAACAAAAATTTTTGGGAATATAAAGAAAAATCAATTAATTTTTTATACGAAGAAATAAAAAGAATTACGAATTCCGTTGAAGGTTTTGAAATCAGTCCCCGCTGCTCAGCACATTACTTCTACATAAAACATAGTATTCATAACATAAACAATTTATTATTCTTAATAGGACAAGTAAGAGGTTATAGCAAAGATAATTATATGGTTCTATATTTACCTTCAAGGAAATATCAAAAGAAAAACTTAGAACTATTTGTCAACTCTTTGGAATTGGCAATACAACAAAAAAACAGAAGATACATATCCGATTTTATTGATCCAAGAGATTATATTTCTTATAATTTAAAGGGTATAGAAATAATCAACTTACTCTCTTTTGAGGATAGGAAAGAAATATTAGAAAAAGCTGGATATAACACTTTTTTAATACCAGCAGAAAAAGTGTATATAGATCTTTTAACTGATAGTGGAACAAGTAGTATGAGTGACGAACAATGGAGTTTAGCAATATTGTATGATCAAAAAAGAGCATATAAGCTTTTAGAAGAATCAATAGAAAATATATTTGGTTTCAGGTACTTTTTACCCACCCATCAAGGTAGAGCTGCAGAACATGTTCTTTCTCAAACAATGATAAAACCTGGGCAGTTTGTAATAAATAACATGTATTTTACAACAACAAGGTTTCATCAAGAATATGCCCAAGGAGTTTTTGTTGATTTAATCATAGAGGAAGCTTATAAACCTGAAGTTCCACACCCATTTAAGGGTAATATAGATGTGGATAAATTGGTAGATTTTATAGAGAAAAACGGAGCAAGTAATATAGCTTACGTATGTATCGAAAATAATGTTAACATGGCTGGAGGACAACCAGTCTCATTAGAAAATATAAAACAAATAAGAAAGATATGTGATTATTATGGCATTCCTATAGTATTAGATGCAACAAGGATAGCAGAAAATGCTTTCTTCATCAAAGAAAGAGAACAGGGATATCAAAACAAAGACATAAAGAGTATCATAAGAGAGATAATGAGTTTAGCTGATGCTGCCACAATTTCAGCTAAAAAAGATCCACTGACCAATATAAGTGGATTAATACTTGTTAGATCACCAGATTTGTTCATAAAAATGAAGAAGATGATAGAGATTTTTGAGGGTGAATACTATAACGGAGGAATGTCATCCAGAGATATAGCAATGTTAGCAAAAGGAATAACTGAGATGACCAACTTCTATTATCTAAAAAATAGGATAGATCAGGTAAGGTACTTAGGAAATCTGTTAAAATCATCAAATATACCAATAGTAGAACCAATAGGAGGACATGCAATATATATTGATGCCAAAAGGTTTTTGCCGCACATAAGTCAGGAAGAGTTCCCTGCTCAGACATTAGCTGCGTACATCTATTTGTATGGTGGTGTTAGAACCATGGAAAGAGGGATAGTATCTGCAGGAAGAGATCCCAAAACAGGTAAACACAAATATCCAGAGCTTGAATTAGTTAGAATAACCATACCAAGAAGAGTTTATACAAATGAACATATGGAGTACACAAGTAACACAATATGTGAAGTATTCAGTATAAGAGAAAAAATAAGTGGGTTATCAATTTTATATGAACCACCATTTTTAAGATTCTTCACAATGAGGTTTGAACCAATAAAAAAAACCGCTAACTTATGATATTAGTATTTGCAAAGGAAGAAAAATGGAAATATGATGATCAATATTTTTACTATCCAGTTTGCCTACCCACTTTGAAACTTATAGAAAATTTGTATGAATATTTTCAAAAAAAACCTCTTTTTATAATTAACCATGAATCCCAGGAATTAATAAAAAAATTGATCAAGCTATACAATATAAATCTGGAGATAGATTTAATAGAAAGCTTAGATCTGTCAAAGGATATATCAAAACTTAACAAAAATGAAAAAGTAGTTTTAATAGATCTCAATTCTCCTTTACTATATTATAAGAAAGAAAAAATAAAAGATAAAGTAATAAAAAGTAGAGAATACAAAACCATAAATGTAAATGCAACTGATCATAAATTCATAAATATTTTGGGAAAATCCATAGAATACATCTTTAAAATAAGGAAAATCAAAGATTTTGAGAAACTTTTCAATTTGATAAAAAAGTATTCTACAGAAAGAGTTAATAATGTTATCTTAGGAAAAAATATTTTTATCTGCCCATTATCAAAATTGGATGAAAACAATACAATTTTAGATAACACTTTTATAATAAACTCAGAGATAGGTAAATCCAATAAAATTGGTCCGAATTGTTTCATTACCGACTCACAAATAGGATTTAACAACATCATTTCCCACAGTATTATTACAAAAAATGAATTAATAAATAACAATTTTGTAGGTCCATTTACTCATCTCAGAGAAAATAATATAATACACAGTTCTAAGATAGGTGCATTTGTTGAATGTAAAAACATAAAAGTTGATGGAGATTTGAAAGCTTCACATTTAGCTTATTTGGGAGATTTAATAATAGAAGAGAATGTTAACATTGGTGCTGGTGTTGTTTTTGCAAATTACGATGGCAAAAATAAATACACAAGTATAATCAAGAAAAATTCGTTTATAGGGTCTAATGCAGTGATAATATCTCCTAAGAAAATTGGTCCAAATTCTTATATAGGAGCTGGGAGTGTTGTGACCAAAGATGTTCATGAAAATACAATAGTCATTGGTAATCCTGCAAGAATACATAAAAAATATGAAACTCAAAATAAATGAAATATTAGATAAATTGAATAATACCATAGATGAATTAAAAAAATCCAAAATTCTGGTCATAGGTGACATAATATTAGATAGGTGGTTAAAAGGAGTAGTTGAGAGGATATCACCAGAAGCTCCTGTTCCAGTTTTAAGGGTTGAAAAAGAATGGAACGATTTAGGAGGAGCAGCAAATGTTGCCAAAATATTATCATATTATTCCCAAAATGTCAGTCTTTTAGGAATCATTGGTAAAGATCACTTTTCCACAAGGATAAAAAGACTATTAAAAAGATATAGAATTAATGATTTAACGTTAACATATGATAAAACAATAGTAAAAACCAGGTTAATAGCAAGTAATAATCAACAAATTGCAAGAGTAGACAGAGAAAAAGAAAATCTAAAAATACCATCAAAAATAATCAAAGATAAGGTTTCATCAATACCCCAAAAATTTGATTCAGTTTTTATAATTGATTATAACAAGGGAATTTTCACAAATGAAAATCTTAATGTAATTATGGAATCGTTAAATAGTAATCATTTCTGTGTTTCAATTAAGCCTCCAAATTTCAGCTGTTTTTCAAAATTCTTGGAAAATCAAAATGTAAATTTATTATCTTTAAATAAGCAAGAATTTCAACAAATAACAAAAAATATAGGGCTAGAAAATGATACTTTTCATAACATGTTTGAATTTATAAAAAAGTATAGGATAAATAAATTATTGGTTACACTTGGTAAGGATGGGCTAGCAATACTAAACAAGAGCAATTTTATAAAAATAGACGGGATAGAGGTAGAGGTTTTTGATGTTACAGGTGCTGGTGATAATGTTATATCCGTATTTGGACTACTAAATTCAATAGGTTTTGAAACTTTAGAAAGTGGTTTGTTAGCAAATATAGCAGGTTCAATTTGTGTCTCAAAACCTGGTACTATAGCAGTTAAACCCACAGATTTGATTAACTATTTGCTGAAAATTCAGAAAGTGAATCAAAATTTACCCAAATTTATTCTCAGAGAAACACAAAAGTATGAGACACTTTGAAAAAAAGATAATACATAGTTGGCAAAGACTTAAGCTAATAATTGAAAAATACAAGGAAGTTGGTAAAATTATAGGCTTTACAAATGGTTGTTTCGATATAATCCATAAGGGACACATAACTTATTTATATCAAAGCAAAGAATACTGTGACATATTGGTAGTTGCAATTAATACCGATGAGAGTATAAAGAGAATTAAGGGGCCTAAAAAACCAATAAACACACTTGAAGATAGGATGATAGTTATAGCATCAATAGAAGTGGTTGACTTTGTAATTCCATTTGAAGAAGACACTCCAATATCATTAATTGAATATTTAAAACCCGATGTATATTTCAAAGGTGGAGACTATGATAATAAAGCAATTCCAGAACTCAAAATCATAGAGAAGTACAAAATTGTCTATAGAGTTTTGCCTTTTGTTCCTGATTCATCTACGACAAAAATTATTCGGAAAATAATAGAAAAGGGAGGGACATAAATGTTTGGGTTATTTGGTAAAAAGGATCCCAGTTTTGCCACAGAAAGTCCAATCAAAATGACAGTTATAGAGGCAGATAAATGGATAGATATATATGGAACAATAGAAAATACAACAAAAAGCACTATAGAATTGAAAGTTCCACTATTATCTCAATATTTATCAAATAATCTCGTTCCAATAACACCAGAAAAAAACGCTGATACGAATTTATTAGAAAACAAAGATGGAATTGTTAAATTATTCAATTTCGAAACTCAGATAAAAGAAATAGTCTTATCAGAAAGGATAATGGTTATAAGCAAACCACCAAAATTCAAAGATAAAACCTTTGGAAAAGCCAAAGAGTTGGTCTCAAACTTTGATCTCGAAGTAGAAATAGAAATAGAATACAATGCTTTAGGAGTTCCACATATCCAAAAAGGTAAAACATATAGAATATTTCATAATGGAATAAGTTTATTTACATCTATTCCAATACCACAAAAAACCATAATAGAAGTTTCTTTAAAAATTCCTTACATAGAGTACATAGAAAGGAAAAAAGATAAGTTTACAGTAAGTGTAATAGAAAGTAAACAAATAGAGAAGAAAAAATTCGAAACCATTCTCAACTACGAGAAAATTGATGAGGGTTTAAAAAACTATCTATTGGAATACTCACTTTTAAACCAAAAAGTATAAAAATAACAAGAATATCCAAGGAGATTTAAAAACTATGATTAACAGAGTTGTAATAACAGGAATGGGTGTGATAACTCCAATTGGCAATACTATCAAAGACTTTTGGGAAAGTTTAGTTGAAGGCAAAAATGGAATAACATACAATGATAGGATAGACACAAAAAATTTCCAAGTTAAGATAGCAGGATTAGTTAAAAATTTCAATCCCTTGGATTACATAGATAAAAAACACATAAGAAAAATGGACAGATTTGTCCAAATTGGGATAGCTTCAGTAGATCAGGCACTGAAAGACTCTTCTATCAACTTAAATACTGTTGACCCTTTTAGAATAGGAGTTTTCGTAGGCTCAGGAATAGGAGGTATAGAAACTTTTGAAGAACAAATAAAAACACTCATAGAAAAAGGTAACGACAAGGTTTCTCCATATTTTGTCCCTAAAATGATAGTCAATATCTTATCCGGCTGGATAGGAATAATATACAACATTAGGGGTCCAAATTTAACGTATGTAAGTGCATGTTCAAGTTCTTTACATGCAATAGGAGAAGCTTATTTAGCTGTGAAAAATGGAATAGTAGATATAGCGATAGTTTGCGGTTCAGAAGCTCCAATAGTAGGGTCTGCAATAGCTGGGTTTGAGAATATGGGAGCTTTATCCAAAAATAATGATCCAAACAAAGCTTCAAGACCATTTGATTTGAACAGAGATGGATTTGTAATAGCCGAAGGATCTGGAGCAATAATATTAGAAAGTTTGAAAAACGCTCAAAAAAGAGAGGCAAAAATATACGCAGAGATTGTTGGGTATTCACATACATGTGATGCATATCACATAACAGCTCCTGACCCAGAAGCAAAAAGTATAGTACACGCCATATCAAAAACAATAGAGAACTTAGATATAGAAGAAATTGATTATATCAATGCTCATGGAACATCAACACCATACAATGACAAAACAGAAACATACGCAATAAAGAGTGTTTTAAAAGACAGAGCATATAAAGTTAATATCAGTTCTACCAAATCAATGATAGGGCATACATTAGGTGCAGCAGGAGTAATAGAATCAATTACAACAGTGTTAAGTATATATCATCAAATCGTTACACCAACTATAAACTATGATACTCCAGATCCAGAGTGTGATCTTAACTATACTCCCAATAAACCCATAAGAAGAGAAATAAACATTGCACTAAAAAATTCATTCGGTTTCGGTGGACATAATGTGGTAGTGGCTTTCAAAAGATTCAATTATTAACAACCTCAAATTTTTTCCAATATATAATTTTTATATATAATTTAAAAAAAATATATAAAAAACTGTATAAAAATCATAAAAAATGGGTATTATTATAAATGTAAAAGGTCAATAAAGAGTAAAAACTAAGGAGGTGAAATGATATGCCAACTCAAACAGTCAAACTGAGAATGCTAGAAGACAGGGTATTAGTAAGACCCATACCCCAAGATGAAAAAACAGAAAGTGGTATATATTTACCAGATACTGCTAAGGAAAGACCGCAAAAGGGAGAAGTTGTAGAAGTTGGTCCCGGTAAGTTGTTGGACAATGGCACAAGAGTTGAACCAACAGTTAAAAAAGGTGATAAAGTCCTATTTGGCAAATATGCAGGTACGGAATTGAAAATTAAAGGAGAAGAATATTTGATATTAAGAGAAAGTGAAGTTTTAGCAATAGTAGAAAGCGAATAACAGGAGGTGTTAAGTTATGGCAGGTAAAATGGTGTTATTCAACACAGAAGCAAGACAAAAATTGGAAAAAGGAATAAAAGTGGTCTATGACTCGGTAAGAGTAACATTGGGTCCTAAAGGTAGAAATGTGGTATTAGAAAAGAAATTTGGTAGCCCATTAATAACAAATGACGGTGTTACAGTTGCAAAAGAAATTGAGTTACCAGATCCAATAGAAAATATGGGTGCTCAACTTTTAAAAGAAGTTGCAACCAAAACAAACGATATAGCAGGTGATGGAACAACTACAGCAGTAGTTCTTGGTTATAACATAATAAAGGAAGGCTTGAAAGCAATAGCAGCAGGAGCAAATCCAATTTATCTCAAAAGAGGAATAGACAAAGCAAAAGAAGTAATAATAGAAGAATTAAAAAAACAATCCAAAGAAGTTGATTTTGAGGGTAAGACCAAATCTGAAGTTGATGATCTTGAAAGAGTTGCAACAATAGCAGCTAATAACGATGAAGAAATCGGTAAAATGATAGCAAAAGCAATAAGAATGGTTGGTAAAACAGGAGTTATAACAATTGAAGAATCCAAGTCCTCACAAACAACTTTGGAACATGTTGAAGGTATGCAGTTTGATAGGGGCTATATATCACCATATTTTGTAACAGATACAGAAAGAATGGAATCCGTTTTAGAAAATCCTTATATATTAATAACTGAAAAGAAAGTAGCAGCAGTAAATGACATTCTTGGAGTATTGGAAGTTGTTGTTAAAGAAGGGAAACCATTACTCATAATAGCTGAAGATATAGAAGGTGAAGCTTTAGCTACATTAGTTGTAAATAAACTAAGAGGAGTATTAAATGTATGTGCAGTAAAAGCACCAGGATTTGGAGATAGAAGAAAAGAAATGTTAAAAGACATAGCAATCTTGACAGGTGGACAAGTAATAAATGATGAGCTTGGAATGAAACTGGAAAACATTAAGAGCAGTACCTATTTAGGTAAAGCAGAAAAAGTAAAAGTCACAAAAGAAAATACAACAATAATTGGAGGAAAAGGTAGCGATTCCGAAATCAAAGCAAGAATAGAACAAATAAGAAAACAAATTAAGGAAACAGATAGCGAATTCGACAGAGAAAAACTCCAAGAAAGATTGGCTAAACTAACAGGTGGAGTCGCAGTAATAAAAGTCGGAGCTCCAACAGAAACAGAGCTCAAAGAAAAGAAATTGAGATTTGAAGACTCTTTAAACGCAACAAAAGCTGCTGTAGAAGAAGGAATAATACCTGGTGGAGGAACAGCTCTCATAAGAACAATGTCATCCTTAGAAAAAATGGAAAAAGAATTTAGCGGCGACATGGCTCTTGGAATTAAAGTTGTCAAGTCCTCATTAGATAGACCATTAAGACAAATAGCAGAAAACGCTGGCTACGATGGTGGATCAATAGTAGAAGAAGTTAAAAGAGCAAATCCTACTTTCGGATTTGATGCAGTAAGTGGACAAATAACAGATATGTTCAAAGCCGGTATAATAGATCCTTTGAAAGTTACAAGAAGTGCATTGGAACACGCATGTTCAGTAGCAGGAATGGTCCTAACAACAGAAACAGTTGTGGCAGAAATTCCTGAAAAAGAAAAAGATAAAGGTGGAGCACATAACCACCCACCAATGGATTACTAAAATAAGTTTAAGGTAAAAGTAGACCAAAAAGGGGCTTTTCCAAGCCCCTTTTTTTTATGTTTTCCTGAAAAATTTTACTTCCCCAATTGGTTTTTAATAACTGTTAGATAATCTTTTAAATGACGGGTTATCAAAAACAGTTCTCTGACTCTCTGTTTTGCCAATTTACCCATTCTTTCTCTTAGCTCTTCATTAGTTAATAATTCCTCTATTTTATAAGCGGCTTCTTCTATAGTATCAACTAAAAAACCAGTGTGGTTATTAACTATTTGTTTTTTTATTCCTCCTACATTACCACCAATAACTGCTTTATTTTTCCACATTGCTTCTGAAACAACCAAACCAAAACCTTCTCTAATAGACTTTTGAATAACCACTGCAGAAACCCTTTGCAAAGCATTTATCTCTAAATGGCTATCAGGAGGAAGATTTAGAACTAACACATCTTTATCATCTTGAGTATCATCAAGTAGTTGATTATACACTTCTATCCCCTCAGGGTCATCAGATGCAAACGATCCTGCCAAAACTAATTGACAGTCATAATTTTTTTTCACAAGTTTATAAGCTTTATATACCCCCATTGGATCCTTTAATCTATCAAATCTTGAGACTTGTAATATGATTGGTTTATCAGGGTTTATTTTTAGTTTTTCCAAAGTATTAAAAATAAAATCTTTTTCCAATTCAATATTTTTGGGATGAATTGGATCTATAGAAGGAGGAATAATATAAACAGGAATATTTAATTTAGAGTGAACAAAATCAGGCATATGAAATATAGCGCAATCATAAGCATTAACAAAAAGTTCTATAAATTCCCAGGCCTTTTCAGTTGGAGTAGAAGTATCTATATGACATCTCCATATCCACTTTTGTTTATCCTTTTTTTTCATAACCATTCCTAAAGGCTGAGGATCATGAACAAATATAACGTCATAATTGTCTGTATCCAGGTTATTAACATTTTCATAAGTTGTTCCGAGATAGATTAATACTTCATTGCTATCAATCTTATCATAATTTGGTAAATGTAGCATATTGTGAAGCTTTTTTGTAAACTTAAAAAATTGTTGGTTTCCTTTGAATACTGCCCAATCTGTTTTGATATCTAGTGAATTCATAAGAGGAACGAGCCTTGATAGTATTTCAGCAACTCCCCCACCTTCATGAGTAGAATTTATATGGAGGACTCTTAATCCTTCCAAACTCTTTGCCAAAAGCAAAATATCATCTATAATTTTTTTATCAACATATTTGGAATATTCATTAATGTCGATCATTTAGATAACACCTCAATTAATTTTTCTTTTAATTTTTCTTTTAATTTTTCTTTTAAGAATTAATTACTTTTAAGAATCAATTGTTTTCATTTTTTTTGCTTTTTTAACTGCTTCAACAGGGTTAATAAGCCCTGCCCCAACTGAATGATGGCTTGCTCCTTTAACTGGAGTAGCAGTTTCCATTATTATCTGTTTCACTTGTTGTGGAGAGAGGTTTGGATTAGCTTGTAAAATAAGAGCAACAACACCAGCAACTATCGGAGTAGCCATTGAAGTTCCCGATAATAATGTGTAGTAATCACCATAATGTATAACTGGTGATTTATCAATTGTTGAGTTGGGACTTCTCAGACTTACGACTTCCACACCTGGTGATGATATATCAGGTTTCTTAGCTTTGTCCACAGGAGTAGGTCCTTTTGAGGTAAAGAAAGCAGGAGTGTCATCATCAGTAGAAATGGTATTCTTGTCATCATAAGCACCAACAGTAATAGCATATTGGCTTATACCAGGTGTTCCTACGGTTTCAGAGAGAGGTCCGCTATTACCAGCAGCAATAACAACGATTAAACCAGCCTTAGTAGCATCCTCAACAGCTTTAGCAAGAATATCATCTTTCTCTTTTATTACAGAGTCAGCACCTAAAGACATTGACAAAACTTTAATATTATATTTATCCTTATTTTCAATGCACCAATATATTGATTTAACTATGTTAGATAGACTACCAGAACCCATTTTATCTAATACTTTAATACCAATTAAGTTTGCCTCATAAGCTGGGCCTTTATAATTTCCGTTTGCTTTGGTTCCATCTCCTCCAACCAAACCTGCACAGTGTGTTCCATGACCATTGTCATCATAGGCGTTTTCAACTCCATTTTTATTATTGACAAAATCAATAAACTCTATCAATCTATTTTTTACATCTGGATGTGGATATATTCCTGTATCTATAACAGCAACAGTAATATCTTTACCTGTTATTCCCATTTTCCAAACCTCATCAGTTTTAAGAACATCTTTCACAACATCAATCCTGTGTAAATTGTGAGGTAATTTATTCTTTTGTGAAGTCAATTCTATAGGTTTATAGTAACTCACTTTATTAGGTAAAAATTTATCTGGTGTATCTTTTTCAGATAAATTATCAGTTTTTCTAGCTAAAATTTGATTTATAAAGCTTATTTTTTTTATGCCATATTTTTTTATGTTTTCTAAGAACATTTTTGACACCTCCTTTTTATTTCTCTAATTTTTAGAGTATTTAAAAGAAAAAAAAATCGTAAAAAAATTGTAAAAAAAATATAAAATGACTTTAAAAACAAAAAATGAAAAATATAATATAAATAGAATTATATTATCATAGGATAGAATAACATGATAAATAATATAAAATTGGCAAGTTATAATGTCTGGAACTTGTTTGACAAGGTAGATGACCCTTTAAAAAGTGATGGTCCCCCTAAAAAAGAAAATGAAATGATTGGAATAGCGGACATACTGAGTAAATCCAACGCTGATATAGTAGCATTACAAGAAGTTGAAAATAAAGATATCCTAAATGACCTTCTGAAAATTGCCTCTCTGGATAAGAAATATAATGTTATAGTAGGTAAATCAGATGATAGAGGGATAGCAACAGCTTTACTGATAGATAAAAAGTTCAAGATAAAAAGTTACAGTATAAATGAAAACAACACAAATTTCAAGCGCCCTCCAGTAGAAGCAATAGTAGAATTATCACCAGGTTTTGAAGTAAAAGTATACTCTGTTCATCTTAAATCCAAAAGAGGAGGAGTAGAATCAGATACACAGAGACAAAAGGAAGCACAAAACTTGGTAAACATGGCAAGTAATTCAAAGGAGCCAACAATATTGATGGGTGATTTTAATGATCTTCCAAACTCAACAGTTATAAGAACAATAGAAAATAACAATTTTCAAGATGTAAGAAAATTGGATAAATTATCAGAAGAAACCAAGTATCCAACACACTTTGGTAAACATGTAAGTACTTTAGACTATATTTTTGTATCACCAGAATTACAAGATAAAGTAGTCCAAAATAGTTTTAACGTAGTAGGAAATAAAGAGAATCCAATAGCAAGTAAAGTATCTGATCATAGGCTTATTGAGGTACAACTTAATCTGAAACAAGCAATACAAAAAGCATTAGAATAAAAAAGTATATATACCTATGGTAGTAGTTTTTCCTCCACCCATAACAAATTTTCTCAACATAATAGAAAACTTAATATACTTTTATAATGAAATAGAAAACATAAATGAAATCAATGAAGTTTTCATAAATAGCAAAATTAATTTTATTAATTTTTTAGAAGAAATTATTAATCAAACGATAGATGATTGGGAGCTAATAAAGCAAACAATACCAATAAACACAACATTCATAAACAGCATGCAAAAGAATATAAATGAATTGAACAACATATTTGAAAAAATTAAAACAGAAACAGAAAAAATAATAATAGACGACATAGACAACTCAATAATAGAAAAAATAGTAAAAAATACAGTGCTAATAATTAGGGTTAATAACACAGTAGGAGAAATATTGAAAAACCAAAAATTTGTTTCCACATATCCAATAATAGATAAATTCTTAAAAATATTTTGGATGTATATTCAAAATATAAAGAATCTTGAAAACTTTCCCATAGACTTAATGATAAGATATCTTTTTGGAAGTGCAAGACTAATTGAAAACCTAGAAAAACAAATAAAAAACGAGAAAGAGACTCTACAAAAAATAAAAATAGAGAATGAGGGAGAAGTAAAAAAAATATTAGAACAACAAGAATCCCTAATAGAAGCACAAAAATATGCACTAGGAGCAGCATATCAACTGATAACAGGAGAAATAAATTTAATAGAAGATCCAGAACTGCCAAATAAAATATTTATACAAATAAATCAAGCATCAAATACATTCTTTATATTGGAAAGAAATAAGAATCAAAAAATAAATATCATTGAAATAATAAAAAATTATGAGATTCTTTCTGAAGAACAAAAACAATCAATTCTTACTTTTCTAAAAAATACCATATTTAGAATAATATTAAATCCACTATTTATTAATAACAACATAGAAAAAATAAATGAAATTGAATACTTATTAGGGATTCTAAAAACCACAACAGAAGAATTTTATGAATACATTGAAAAAATAGAATTCATTGGAAATCTAATAAAGGATTTTGAAAACCTTGAAGATAAAAATATTGATTCAGAACCTAAACCAATAAGAGAAATACTTAATGCTCTATTTCTTTTTTTAAATTATAACTTGCCATTAACAACTTTTATTAACTTACTAGTCAATATAAAAAACACATTGAGAACATTCATATTGTTAAATTTATCGAATGTTTTAAAAATAGACGAAACCATGCAAAACATAGAAAACTTAATTAAACACTCAATGAAATATATAATTCACCCAGAAAATTTTGAGAATGTATATTTAAATTTCTTAAGTTTCTACAGTATATTCAGGGAATTATATAAAGAAGTAGAATGTTTGATTAACCAAAAGTTAATCTGCCCGTCATGTAAAACAGAAAACGATTTCTTTAGCCAAAAATGTATAAATTGCAACTTACCTTTTCCTCTTTCAATAGAAAAACTGGTAATAAATAGTTTACAAAACAGTCCTCTCCTCATACAAAACTATGTTTTAGAACTAATAAATAACCTTTTCATAAAAAGAGAAAAGGAAAACACATTATACCACTTAGAAAATACAATAAAAGAGTTATCAAACTTAGAAAAAAACTTAAAACCAGAAAACCAAGAAAAAGAAATCATAAGACAGCTCATAATAACAATAGAAAAAATAAAAAACGACATAGAAAATGATACAGAGGAAACAGAAATCTTAGAAGAAATACTTAAATTTTTAGAGTATATTCAATTTTTGAGACAATTCTTTGAGCTACCAGAAGTATAAAGAGGGAAAATCCATTTAATATCAAAAAAGAATAGAGAAGGGCCTCTAGCTCAGGTGGTTAGAGCGTACCCCTGATAAGGGTAAGGTCTCTGGTTCGAGTCCAGAGAGGCCCACCAAATTGATGCAAAATTTAATACGTGATCTCCTATCCACTTCCCAAGATATTGAAAAAATGATATCAAAAGAAGAGATAGAAGAAAAAGTAAACCCCAAACAAATAGAAATCCTAATAGAAAAATTTTCAAAACAATACATACAAATCAAACAAAACGTATACAACATTTTGTATACAAAATTTAAAAATTCAATCATATACTCTAAACAAATTGAAGAGAAGCTTATTAATACAGATACTCTCTTTTTGGAATTTATACAGAGTATACAAACAACAATAACAAATATACAGGAAATACAAAAAACCTTCATACCCCAAAAAGAAAGACTATTAAAAATACAAATAGAAATATTAAATCAACAAAGAAACAAATTAATAACCATCATTAATTTAATTATTTCCATAATAATAGATATAATGGAACTACTTGAGGAGTTCAATTATGAGAGAATTCAAAATACAGAAAACAATATGGAAAACACTTAATATAACATTGGTTACTCTATTTCTTATATTATCAATATCTTTTTCAAATAATATATTAACAGCAGAGGGGAGTATAAAGTACATAGGTAGGGGGACTACATACGCCCCCCCATTTATCTTGCTATCCTCTTCTCAAAGATTCTACGTAACCGAAGAAGTATATAACAAAATATTATCATCAGAAATAAAAAATAAGCATCTTTATTTCAAAATAAAAGATAACAAAGTAGTAAGTTTTAATGAACAAATAATAGAGAAATATAACTACACATTTCCTGAAATAATGAAGGTAGATAAATTTGAATTTGATGAATATACCACATTTTATATAATATGGTATTTTAATTTTTCTCCATTTGTAGAAATAACTACAAACGAAAAAAATATAAGTATATTCTATACTTCGCCTAATTCAATAACCATCAGAATCCCTAAAAACTATAAAAATAAAAAAGTAATCTTAAAAGCGATATATAAAAATCAAAACATTAATCAAATAAAAAAATATTTCATAAAAATAAATTGAACAATTTATCTAAATAATCTATTATGTCACTATAGGAGGTTAAAAATGTATAGAGAGGGGGATATGGTAATAAACCTGAATTTGGAAACCATAGATGGAGAAAAAATAGAGATTGGTAAAGGTAAATGGATAGTTCTATATTTCTATCCTAAAGACAATACTCCAGGTTGTACAACACAAGCCAAAAACTTTTCAAAACTAATGGAAGAGTTTAATAAACTCAACGTAGAAATAATAGGAATAAGTAAAGATAATGAAGGTACACACAAAAAATTTATCCAGAAATACGACTTAAAAATAAAACTATTGAGTGATAAAGAAAACAAAATAGCCAAACTTTTTAATGTCGAAGGAAAAACGTTCTTATCTCGAGATACAATACTTATTGATAAGGCTGGGAAAATAGTAAAAATATGGAGAAAAGTATCAGCCTCACAAAATCCATACCAAGTATTAGAATTTATAAAAAACTATGAGAATTCAACATAAACTATTAAAGTGGTTCTAAAAAAAATCCTAAGCTCCGTAATAAATATATACTTTATAATACTCTTTATAATATTTATATTAGTTCCCAAAAGTCAAAAAAAATATGTTTTTTTTATAATTTTGATTGTTTATTTTTTCTCCACAGACATAGGTAGTAACTTAGCAATAGCATTCCTAGAGAAAGACTACCTACAGTTTTATTTTCTTTATTACTCAACAATAAATAACCCTGAAAATGTAATAGATCTATATAAAAGTGCAGATAAAATAATAGTATTAGGAGGAGGAATAAAGAACAATCAAGAGTTGTCAGAAGAAAGCTTAGCAAGAACATTAACAGCTATAATTATACACACCAACCTGAAAAAATATTACAATATAACTCCAGAAATAATAATCTTAGGAGGAAGTCTATACAGCAATAACCCATCTTCAAAATATATGAAAATGCTAATAGAAAACATAGAACCTGCAAAGATAATAGCAGAAACTAATTCTCTAGATACTCATCAAAATGTAAAAAATCTCAAAAAATTATTGAAACCATCAGATAAAATTATAGTTATAACATCCGCTTTTCATATGAAAAGAACCAAAATATCATTCTACAACAATTTCTCAGAAGATTTCATACAAAACAATATAACCTTTATACCCTGCAATTTCAAATATAAGTTTTATGAAGATATAAATCTATATACACTTTTACCAAACTTTGAAAATTTAGAAACCACCAACATAGCACTTACTGAGATAATAGGAATATTGTATTATAATCTCTACTATAAAATAAAGAGATAGATTCATTTTCTACATCCATCTTGAAATCTCATAGGAAGATTTGAAATAAAATTCTCAATACATATTCTACCAATATCTAACTGTTTACCATTAAATATAAAATAATACATATCCTCAATATTTCGCTTATATTCAAAATAATTGGTATAAATTTCCTCCACATCCAAAGAAAAACTGTAATCAAATTTATTGCCACAGATATCACAAAACACTGGTAAAGAGGACTCCATATAAATTTTAATTAAAAAGCTATCTCCCACTTTTTTTACATTATACTGGCAACATATTTTGAAATTCTCATAGCTATATAATCCCACTATATCAAAAGGATCAACATCAATATAAAAAGTTCCAGAAATAAAATCCACCTTAGATGATATCAAATCTTGCAGATCAATAACAAATATTTCACGTAAATTTTGGTTATACTTTATTATCATTTTTTAGCTATGTGGAGAGAAACTACCCCGAAAGTCATCAAATGATAATCAACCTTTTTAAATCCCACATTCATAAGAAAATATTTAAATTTATCAGCATCAAAAAAATCTAACATACTCTTCGCTAAATATGTATAGGTATCAAAATCAAAAGAAACTATCTTAGCTACATTGGTAAAGACATAAAGAGTAAAGAAATCCGATATTTTCCTAATTATTTTATTTGGGGGCCTACTGGTCTCCAAACCCCAAAAGTAACCTCCAGCTTTAATAACCCTATATATTTCATTAAACCTCCTTGCAAAAATATCGTCATGTTTAACATCATTAGGATTCCTTAAATTCCTTATACCCAAAGAAATACTAACAAAATCTAAAGTGTTATTTTTAAAAGGTAAAAATCCAACATCAGCAAGTATTAGAAAAACATTCTCAACTTTATAAACCTTTTTTTTCTTTACCCAATTAATCATATCAAAACTAAAGTCAAGACCTATGAAATAGCTTTTTTTATTAAACAAAATTTTTTCAAATGAAATTCTTTTGATTCTATTTACTACTTCTTCAAAGAACTCTCCCGTACCTATACAAAAATCACAATATATAAAACTGTCTTTATTTTCAAAATATTTTTCTTTCTGTAACAATTTAGACAAAATAGTACCGGCTTTTTTTCTCCAATATATATCCAATCCAAAAGTCATTAAATGATTATTCAATTCATAGAAAGCATTTATTTTCTTATATCCATCTTTAAGATTATAATTTAAGTAATCCATACTTCCATACTTTTGATTTCTTTCTCTATTTTATTTATCATATCATTCTTTATTAGTCTATAAGTAAACAAGATAGAATTTTTTATAGCTTTATAATTTGCTCTTCCATGTGTTTTGATACATATTCCTTTCAACCCAAGCATAATAGCACCACCATATTCAGAATAATCAAAAAAATTTTTGAGTTTTCTGAAATTAGACCTAAGAATTAAACCCAAAGCTTTATTTATTATTCCCTTAGAAAACTCCTTTTTCATCATGTCCATTACATATTCAGATAAAGCTTCAAAAGATTTTAACATAATATTCCCACTAAAACCATCAGTTAAAACAATATTTATTTTAGAGTTTACAACATCATATGGCTCTATAAAACCACAATAATTAAACAGCTTAGGATTTTTATCCATATAACTTTTAATCAATCCATGTGTTTCTTTAACCAAATTATTACCTTTTATTTCTTCATTACCTATATTGAGGATCCCAACGGTAGGAATTTTGGAAAGCACAACCTTATAATATGTGGATGCCATAATCGCAAACTGCAACATATATTCCGGCTTACATTCAGGATTGGCACCGCTGTCCAGCAGAAAAACTGGGGGATTACCAAAAGGCAGAATTGTTAACAAAGCAGGTCTCTTGACATTTTCCATTCTACCAACAACAAGTACAGAACCTTCCAAAAAAGCACCGGTATTTCCAGCATAAACCACCCCATGAACAATATTATCCTTCAATAAATCAAAAACAGTTCTTAAAGTGTTGTTCTTATGTTTTAAAAAACCAGATGGCCTATCCTTCATGCTTATGTAGCTCTCACAAGGAATAAATTCTATCCTATCTCTCCACAAATTGTTTTTTATAAAATTCTTAATTTTGCTTTTTTTAGCAGAGAGAGAAAAAATCCTCTTTATCATATCATTCATATCAATATTCTTATAATAAGTAGCAACAATATGAAGGTCTTTGTTTTCCATCAAAGAATAAAGTATTCCTTCGATAACTGCTAACGGTGCATTGTCACCACCCATAACATCTATTCCTATTTTTGCCATGATTAATTCACCTACCTGATAACACTCAGAAAATTATGAGCAAAAGCAGAGGGATGAAAATTTTGGGAACGATTAATAGCATTTTTCCTTATTCTTTCAGATAAATCTCTATCAGAAATAATTTCAATAATCTTTTTAGCAAAATATCTCCTATCTTCATAATTTATCAACACTCCATCATTAAGATTATTAATGACAGAGTTAAAAGGAGGAACATTAAGAGTAAATACTATTCCCCCACTACTCATTGCTTCCAATATAACTAAACCAAGGGTCTCTGTCTTTGAAGTAAAAATCACTCCTTGAGAATATTTATATAGCTCAATAATTTCATTTTGAGTCATATAACCCAAGAAAAGCGTTCTCTCTGAAATACCATTGTATTTGGAATATGAAATAAGATTCTGTTTTTCTGGACCATCTCCAATCAAGTAAAGATAAAAGTCATTATCAAAACTTAGCAACTCTTTAAAAATATCCAGCAAAAAGTATAAATTTTTTTCTTTTCCCATTCTGCCAACATATACAAAATATTTTCTATCCGGGAGGTTAGTTAAATTTGGATCCCTATCTCTGAAAAAAACAGGATTTATGGGAAGCGGATTAACAACAATTTTAACATCTGAACCCATTTTTTCATTAACAACACTTTTAACGTAATCATTAGCTACCATTATATAATCCATCTTTCTGAGTATTTGTTTCTCTAATAACTTAAGAAAATTTCCAGAGATAAATTTAGGTAATGGTAAGTAATGCAAATAATGTTCCCAAAATGTATGATAATAATATATTTTTAAAATCTGGCCTTTAAATTCATCAGCTTGCAAAAGTTTCATTACATTATATCCAATAAAATAACTATTCATAATATTATGAAAAAGGAAAACAACAACAGAATAATTTTTAATTCTATTTTTTATAGTGTTGAATAGCTGTTGATTAGAAGAAAACAACATAAACCTATCTTCTCTATTGAAAATAAAAGTCTTAGATGGAATTCTAATCAGATCAATCCCATAAAAATCTTCAAATTTCAGATCATTATTGCCTTCATAAGAAGGTGAAACAATAATATTATACACTTGATGTTCCTTCAAAGCATTAGAAATGGTATTTATCGCAACAGTTACCCCATTAATTCTTGGGAAAAAACAGTCAGAAAAATGTATTACTGCTACTTTCCCCATCTTCTTTCTCTTCCCTGATAATCTATAATAGCATCAATCAGATCATCAATCTGAAAATCTGGCCACATTTTCTGAGAAAAATAAAGTTCAGTATAAGCAAGCTGAAAAAGTATAAAATTACTTATTCTATATTCCCCTCCAGTTCTTATAAGTAAATCAGGAGAACTTATTAAAAGACAAGAATTAATCAAATCATAATCAACTTGTTCCGACCCATATCCACTATGAATAATCTTTTTTATAGCCTGTAAAACATCATATTGCCCTGAATAGTTTATCATAACATTAACAATCATTTTATCAAAAATTTCACTTTCTCGTTCTATCCTATTAAAAGCCTCTTTCAATTCAACAGGAATACTTTCTTTATCACCAATGATTCTTATTCTTATACCTTCTTCAATAATTCTAAATATCTCCCTATTAGTATAAAATAGCATCAAATTTAGCAGAAAATTAACCTCTTCATTAGATCTATTCCAATTTTCTTTAGAAAAAGCAAAAAAGGATAATTCTTTTATACCCAATTCCTTAGAAAAAAATATTATATCTTTAAAATTAACAAATCCTTTCTTATGCCCCACAAAGCTCGGAAGATTATTCCTCTTAGACCATCTCCTATTACCATCCATAATAAAAGCAATGTGATTGGGTAACCTCAATAAATCAACTTGTTTCAACTTCTCATTATATAAATCCAAATACATCATATATACATTAGAACTATTATATTGGTTCCGTTTTGACTGGTTTCCATCTCTATAGAATCACTCAACTCAATACATATATTAAATCCGAATCCTAAAGAATCCTCCAACCGAGAATAGTTGGATAAAGTAATAAATGGTATTCTATCAATACTAATACCAGCACCGGAATCTTTAAATAACATATAAACACTACTATGATCCAAATAAATCTCAAAATAACCATTACAAGCATGTTTAATCATATTTGTAGACAACTCAGTAAAAACTAGTAGAATATTATAAAGTTTTCTTTGATCAACATTTGGAAAATTGCTTTTTATAATTTTTTCAACTTCATGCCTAACATTATATATATCCTCTTCCATTCCTACAAAGAAAGAAAAAAATGAATTTGATAAATTCTTTATATCACTTACTCTCTGTTCAAATTTCTCACTATCATAAAGCTTAAACTTTCCTTTTGTAGCTTTTAATAATAAATCATTCACTGTTTTTATATCCATACTATAAACTATAATTTTGTTTAACATAATTGATATATTCATTGAGAAAAATTTTCACTATACCATCAGGATAAGAGGCACTAAAAAAAATAACTGCAAATATATCGTCCTCTTTAATCTCGCAAAAAAACACCTTCATGTTAGAGTAAATAAAATTCAAACTTTTTAATTTATCTAGTTTAAAATTTGGACTGTACTGAGCCAGAGTAGAATTAAAATTATTTAAATCATTTTTAAATGACTCGTAATTTTCTATATAATTGAGGGAATATTCAAGTAATGGTTGAAGAATATCCTGATCTTTAACATAATTTTCCAATATTTCCCCACCAGCTAACCTTGATATCACAAAGTAAGCTATTGTTCCTTCAAACTGATTAATATTCATTTTCCCCTTTTAGCAGGAAGGTATTTATATAGCGCCCCACAAACGCTCCTGCCCAAGCGCTCATAAAATCTCCAATAAATATAAACTATTATACAAGCTAACTATTTTGTTAAATGAAAAATCTTTATCATATACCACAAGGAAAACATTGTTAAATTTGAGCACCAAATAAAATCCCCCTTCTTTACTTCCCAAACCCCAAACAATCGGTTCAATAACAGAATAAAGATTGTAATAATTATAAATCTTATATATTACATCTGAATCAAAACTATTATTCTCAGTAATATATTCAAATTCTTCATTTAAAATAACAAAATTTTGTATAACTCCACTAACCTTTAAATTATCCAAATTATCAGTAACTCTCTTAATTATGTTAATTTTTAATTCTTTAAGCTCAGCAGGATAAGTATAAACCATATTACTATCAAAAGAATCAAAAGAAACATCTAAAACAAATGAAGAAACAATAATGTTTGGTACAGCATTGTAAAATAAATTAAAAAACAATGTGCTCTTGTTGATACAAAAACTATATACCTCCTTATCTCTGATATAATAATCTTTCATATCATATAGACGTCCCATAATAGGCTGATAATAATTAACAATAAGTATCTCATCCTTAGGAAAAACATTAAATCCCTTTGGATTAATAATAGAGATATTATATTTCAAATTTGGATCTTTAATTTGCATACTCTGTTTAAAATATTGAATATTCTTTTCAATAAAAGCTAATTTTTCTTTACTCATCCCAGCCAATAAATGATAAAAAATACTAAGCATATCCTTTAAAATCAAATCTTTACCAAGTTCTGATCTAAAATTAACCTTAACATCTTTTAATAGATCATCAATATTAACCGTTATAGATAAATCTTCTTTTTTATCTTTTTTTAATTCAATTTCTCTATTAATCACTAAAAGCTCTTCCAAATTTTCCTGCTCTGTAGTCTTCTCATCGATAGTCTGATCTAGAGAATTAGTCATTGATAAATTTATTTCATCTAAGATATCCTCAACCGACTTTTTCTCTTCTTCAAATACTTCTTCAAATATAGGCTGTTCACTAATGATTTTTTGAACAGTCAGGTCCCCCATTGATTCATTTTTCTTTTCTTCTATAATATTTTCAAATATATCCACAAATTCTTCTTGATCCTTACTTACAGTTATCTCTTGTATTTGATAAGGCTCTTGAATTTCAACAATCTCAGAGTATAACTGGCTTTCATCCTCCCGTTTTTCTTCAGAAAAAATAGAATGCTCTTTATCTGAAACAGTTTTAGTTTCCACGAAAAATCCTTCTTCCTCTTTAAAAGCAGGATAAACAAGTTCCTTCTCTTCAGAATCAAGAACCTCTAAGATAACTTCCTCTTTTTGATGAACCTGCTTACTACTATACATCAATAAACTTGGATAATTAATATTAACAACAATATTTCCAAATTGTTTCATATTATATATATATTCTATTTTTTCTTTTATATCAACCAAAATTTTCCTAAAATTATCAATTGAAAAATTATCTTTATTCATATTTATAAGAGTTATCTTTTCTTTGAATCTATCAACAAGAGAAAAATTAATACTATTGTTTTCATAGTTGATTATAAAGAAAAAAGAATGGGATAAATTAAGTATCTCAACATCCTTATAATACGAAAGAGAAGATAGAAGATTATTATAATCAGTAAAAACAACAAAATACAAAGAATTCATATATCTTATAAGATAAACATCTTTATCGTATTCATATACAACCATATTATCAGACGAAATAAAATAGTCAAAAATAACATTTTTTAGCCATATATAATTCGTAAAGTATATATCAAAAAACGGAGAAACAGTTAAATTTATTTCTCTGTTTTCTTCAGACAGCTTTTTACCACAAATTGGACACCTAAAACTTTCTAATAATATTCCCACATTATCCAATTTATTCATCTGAAATATAGAAGCCCCTGTAGAAGAACATCTGAAAACCACAAAGATTTTTAAAAAATTATTCTTCTCAAGTAATTCCATATATTTCAAATCTTCCAAAGAAATATCAGAATAATTACCCCTAAGGACAGAATAAGAAACAGATATAACTCTCGAATCAATAAAATATTTATCAAAATTCAGTTTTTCTCTATCAATTTTATATTCTTTTACTATGCTTAACAACCCTATATTAACATCCTTCATAAACCAATTTAGCATATTTTTATCAGAAATTTTAAAGATATCCTTATAATTAAAATAAATACAATTTAGATCGTATTTTTTTATGATCTCATTAAAAACAGAATTTATTTTGTCCTCATAGTCAAAACCATCATCCATAGAGTAATAATGTAAAACAAATACAGTATTACCATAATCAGAAAAAAATTCAACCAAAAATAATTCTTTTTTATCTTTTGATATGTAAAAAAAAGGACTAATAATACTTATAGGTTGATCATTAATAATATCTTCAATATATTGAAAACTTTCAAAAGAGTAGTAGCTAAAATTCATCATTTTAAAAACATCATTGATTATATTTAAAATTTCATCTTGGCCGATTAACTTTTGAATCACGTAAAAATAGTTTTGCTTAGACTTATAAACTTTATTTAAGGTAGCTTCCATACATCTATCCTCCTATCAGCGATATAAGTTCACTCTTAACTTTGGAATCAAAAGAAGAACTTTTTTCTATTTCTTCTTTTATCATTTGTAATTTTATAGTATCAGAAAGTCTTTTAAGTATCTCGATTAATTTTCTTATATTTTGTACATTAGATGGATTATGTTCATAAGCCATTTCATAGTATTCTTTTGCTTCTATTACCTTACCCATCTTTTCGTATACATTACCTATATTAGTGTATATTTCATAAGCCAATGGCTTAATAGATATAGCTTCTTTAAAATAATTCAAAGCAGAAGTAAAATCTTCCTTTTTTAAAGAAATCAAACCTAAATGACTTATGGCCACAAAATCGAGATTATTCAATTCATATGCCCTTAAAAAATCCTTCTCCGCCAAATCAAGTTTATTAGCTTTATAATACAAAACTCCTCTTTGGGAATAAAGCTCAGAACTATCAGGTATATTCTTTATACCCATGTTATATACATTCAAAACCTTAGGAATTTGATTAGTAGAAATATAAACAATAGATAAATACTTATAAACTTTTTCATTTGTTTGAAAACTGTTTAACAAATCCAATAAAACATCTTCCGCTTCTTTATATTTTTTTATAAGTATATATATATAAGAAAGATATAGAGAAATTTCCAAGAATTCTAACCCCCTAATACTCTTCTCTACTCTGATCTTATTATAAAAATTTTCCAGAATTTCTACAGATTTGAAATTCATCATATAAACATTTGAAAGTATCTTATAATATAGGTACTTATAACTATCAGGCTTCTTACTCACCAGATAAGAAAACTCTTCGTCCGCCAGTTTGAAAGATTTAGTGGCAATATAATTTTTACCAAGAAGATATCTAATAGTCTCATTGTTTTCATGATAAACATCAACCAATTGTTCTATAGCTAAATCATACATTTCTCTGAGATAATATATACTACCAAGTAAAAATCTTGCAGAATAAAAATATTTATTATAGTTTAACGATTCAAAAAGCAAGCTAATAGCTTTATCAAGATTACCAACTAAAATACTATACTTGGCAAATATATAGCTATAGTAATAATTCATTTGAGTCCAATCTCTATTAATCTTGCTAGCCAAATATTCCAAATCTTCAAATAACTTTTTTCTAGTCTGATACCTTATTTTTCTAAAAATGTTTACCTTTTCCCATTCCTCTTCAATCATATACCTGTCAACATTTAAAGTCATCATGTGGAAAAATAGATTAATGGGATTATAAAAATAATAATCAACAATGTCATCTGGTAAAAAATAAATATACTCATTAATTTCTGCTTCATCATCAATATACTTTCTTAGAGAATCAACAAGTTTTATGAATTCCTGTATATTATCCTCTCCTATATTTTCATAATCATATATATATACTCTCCATAAATCTTTCAATATCTGAGGTAATTTATCCCATACAATATCAATTTTCTGTTTTTCAACAAATCCAAACTTCATACCCAAAATAACATAAAAATGATACATAGAATTAAATTCTAACTTAAGATTGTTAATAGCCTTAAAAAGATCAAAATTATAAATATCAATTAAGGTACTTGTCAACAAAGAATAATTATCCCTTAACTGATAATTTTGACATATTATATTAACTTTCTCAAATTCACCCAATTTTAAAAGACAAACAATATATATAAAAAGATATTCTGAATAATCAGCAAAAACATCCAAATCTTGAGCAAATTTTTTAACATAATCTTTTAATTTTTCATAATCCTTTGTTATTAACAAAGACAATAAAAAAATATACCTGACAATGTGAGTCGAATAAACAATTAGATTCTCAAAGTCTTTAATCCTATTTATCTGTTTTCTTTCATATAAACTCCTAAAAATAAACTCGGTTATTTTCTGTTTTTGAGAAAAAGTTACATTTTGAGAATTTACAAAATAGAGAGCCTTTTCTAACATCAAATCATACTCTTTGAAAATAAAAAGAAGCTCTATATAATTTTCAAATACTTCATCATAATCAGAAAGATTATTGAACAATTCCTTTTCTATTTTATTAAAAATATCTCTTGCTAAGTTTACTTCTCCAGTCTTTAAAAGAGAATAAAAATAATAATAGGCAATTTTTAAATCAGTAGGATATAAACTATACAATTTCTTCAAATAATCCTTCGCAATTGTATAAAGTCCAACTTTAATATTACAATAAGAATAATAAAAAAGTAGTTCAGAATCCATTTCATCAATATTCAAATTTGAAATAATATTCAAAAACTCAGAATATTTACCTAAACTAAAAAAAACAGATATCAATAAAGTATAATCCTCTCTATCAAGAAATATCTGAGAAATGATGTTTTTGGAGTACTCATAAGCTTCTTGATAATTACCTTTTGAACAATATATTCTTATCAATCTTCTCGTGGCTTCCACTATTATATCATTATTTTTTTCCCCAGGATAAGATAAAATGCTTTTTAAAGTCGATATAGACTTATCTATTTCCCCCTTTATGTAGTACATCTGAGATAATTCCAACAATAAACTCATTCTTTCAAAACTGGCAAATCTCTCAAGAATAGTGATTCCTTCATCATATTTTTTTGCAACAGTGTAAAGTTTGGATATAAGAATATAAGCATCAAATAAATTGGGATCCATTTCAGTAGCCTTTACAGCAAAAACCAAAGATTCTCTATAATTTCTCAACTTATACAGTATTTTAGCAGCTTCTAGCAAATATACAGGCTTCTGTTCTAAATCTATAGCCTTTTGAATACTCTTATAAGCTCTATTCAATTGTCCCAACTTAACATAAGCTTTAGCTAAATTAAAATAACTGTAAGAATCATTGGAATCCAAATAAATAGATTTAAGGAAATGCTTTATAGCTTCGGTGATATTACCAGCTTCCAAATAAGCTATTCCCAAATTGTTATGAGAATAATTGTCAAGAGGATTAAGTTCAACCGATTTTTTATAGTACTTAATAGCTTCATCATATGAACCCATAGAATATAAAATTCTGCCGAGTCTATAGTAGCAGAAATATTCATTTGGATTATAAGAAATAGCCTTTTTATAGTAGTCTATGGCTTTTTTCAAATCAGACAACTCTTCATAAACATTTGCAATATAAGAATACGCTTCATATTCATCAGGTTTTAATTCAACCGCTCGCCCAAGATAATCCAAAGCCTCATCATACTGCTTCTTCTTATAATATATTATTCCTATATTAAGAATACTACTAATATCTTCATTATTAAACTTTATAATTTCTTTAAAAGCTTGTAAAGCGCCATCTAAGTCACCTTTTTTCAACAAAATCAAAGCATATTGCTTCTGAGTTTCTAGATCTTGGGAAGACTCCGAAGTAGGAACACTCGATTGAATCTCTTGAATCCTCTTTATTTCCTGCAATATTCTCTTTTCTAAACCTATTGGATCCCCACTTNGCCTAGCTAAAGACAGAGTTATATGAAACTCAGAAAGAGCATCAGAATATCTTTTTAATTTAGAATAAGCAAGAGCCAAATTAAAATGAGCACGAGTAAAATGAGGATCTATAGAAATAACTCGCTGCCACAAATTTATAGCCTCATTTAAATTACCAATATTAGAATATATACTACCTAATTCAAACAACCCCATCTTATGATTAGGCTCAACTTTTAACAATAAATCATAATACTTCAGAGCCTCATCGAGATTATGATTTATAAAATAATAATTTGCAACCTTATAAACAAGATTTGGATCAACATTGTTAGGATTAGTTTTTACTTTTTCTTCTATAAGCTTTATATCTTCCATAATTTATCAAAACACTACTTCAATTTTCTATAGTATCTTGCATTTAGCAAAGGAGAGTCAAAAACATTCAATTCATTATCTTTAATTCTATAATTATCGCATATTTTACTAATATAAAGCATACCAATAGGCTTTTGCAGAACCGGTGAGAAAGTTCCACTTGTAATAAAACCAACTTCTGTGTTTTCAGAATAAACTATCTCTTGCTTCCTCGGTATTTTTCTGCTATTATTAACTTCAAAATACTTCAAAAATTTTTTTCTTTCAAACTCCCTTTTCACGTTCACTGCCCAACCCAAATTGGCCTCCAGAGGATTAGTACTATCATCTATTTCATTACCATACAATGGTAATCCAACTTCAACTCTTAGGACATCTCTTGAACCCAAACCACACATAACATTACCATAATTTTCAATAATCCATTTAATTAGTGAATTCATATTATCTTTATGAGAATAAATCTCAAAACCATCCTCACCTGTATAACCACTTCTGGATAAAATTACATCATCAAAAAGCAAATATTCATAAAAATAAATATCAGAAAAACTGCGACTAAAGAATTTTTCCAAAGCAAAAACTGAAGATGGCCCCTGAACAGCAAACATTAATAAATCATCACTTACATCCTTAAAATTCAAATTTAGATCTCTAAAAAACTCAACATTTTTATCTTTATTACAAGCATTACATACAATAAGAATCTTATCAATTAGATCGTATAAAACAATATCATCTTCTATCGTTCCCATGTCATTTAGAATTAAACAATACTTTGCCTTTCCTTTATCTTTATAAGATTTTATAGAATTAATGTTTATAGACAAAACTTTCTGAAGATTATAAAAATTATCATCTTTATAAATTATAATTCTTCCCATATGAAAAAGATCAAAAACCCCCAAACTATTTCTCACACTTAATGCCTCATCAAAAATCTTTGTAAAATATAAAGGACATTTATAACCGAAAAAATTAACGAACTTGGCTCCCAACTCAACATATAAATCATTAAAAATACTTTCATTCATAATTATCCAATAGGAGTTTCTATTTCATCTATTTTCTCATAATTTATTTCTCTCAATATTTCAATAGAATATTCTCCATCATTTTTTACAAACTCTTTGACAACAGCAATCCTTTTACCGACTATACCCTCAGAATCAGGATAGAAAAACAGGGTTCTATTAACAACAAAAAGAGAGTCTTTTTTCTCAACAGTTGCTTCAACCAACCCCAGGTCCCCAAAAACATTATCAGGAATACTACCATAAGGTTCAAAAGGATTAGAAGATTTCTTAAAAACTTCTATTGCCAAAAGATCAAAAAATACATGTAATTCAGGTTCTGTAAATAATCTCACAAAATCCAAAGCCTGTTCTTCATCCTCTATTGTAATCCTTCCTTTAAAAACATTAACAGAATTAACTTCTATTTTTTCATCACTTTTTATCAAATATAGCTTCAATAAAGCAGTAACAGGATAAAAAGAAACCCTATCAAAAACTAACATAAACTTATAATTACTCTTAAATTTTCTATTTATTGTTTTATTCCATCCCAAATAAAAATTCATAGTCAGAAATTCTTATATACCAATTCAGCTAATTCTTGTTCAAAAATATTAAAATAAACATCATTCCAAAATTTGCTGAAAGTTTTAACAAAAAAATCAGTTATAAAAACATAACCAATAGAATCCATTAAATAAATAAGCTCATCGTTATCAAAAACAAATTTAGAAGCAAAATTTTGCTTGAAATCATAAAAATTGGTTCTTTCATAATAAAAATTAAAAATAAAAATTTTATTATTATCAAATATAAAATCATTTATTTTATAAACACATATATTATCATTTAATTCATACTTTTTTTCCTTTAATAAATTTCTTTTTGTAACATCAACTATTTTCTCAAAAACATCAGTCAATTTATTTACATCAAGTATTCTATATTTTATGTTAATCATATATAAATAAAATTCAGCAAAAAAAACAATAATCCTTGTTAAAATATATTTCAACTATAAAACATGTTTAATAATAATATATATTGTAAAAAAAATGTAAAAATTCATACAAAAAGGGTTTAATCTCATAAAAAATAATCCATATATAGTTTATAGATATAATTCATAAGAAAAAGAAGAAAGGAGTTGATAAGATATGTCAGGAATGCTACCACAAATTCTAATGAACGCAATACCTGCAGTAATAGGCTCAGCACAGAGTGCTGCCCAAAATCTACAACAATCTCACCAACAAGCAGTAGAAGTTTATATGCAAAAGAAAAAAGAATTCCAAGACTTAGTGATGCAAGATTTACAAAAAAAGAGAGAAGCCCAAAAAAAGATGTTTGAACAACTAAAACAATCCAATGAAAACAAACAAGAAAAACAACAAAGTATAGGAAACGCATGGGCACAAGCACTTGGAATG
>JAOABG010000049.1 GCA_026418475.1 bacterium | reverse complement strand
TTTCCAAACAGTACTTCAATAAATACCTTAATTACCAAAAAATCCTAGCCATTGGTATTGTTATTGATTCCTCTTCCAAATCTGTTCAATCCTTCCAAATTCAACAGATTAAGTAACTGCAGGAATAATACTATTACCAACATATTCTATCATGGTGGATAAAAAACTTCCCATTGGTATTAGTTCTTTTGAAGAAATAAGAACTGGTAACTATTACTATGTTGACAAAACTCATTTTATTAAAAAACTCTTTGACCAAGGGAAATACTATTTTCTTTCCAGACCTCGTAGATTTGGCAAATCTCTCTTCCTTGACACCATTAGGTGTGCTTTTGAAGCTAATAAGGAACTTTTCCAAGGTTTATTCTTAGAACAAAACTGGAACTGGCAACAAAATTTCCCTGTTATCAGATTCTTTTTTGATGAAGGAATAGTAAAAACAGTTGAAATAAAACTTACTGAAGATCTATTCTTCAAAAGGTTCAAAGAACTGTATTGAAAAAAAATTATGTGAAATTTAACAAGCAAGTGGTTTTACTTGTGATGAATACGACAAACCTATACTTGACAATATAGAAAATCCTCAACTTGCAATCCAAATTAGAGATACTCTCAAAGGATTCTATCAAACTATTAAATCTCTTGATAGATACCTAAAATTTGTTTTCATTACGGGTATCTCAAAATTCGCTAAAGTTTCTCTATTCAGTGGATTAAATCAACTTAATGATATCTCTCTTGACAGAGACTATTCCACAATTTGTGGTTATACTCATAATGAACTAATTCATACATTTGGACATCTCGTACAGGATAGAGAATTAGAACTGATTAAACAATGGTATAACGGCTACTCCTGGTTAGGTGAAAACGTTTATAATCCATTTGATGTTTTGCTTTATCTCCAAAAAAGGGATCTCAGAAACTATTGGTTTGAAACTGGCACTCCCTCCTTCCTCATCAAAGTCCTACAACAAAAACAGTTCTACATCCCTCAATTGGAAAAAATAATTTCCTCTGAAGATATATTAAGTGCTTTTGACATTGAATCTATCGAACCTGAAGCTCTTCTTTTCCAAACAGGATACCTTACTATTAAGGATTCTTTCATCAAAAGTCAACAAACCTTTTTTACCTTATCTTACCCAAACTTCGAAGTCAAAATCTCTCTTAATTCCAGATTAGCTTCTCTTTTTACTAACTCTGCTTCTTTGAAACAAAAACTCTCTCTTCAATTAATTGATATTTTTGACAGCTCCACTTTGGAACTCCTACCTTCTTTTCTCAATAACCTCTTTGCTCAAATCCCTTTCCAATGGTATATTCACACTTCACAATACGAATCTTTTTACTGCACAGTGTTTTATATTTTTCTTGTTTCTACAGGCTTAAATGTCATAGCAGAAGACACATCTTCCATAGGTAACATTGACTTAACTGTTCTGCATCAAAATACTGCTTACATATTTGAATTCAAAGTTGACAAAGGTAAACCTATTGAGCAAATGGTTAAAAAAGGATATTTTAAAAAATACTTGAGTTTGGAAAAGATATTTGGAATTGGGATAGTGATTGATTCTAAAAAAAGATCTGTAAAACATTTTGAAATGCAAATGTTCAAATAGTTCATAATATTTGGATTGTAAAGAAAATGTTAGTGACATTAAATTTTTACTTGATTTAAATGGGAAAATATCAATGAAAATGAAATAGGTTTTATTATTTTTTTATTTAAATACTATACTAAGGAAGTGAAAATTATGGGGGGATGTAGAGTGTTTGCAGTAGTAGATGGTAATATAGGGGCATATAAAAGTACTGTTCTCAATCTCATTTCGAAAGAATTAGGTTTTTTACCAGTAGATGAACCCTGGTATGAAAATAACTTCTTAGATTTATTTTATCAGGACAAAAAAAGATGGGCTTACTCAACACAATGGGAATTCTTCACAATAAGAGCAATAAGACATATGGAAGCACAAAACAATACAAATGAGAACCTGCTACTTGAGAGGTCAGTGTATTCGGATAGGTACGTTTTTGCAAGATACTTATATGAACATGGATATATGAATGATAGAGAATGGAACAGTTATACAAAATGGTTTGATTTTTTAATTGAGAAGTTGTTAAAGAAACCAACTTTTATGTTATATTTAAGAGCTCAACCAGAGACTTTGTATGACAGAATACTCCAAAGATCAAGAGAAATAGAACTTCAAAAAGATGGTATATCTGTCGATTATATTAGAGGATTAAATCATTACTATGATGATTTCCTGTTTCACAATAAATTCAATTTAAACATTCCTGTGATAGTTGTTGAAACGGATGGTAAATTCTATAGAGATAATCATGAGCATAAACAAGAACTAATAAGTAAAATAAGAGATTTTTTGGATAACCTAACTTTATCAAAAATATAGAAATAAAAATAATTACAAATATTTTTGTTGTGCAGTTTAAAAAAGATTAATAAATAATTCTAAGAAAAAAGTTTTGATATAAAATTTTGAGGCTAGAATACGAAGGGAAACTATCTTTTTATATCTATTTGTGAATTTATCAGGGTACCAAATGTTCTATCCCCGGCATCACCTAATCCAGGGACTATGTATCCTTTAGAGTTCAGAGTTTTATCTATTGATATAACAAAGAACTCGACAAATGGATAATTTTCATTTAGTTCTATTATTGATTTTTCAAAGGCTATTATTGAGCATACTTTTATTTTATGGATCTTTCTTTCTAAGAGAATTTCTATTGCTTTGTTTATACTTCCTCCTGTTGCTATCATTGGTTCCAAAATTATTCCAACAAAATCTTCTAAGTTTGCTGGTAAATTAGCATAATACTGTGTTGGTTTTAGGGTATTCTCATCTCTTGATAAACCAATAATTCCTACTACTACGTCGGGGATTAATTTTGTGAATGCTGGTAGGAGCCCTAATCCCGCACGAAGTATGGGGATAACTATATGTTTTTCTTTGAGTTTATGTCCTGTTGTTTCTTCTAATGGAGTGTATATAGTTATTGGATCCAGTTCAGATTTTTCAAAACAGTAAAAAACAAATAGATAAGAAAGTTCTTCGAGAGATTTCCTAAATAGATCTGGTGTTGTATTCTTATCCCTTAATATTGAAAGTTTTATTTGTGCTATTGGATGATTAATCGGTATTATCATTGATAAAAACTTTGATATATTTTATATAAATCTTTGTTGCATCTTGTTTTTTTATTTAGTGATTGAGGTTGTTTTTTGGTAAAATTCAAATTTATTCAGTTTTTGGGCCCCCCAGGACTCGAACCTAGAACCCTGCGGTTATGAGCCGCATGCTCTGCCTTTGAGCTAGGGGCCCTTTTATTTAATCTATTCTCCCAAATTATGAAATTCCCTTTCTAAAATATAAAAATATTTATCTAAAAATATATATTTATCTAAAAATATAATCTAAAAATATAAAAATATAAAAATATTTAAGTTTTTTGTATAACCTTGTTTGGTAAAAAAGGAATATTTATATGATGTTGAATAAATTTAATGTGAATCTGCTTTTTGAAAGGAGGGTTTAGAATGTTACAAACAATAGATTACGTTAAGAGTCTTATACGAGAGATACCTGATTTTCCCAAACCAGGTGTTAATTTTAAAGATATTACTCCTCTTCTCAGAGATAAAAAAGCTTTTCAATATGTTGTTGATACTATTGCTAATTACTATGTTGATAAAAATATAGACATAGTTGTTCCTATCGAGGCTAGAGGATATATTATAGGTTCTGCTATTGCTTATAAATTATCTGCTGGTGTTGTGCCAGTCAGGAAGCAGGGTAAATTACCATCTGAAAAGCTATCAGCAGCTTACCAACTTGAGTACGGTGAGGAGATACTTGAAATACATACCGATCTTATTAAGCCAAGAGAAAGAGTTCTCATTGTTGACGACTTGATAGCTACTGGTGGTACTGCTGAAGCTACAAAAAAATTGGTTGAAAATCTTAATGGAGTTGTTGTTGGCTTTGCCTTTATTATAGAATTGTCATTCTTAAAGGGGTATGAAAAAATTCAAGATTACACTTATTTCTCTCTAATAAAGTACTAGTAAAGTATTAGTAATGAGATTAGTATCAGTATTTATTTTATTTTCTCTTTTACTCCTAATTGCTAGTGCAAATAAATATTTTCTTTATATTTTTAATATTCCCATTCATTACTCGCTTTTTGTTGTTGAAAATAATAATGTTTGGGTTGATCAAAAAGTTATTGATATCATAAAAAAAAGGGTTGATATAAAAGTTGATGTTAGGCATTTTGATAAATCTAAAGGTAAATACTTGCTTAATGGAATATGTTCAGATAACAATGATAAATTGGTTTTTAGGAAAAATAGCGAAACTAATATAATAGATGTTAATACTTTAAAAGCGTATAATGATGCAGGAAAGGACGAAAGGTACAAAAAAGATAATTATTCTGCTACTCAGACTCAAAGTCAATACAAAGTCCTTGAGGTGAAGTATTTTAAGTTGCATTATACTAATCATCAGTTAGGTTTAATACTCTCTGGGCTACTTGATAATTATTATGAAAATATAATGAATTTTTTTGAGTTCAAGTATGGTGAGATTTTGAATTTAGGTTATAAAGTTCCTATTTATTTGGCTCCGACTGATGATGTTTATAGGTCTTATAATTTGGTTCCTGACTGGTCTAGTGGATCATTGGTTTTTGATTTTTGGAGACCAACTCCGAGTTTTGTAATATATGCTCATGAAAGAGATTCTTTTCTAATCCAGCGAGTTTTACCTCATGAGATAACACATTTAATTATAGCATTGTATTGGAAAGAGAATGCTCTTGATTACAGAACAAGGTTTATTCAAGAAGGAGTTGCACAGTATAATGAATACAGATTATTAACAGGGTTAGAAGAAATAGTAGTGCATCCATCCATTAAAATCGGTTTTGAGAACTTATTGTATCCTGTTCTCGACTCTAAGGATTCAGTAAAAATTTTCTATGAAAACTCTCTCGCTTTTACATCTTTTCTTATATGTAGATATGGAAAATTTAAATATATCCAATTTATTAGAAAAAATAGGGATAGTTTGGATATAGTCAGGAACCTAAATGATGTTTATCTATTTACGAAGTTTTATGATCAGGATAAAGTTATAAAAAAAATAGAAGATGAGTGGAATTATTTTATAAAAAATTATAATCCAACTCCTCTTAAATGAAAAATAGTTAGATGATAATATAATACAGACTAAAATGGAATGGTTGGAATAAATAGGTGATAACCGTTATAATTCCTACTTTGGGTTTAAGTAATATTCTAAAAAGAATATTGTTCTTTTTAAATTTTCAAGTTTTTAAAGATTTTGAGGTTATTGTGGTTGATAATTCTGAAAGAAGTGGCAATCTAAGTATTGATACGAAATATAATTTGAAAATTGTTAATACGGGTTCTTTTGGCGGTAATTTTTATAGGACTAAATCTTTTGCAAGAAACTTAGGTTTAATCTTGAGTAAAACCGATTATGTATTGTTTATTGATGCTGATATGATACCCCATCCTATGTTGATTAGTGAGCATTGGGAAATTTTAAAGAGATATGAGAATAGTGCTGTAGTAGGCTTAGAATTGAGAACTATTAAGCAAAATGAATATGAAGATGTGCTCAGAGATATTCAAAATATTAATAGCTACAGTGAATTGGAAAGTTTGTTTTGTAGAACTTTTAGTAACAGAAGTAGAAGGGGTTTAACTAACAGGGAAATTGAGTGGTATAAGTTCCTGACGGGTAATTTATCTGGTAATAAGGAATTTTTTATAAAGGTTGGTATGTTCAACACCGATTTCGTTTCTTATGGTTTTGAAGACCTTGAATTGGGATACAGGTTTGATAAATTCGGTATCAATATTACTTTTAATCCAAAAGCTTTGACTATACATCTTCACCCCCTCTCTGTTGAAAAAAGAATAGAAAATAAGAAAGAGTCTGTGAAAAATTTGAAAAAGTTTTACCAAACCTATGGTAATAAAAAGATTTTGCAAATACTTGGTATAAATATATACAGTAGATTGATATACGATTATTTGCCATTACCATTTAAGAATTTACTTCAAGAGATAAATGATGACTATAGAACCAATTATAATTTTTGGAGAGAATGGAATACCAAAAACTGATAAACTTTTTATCTAATATAGAGAAGATTTCTGCTTTTCCTTTTGTCATTATTTTAAGGAACTCTATGATAAATATAGTTCCAATTATAATAGTTGGTAGTTTTTTTCTTCTGTTTTTTGTTTTGATGCGACAGTATGGTATTGCTGTTGAATACCTAGAATTTTTTAGAAAATTATATTTACTTACTATGGGTTTTGTTTCAGTATATTTATCTGTTTCTATAGGTTATAATTATGCCAATCATTATGATAGGGATAGAATTATATACTGTTTAGTTTCGTTGGTTTGCTTTTTGGTTTCGGTTTTAATTTACCATGATTGGAAAAATTCTAAAGCAACTGAATTTATAAGTTTTTTGGGAGTTAAAAACATGTTCTCTTCCATAGTTATTTCTTTATTATCTTGCTATATTTTTAGTAAAGTTAGGTTCGATGTGTTTATTGATAAATCTGTTCCTGATTATATAAGGAGCAGTTTGAATTCTATTGTTCCTTTTTTTATTACTATTTTTTTTGTTTCTCTGTTAGCTTTTTTTTTGAGGTTCAATGAATTTTTGACATTTTTATTGGTTCCTTTTGAAAGATATGGTGATAATATATTGGTTGTTTGGGTTACTAATATATTTTTGCATTTGACTAATTTTTTAGGGATTCATGGAATATCTTTGATAAATAGTGTTTTTTTATCTTTGTGGCAGGGGTATTTGGTTAAGAATGCCGAGTTGGTTATGAATCATGCCCAGCCTATATATATAACTGCTTATCCATTTTTTCAGTGGTTTTTGTGGATTGGAGGAGCAGGTAGTACCCTCGGATTGAATGTTATCCTTTTGTTCTCTAAGAATGATTATTTGAGAACTATTGGTAGGAGTTCTATTGTTCCTTCTGTTTTTAACATTAATGAGCCGTTGTTGTTTGGTTTGCCGATAGTCCTTAATCCCTATTTTTTGGTTCCCTTTGTTATTACTCCTTTGATTTTAGGGACGTTAAGTTTTTTTGTGTTCTATTTTGGTTTGGTTGGTAAACCTTATATAGAGGCTCCTTGGATGTTTCCTTCTCCTGTTGGAGCTTTCCTTTCTACTACAGATTATAGAGCCGTTTTACTTAATATTTTGAATGTTTTTATTTCCGCGATGATTTATTTACCTTTCTTGAAAGCTTATGAAAAAAAGTTGGAAAAAGACAAGGAAAAAAATACACAAAATTGCAAAAAGACTGAAGAAAATTAGGAGAAGTAGAAAAGAATAGGAAAGGAAGTATCAAGAAATGATAAACCTAAAACTCTCTGAAATAATTTCTAATACCAATGTATTAAATGTGATTAACTCAACTGAAAAATGTATATCTAACATTTTTACTGATACGAGAAAGATAGGGAATATAGAACAACTAAATGATTATAATCAGAGATTTGGAGTTGGTGAAGGTCTGTTTATATGTATTCGAGGTGGGAATTTTGATGGTCATGATTTCATTCGTGAGGCTTACAACAGGGGGGTAAACAATTTTGTTATCCAAGATGCCACCAAAATACCGGAGAATTTGAAAGAATTGGTTAGCTTTATTGTGGTAGAAGATACTGTAAAGTTTATGGGTGATCTTGCAAAGTTGATCATAAAAAAAAGAAGAGAAATCAATGAGAATTTCAGAGTTATAGCTGTTGCAGGTTCTGCAGGCAAAACCACTACAAAAAATATAATTAAAAATATTTTTGAAATAATGGGATTAAATGTTGTTGCTTCAGAAAAAAGTTTCAATAATGAAATAGGAGTGCCTTTAACAGTATTCAGAATAACAAATGAAACTCAGGTTTTGGTTTTAGAAATGGGAATGAGAGGGTTTGGACAAATTGAATATCTTTGCTCGATTACACAGCCTGATTACGGTGTTATAACTTCAATAGGTCCTGAGCATCTGGAATTTGTAAAAAATATAGAGGGGGTAATAAAAGCAGAAACTGAGCTTACCAATTATCTTATGAATCTCGGAAAATATTTTATTATTCCACGAAAAATTAAAAGTATCTATAAAGGTTACAAAAATTTTGATTATCTACCAAATGATAAGTTTTTTATAAAGAATTTTTATATTGATCTTAGTAATACTAGAACTGTTTTTCAATTGGTTTTTAATGGGGTCAAGCACGATTTGGTTATTGATAATATTGTTTCAACTCCAATAATTTATAATTTGCTTGTTTCTTTAAGATTGTATGAAAAATTTAATGTTGATGTACTAAATGAAAAAGAAAATATACATAAAATAATAGAAAATTCTAACTATATAATAACAAAATCGGTTGAGAGTGATAGATTTTATTTTCAGAAAATATCAGATAGTACATATATTATTGCAGATTACTATAACAGTAATTACCTTTCTCTTTTGGAAAATCTTAAAGTTATAGAAAAGATGTTTAATTATTTTGATAATATTTTTCTGTTTATTGGGGATATGCTTGAATTGGGAGAAAGAGAGAAGTTTTACCATCGTTTGATTCTACGACGCTTATCTTCTTATCCTGATAAGGTAAGAGTATACCATATTGGTAACATTTTTTATAGTTTTAAGGATGAGTACCCAAATTTTGTGTTTTATGATAGTGTTGATAAAGTTATTGGAGAGCAATTGTTTTATGGGGGGCCTCAAAAAAAATTAATATTTATCAAAGGTTCCAGAGCTTTGAAATTGGAAAAAATTCATGAAAAAATACTTAATAATATCTAAAAATACTTGATAATATCTAGATTTTATCCTTTGCTTCTGTTATACAGCTAATGGATTATATCATCTTACTGAAAAATTTTTCGTTTTTATTGACTAAATTAAATATTTTTGCGTAAATAAAAAAGAGGGTTTATCTATACATTTATTGAAGAACTAAATCCTAGACCTAAGATTATTGAGTGATTGAATGGTATGAGGTTTAGGATTTCATTTGGTGAGAAAAGTATGGTGCATTCAGAATTGTTGATTATTGATTCTGATTACAGAAGATATTTCATTTCATTTTTTAAGAGTATTTTTACTGAAGCTGGTAAATTTGAAAAATTATATTCTAATAAAGTTTTTAAGCCTTTTGTATTTTCAGTATATCTCGGCAAAAATTTTAAAATCCTTAAAGATAAAGGTATGGATAAAATACAACTGGATTTACCATTTCATGTTATTTTTTCAACGGGGGATATTCAAATATTTACAGACTTTTATAACGGTGTTCTTGAATATAAAAGAAAAAATAGAATTCTTAAGATAGGCAACCTAGAAGTTGATATAACAAATGTATTTTTGGAGAAAATAAAAAATATAAATTCTGATTCTGTTATTTTTAAGACTTTAGGGGTTTGTGTGCTACCAGACAGTGATAAACTTGATGGAGATGTGTATAGTCGGTATATTTTCCCTGATAATTACAATATTGATAAGTTTAACCGTAATTTATCAGAGTTAACGTTGAAAAGGTATTTTTTCATAAAGGGTATCAAGACTTCAAGAAAAATGAGGTTTTCAAAAGATATAAATTTCGTTCCTATTGATATAAAATGTGCTTATGTTAGACATTATGGAGGGTTTATTAGGGGGTTCAGAGGAACTTTTAAGTTGGAGGCTGATCCACAAATTCTTCAATTTATATACGACTATGGATTAGGTGTTAGAACGGGGCAGGGATTTGGATTGGTGGAGATTAATGATGACCAGCCTGCAAAATAGAGATAGACAAATAGTCTTTTATCCTTCACATTGGCTATATAACGCAGGAGTTATCGGATTTTTGAAAATACTTGAAAAATGCAATATAGAAATAGAAAAATTGTTCGACAAAAATTCAGGTGTATTTATTATACATGAACAGCAAATAAGGGATATTCTTGATAATAAGATAGATTCTTTAAAGGGAATTAATGGATGTGGTAAGTGGCATTTGATCTATCTAAAAGAAACGCTACTTTTATATCAAAAATCTGACAAAGATAATGAAATTTACCGTTTCCTTAAACAAGAACTACTTAATAAGATTAATAAGAAAGCAAGTGGTAGTGGAGGAGCCCATAAAATTTGTGGTGTTGATATAAAAAAAGAGTTCTCGGAACTTGATTCTAAAAATAAAAAAAATAAATTAGAATCCCAAATTGATAGATTTTTAGAAGATTACTTTGACTGTTTGGTGTGTTGGTCTAGTTTGAAAAGGCTTTTTTCAAAGGGTGGCTTTTATCAAAATTTGTTTAATCCTGCCTATTCAGGTGATCCTAAAAAATTCGTTAGTTATTGGAGTTCCTCTAGAGTATTTGAAAAGGAAAATAATACAGCCTTTTGCGATTTCTGTCTTCAAAATAATTATAAGCTAGATTATATTAATTCTAAATTTTTTTCTTTGCTTTTTCCATCGCATCGTAAGTTTCCAAATTCCTTTTGGAATTTATCAGAAAAAGGTGTTATAAAAATATGTAGCCTTTGTAATTTTATTATAATGCATTTTCATTTTGCTATAATGAACATAAAAAATTTGCATAATATCTTCGTAAATACTCCTAATTTCTTTTTAACCTATAAACTCAATAGTATTTTGGAACATGATCCTTTTAATCTTTTTGGTTCAAATAATGAAAATTCAAATCATAGAATAATATCGCCACAGTTTTTGTACAATGCAATAAAGTTTAAATCTTTACTTGGTTACTGGTCTTTAAGTAATATTGAAGTTATAAAACTTAAAAAAAAAGATAATAAAAAAATATTTATTAAAGTTTATGGAGACTTGGAATTACCTTCAAATAGAATTATAATTAAAA
>JAOABG010000048.1 GCA_026418475.1 bacterium | reverse complement strand
GTCCAGAAACAGTATACTGACAAAGGCACACATCTGCAAATAAGGTAGCATCATCTTTGTAAACATCTCTTAATTTCTTTATAGCAGTTGGAATAATAGCATCATCACGGTAAGCCCACGAGCCAAATTCATCCTTTCTATCCTCAACACCAAAAAGCATAAAGCTGTTTATCCCAACACTCAAGCAAACATCAATTTCTTCCAATAAACAATCTATTGAAAACCTGTAAACACCAGGCATTGAACTAATCTCCTCTTTTCTATTTTTACCATCAACAATAAACAGAGGATAAATAAAATTACCGGGAGACAAATAAACATTCGAAACAAGATTAATAATATTTTTATTTTTTCTCATTCTTCTTAGCAATTAACATCACTCCCTTCTATTATAAAAATACTATATTTTAGAAAACTATATTTTAGAAAAAATAATAGTTATATTTGCTATAACAACTGCACCAGGATAAAAAACAAAATGAGCCAAAATGGTTCCCAGTAAAGCACCAATGAGATTAACCCACAGAACATTGTATAAATACTCCAAACTTTCATCACCATTATAAACCTTATCAGTAATATTAGCAACAACAGGATCAAGAAATATAGTAAAAAGAATGGTAGCAACACCATTGACTATTCCAGACAGTATTGTGGCAGTTCTCGCAAACTCAGGAACAATAACACTGGCATAAATCGCCGATAAAACACCCGTTGTCCAAAAAGCACCAATCAAAGTAGAAGACCAAAAAACAACAAAAGGAACCCTCCTCAAATAATCAATCCTCAAATAAAATAAAGGTCTACTAATACTACGAAGAAAAAAAAAGAAAGATCTGGGATAAAAAAAGTAAACAAAAGTTGAAACCATACCTTTCTTTCTATCAAATACTTCTATCCACTTAACAAAAATCTTCTCAAAAGTCGTGAACAAAAAAATTCCAACCAAACAACCTAAAGTACTAGCCAATATTATAAAATGTATTTTCAATCTCAAAACATCAAGTTGACCATCTCTATAAGCAATGTCCACCATAGAACCCAAAAATGGAGTCTGAATCAAATTGGACAATCTACTTATAAGAGTAATAACATTTAATAAAGAAAAAGAAGTGGTAATCAGCTTAGTTTTTATTCCAGCAAATCTCAAAGCTCCCGACACAGTACCAATAAAATAAATAAAAAAGGTAATAAAAAATACAACCCAAAACCTCTTATCAGAAAAAAATTCCATCCTAATTAATACCCTCTAACAAAGGTAAATATATACTCATAAAACTCAAAACAACCAAAACTGCTAAAACAATTAGACAGGCACTTATAACAAGCATCATTATCAATGTCACTTTTGACTTAAGAGACTTTGACGAACTATCATATAAGTCAGCTGAAATCTCTAATAACTCCTGATCTAAAACACCAGTAGCAAAAGAGTTCTTTAAAACCAACCTACAATCAGAAGGGAAAACATCAAATATCTTTGAAACTATATCCCTATTTATTTCTCTATAATTACTGGTTACCTTAGAAAAATACGAATTCAATATACTCTTTAAATAACCATTTTCAATCGTATAAACCGATATAAACAAAGACAGGTGAATAGGAATTCCAGCACTGATTAGATTACCCCAGATATTCATAACCTGAGAAAACACAACCTCTCTATAAGGTTTACCCAAAACATAGTACTCAAAAAAGTCCACTAAAATATTTCTAAAACTGAAAAGAACAATAAGTAATATTCCTATAAAAACAAAAATAAAAACATTAGCAGGACTTAAAATGTCCCCTATCATTTGTAAAAATGTGAACATTTTATTAGATTTATCCTCAACAACCTTTAAAACCACATTGTTAAATATAAAATAAAATAACAAAACACCAAAAACAATCAAAATGTTCACAAAAGCAAAATAGAACTTGTATACTTTTAATTCATTATCAATCTTTATTTGATTTTCAAGTATTTCAGAATAAGATTTCAATATTTCCAATACTTTTCCACTTTGCTCTGCAGACTCAAGAAGATAGGTAAAATGTGTTGGTGCCAATCCATTTTTTCTCAAAGCAACAGATAAAGGTAACCTTTTTTCCAAAACATCACGCTCCAGAATTTTTCCCATCCATCTATAAGTAACAGATTCTGATAAACTTTTAACTATATTTACATTAGTCACCCCCGCTTTATAGGAAGATATCAAAAATTTGATAAAATTTAATAATCTTTTTTTACTCATCTCAAATAAAAGCTATCAATTTTATTATATAACGGCCCCATAGGAGTAAGTTCACTTTTAAAGAGAACCATCTCCTGCGGCTCAAAAATTATTTCTTCCATCCTGAAACTTTTAAGAATCTCCTCCTTCTGTACTGTCAAATTTCTCTTAATTCTACCAACAGTTATATGAGGACTAAACTTATCAGGCCCAAATAATTCCTCAACAAGATCATATATCTGTAGAAAAAAATCCCGCGGCTCAACATTTAAGAATATTATCCTTATTTTTCCACGATTAAAAAAAAAACCCAATTCCCGTAATATAATAACTTTTTTAACTTCTATTGTTTTTAATTTTTCCTTTAATTTTCCAAATTTTTGGCAAATTTCCTTTGCATCCACAGATTCAAAAAATCTGAAAGTCAGGTGATAATTCTGTGTATCAACCCATTTTATATCATCATAATTAAACATTTTTTTCAATGAGAATAACTGAACAGTTACAAAATTCTTTATCTCATAAGGTAAATCAAGTGCTATAAAAGCTCTCATAACTTATCCTTAAAATATCTAAATATTTAAAGATTCTAGTATCTTTTTCTCTATTTCTTGATATAAATTGGGATTGCTCTCTAAATATTCGATAAGTTTATCCCTTCCCTGTCCTATTTTCTCATCACCGAAAGAATACCAGCTCCCGCTTTTAGATATAATGTTCATATCTGTGGCAATATCAGCAACCTCTCCTATTCTATCTATCCCCTTTCCAAAAATTATATTGAAATGAGTTTCTTTAAATGGAGGTGCAACCTTATTCTTTACAACCTTGGCTTTAACCTTTGCACCTATACTAACTTCTCCTTTCTTTATGTTATCTATCTTTCTGAGCTCTATTCTAACACTTGCATAGAATTTGAGAGCTCTTCCACCTGGAGTAGTTTCTGGATTACCAAACATTACACCTACCTTCTCCCTAATCTGATTAATGAATATCACTGCAGTTTTAGATTTACCAACTATTGAAGTTAATTTTCTGAGAGCCTGAGACATCAGTCTAGCTTGTAATCCTATGAATTGATCCCCAATTTGCCCTTCTATCTCAGCCTGCGGTACTAAAGCAGCAACAGAATCTATAACTATTATATCAACAGCGTTACTTTTAGCAAGCATCTCAACTATTGAAAGTGCCTGCTCACCACTATCCGGCTGAGAAATATAAAGATTATCAATATCAACACCCAATTTTCTGGCATACTCCGGATCAAGAGCATGTTCAGCATCTATAAAAGCAGCAATACCCCCATTTTTCTGAGCATTTGCAATAGCACTGAGTGCTAAAGTTGTCTTTCCCGAAGACTCTTGACCAAATATCTCAGATATTCTACCCCTCGGAAATCCCCCAACACCCAAAGCCAAATCCAAACATAAGCTACCAGTAGAAATAGCCTCAACAACCATTCTTTCCTGTTGCCCAAGCTTCATTATACTGCCTTTCCCAAACTCTTTCTCTATCTGAGAAATAACCGTCTTTAATATTTGTTCCTTTTGAGTTGTTTCCAGTTCCATAATACCCTCCTTCATCCATTTTATACTCCGCCTGACCGGAAAAGCGGAGATCTATTCAATAACTTCAGATTCTCCATCTTCAAACTTATCATTCCTATAATACTATCAACAACCTCCAAATTACTATATGTTATATGTTCCACATTAACACCCAAAAAAGTACCCTTCCTTTTATAAATATTTAACAAATTAATTTCTAACAAATCAATAACAACCTTTTTTATATAATTCAATGATTGAGTTTTAATATCATTTTCAACAAATTTCACCTGTTCAAGGTTAACCCCCAACCATCTGAGAAAGTCTAACTCTTTATAACTACATATAGGAGCAACAGAAACATAAATAGAAATATCAACATCAAAAACAGAACTCAAAAAACTCTTTAAATCCACAGTTTCATATATTATCTGAGAAACAAAAAAATCCATTCCAACACCCATTTTTTTAATAAGCCTTTTAAGTTCGTTATCTCTATGAAAAATGACAATACCTCCAACCCTAACATCAGAATACTTGCTTTTTATAATATAAGTGGCATCAGTTACCTCATAACCTGGATATTCAATATCAGACCTATCTTTACCAACAAATATGAAATTCCTATAACCCATACCATAAATCTCATCAAAATGATCCAAAAACTTCTCTTTGGGAATTAAAGGAACAACAATATTAATAATTGGCTCTATATTATAATTAAATTCAGTTTTAGCATAACTAACCACTTCTCTGGCAAAAATATAATTTTTCATTTTGGGAGAAAACTTAAAAGTCCTATCTCCATTCCTATTTTCATCAACTATCTCAGGCAAATTTAAATATACAATATTGTTCTTAATCATTATTTTGGATATCCTTTGAATGAATTCCATTTTCTTTGCATATTGCCAATTCAAAGGAGGACATATAACTTCAAAAATAACTTTATCATTCTTATCCATAGTCATTACTTAACTTTTATACCATAATTTGACAAATAAGTTAACTCCACTCTGAATAAAAGCAAGTAAATTTAAAACAGTAAAAACCATATCATGAATAAGCAGAGAATAGATAGTTAAAAGAAATGAAGAAATAGTGTAAAGAATTATAAAGTTTATGTTAAGTGAACAGGTCTTAGTCTTTATAGTCTCCCACGTTTGTGGAATCCAAGATGAAACCAATATAACCATCCCACTAAGTCCCACCAATATTTTCAAGTCCATTCATGCTTTTCGCGGCTGGTGGGAGTCGAACCCACAACCTTGTGATCCGAAGTCACATGCTCTGATCCTGTTGAGCTACAGCCGCATCCCCCTTATAAGATTACACAAAGTATCTCCCTTCTCTTCTATAAACACCTTTCCTCTTACAGGCTTGAAATTCTTGGAATCCACAAAAGTATGCTCAGTTTTTCCAAAACAAACTAACCCATTGAGCTTTCTCATACCATTATTTAGATATTCCAATATCAAATTACCACAATCATCTATTGTATTAACCTGATATAAACCCAAATACCCAAAAACAATCTTAGCATCACTAAAATCATAAACAAATGTGACCACAGAAAATACATCTTCAAACCTTAGAGGTCTATAAAACTCTGAATAAGCAGATAAAAGAGGACTCATAATAAAATATTTTTCCTCCAAAATTGAATACGGGATAACTTTCTGGATAAAAAAATCACATCTTGCAAGCTCATAATATCTGAAATAATTCGAATGATGAACAATCTTCATACGGTCAGTTTCATAATACCTAACATATATATCCGTCTTTGTTATTTTTTGAATAACATTATCCATAAGACTTTAGTGAGAGTTAAATATTTCTGGAATCTTTTCACAGTATTTTCTACGTATAGCCTCGTATTTACCTGGGTTTATAAACCTCAGATAACCCAGCTTTCCTTTAAGATGCTGAACTATTTTTTGGTATTGATCAGAAGAACTGTAATTGTCAACGGAATTTTGCTTTTTGTATAAAAAATTATGCACCTGTGCCCTTAGATTTTTGTAATATTTTCTGTCAATGTTAAGCTTTTTATTTACAACCAATCCCAAAACCTTCTTCCTTTTTCTCATTATTCTCGTTTTGTTTTCGTTCAATTCATATTTACTTTTCTTTAGAATACTTCTGATTGAATCAACTATGTTATTATTTATGATTCTTAAATCCTGATTCGAAAAGGCTTGATTTAAAGGATTATATGAAATCACGATATTATCGGCATAAATAGAAAAATGTAGATCTAAGTTATTGTTTTTTGCTATCTGGCCTAACTTTTGTTTCATCTTATCAAAAATTGGAATCATACAGAGATTTGCAATACAAGGGCTTGTTGGGCTACCAGTAGGAATAACCCTTCTCTTAACACGATCTTCAGTATGAATAATATTTGCAGTTGTTAGACCTGTTAAGAATAAGGAAACTTCATGGGGGTACCCCAAAACAAATTTAAAAGCTCTATATACTTTATAATCCGAAGTATTATCAAAAAAGTTCTTTATATCAAGAGACAAAAGCACATTCTTACCTATATGATTAAAAACCGCATCTTTTATACTTCTATTTTTAACAAATCCACAAAATTCGGGTGGAAACTCCAATTTTGAAAGTATATCATTCAGAATAACTTTTTGGACTTTTCTTGCAAATTTGGAAGGTATTAATATTGCTCTCTCTTTTTTTCCTGAAACCATTTTTACTGTTCTATAGTAAAAATCAGATCTATTGGAAGCTGAAAACATAGCTAACTTAAATCTATCCAAACCATATTTTTTTTCAAAGTAATCCAAAACATCATTAGCAGATGAAAATAAGGGTACATCACCCTCTATCAATTTTGAAAGCTTTTCTATTTTTTTGTTCTTTGAAAGAGACTCCAATTTTAGTTTACCATCTCCCGAAAGAGAAAAATAACGCCTAGATATTATCAAAAATTTCTTGGCTTTCTCACTGGTAACTAATTTTTTTTCTGCCGATCTATCTTGCTCTTTATTTAATTTAAATTGTTTACTCAATTCCAAAACTAGATCATCTTTTTGTGTAATGTTTGGCTTTTTTATATTTTTTATTATTCCCTTTATTATTTGAATTACTTTTCTTATCATGTAATTGGACTACTACCGGTGGTTTTCTAACCACCGGTAGCACGAGCGAATGGATATACCTTCGGTATATCCATTCGGACTGGTATTATATGGTGTGGTTTATAAGCTCAAGACGGCGAACCACCGTCGCAAACTCATATAATCACAAAATATCAGCATTTGCAGTTTGCACCGCAGTTGCAGTTCCCACCGCAACAACCGTCTTTAGTACATCTATCTTTGGATTCACTTTTTTTCATTTCACTATTTCCATTTTTGACTTTTTTTGAGCTTTCCCCTGACTTTGGGTCTTTCACTGAACTTTTGTTACCTTCACAACATCTTTCTGTTTTTACATTTTTACAATTTTCACACCAAACCATCTGTTTCAAATGGCCAACACTTAGCTTATCTGTTTTATCAACAACAACACCATTAACAACATAATAAGCCACTGGGTATTTTTCAACTTTCATTTCGGTGACCAACGAAGGTCCCCACAAAGCTGACAAAATATTATTACTTTTTGCTAAAGCTTTCAGCTCATTTTTGTCCTGACCATTTAACACAGTATAAACTTTAACATCGAGCTTTTTTTGCTCCAACCACTTTGAAAAATTATTAACCTGATTGTAATCTCTTACACTTTCTTTATCAACAAAAACCATCACACCTTTGGAAGAAGAAAGATCTGCGTTTATAGTTTTCCCAGATAACAACTCCTCAAAAATAAACTTGGACAACAGCGTCTTTTTCATTTCAACAACTTCCTTAGAAGAGCTTACACAAGTGGAACAGCATTTACTCTTTGATGTTTCATCTTCCTTATTATCTTTATTAGCAAATAATGGGAATACTGATACAGAAATAACTATCAATAGGACCACCATAATCCTTAGCATCACACTCCACCTCCTTTAGTGGTTGACTTAATTATTTTTAAGTAATAACTCATACCAATAAATTGCAACTTAGGGATTACATCGTCCCCTTCTATAATTTCCTTAACTATAGAAGAAATTCCTCCAGTAAGTATTATCTTTAATCCACCATATCTTTGCTTGAGTTCTTTTATTACGGAGTTTATTCCCCTACACATTATATCAACTGTACCCAGCTGAATTTGACCTATAGTTGTATTATCCACTAACCTGAAAGTTGGTTTTATCTCAACCATAGGTAATTTAGCAGTTTCCTGAAATAAAGATTTTACAAGGAGCATAAATCCTGGTGATATCGATCCCCCAACGTATTTTCTATTAACAATAACATCAATAGTTATAGCAGTTCCAAAATCTACTATAACAAAATTATCCTCAAATAGATAAATAGCTCCAAGAATGTCAGCAACCCTGTCAGCCCCCATTTGCTTGTAATCATCAGTCTGCCAATCAATACCTAAATCATTCCTTGCTTCAACCCAACAAACATTATCACAATCAATATATTTCTCAACAAATCTATCAATCACAAAATTAATTTGAGGTACAACAGAAGAAACCACAAAACTATTCAGCTTAAACTTACCACAATGTACCAAATTATTAAAACCTATTAAAAAAGGGTATAGCCTACTGTATATATCTTCGGCAGTCTCTATGTTTCTGGTAGAAAATCTCAACTCATTCAAATCATTTTCAATACTCTTTTTCATGTCTTCATTGGTAGTATTGGTCAAAATACCAAAAACAGTGTGAGTGTTACCTATATCCACATAAATATCCACATTATAGAAATTTAAACTCTATATTATCTATTCCTTCAAAAATATTCTATTTTTCAAACAGACTTTTCGGTATCATACCTATCTATAACATTAGTTATGCAATGAATGGCTCCCATCCAAGTTGTTATATTGGTAACATCAATGGGAATTGGTTCAAAACCATTTTCCTTTAAAATATTTTGAACAAAACTATCCATCTTTTCCATTCCATATTTTGGTACAAAAGCCCTATTTCCACTGAACAACATATTGTTATATGTCATAAAAATTCCAGGACCACGAGGTATAACAATAGGAACATCTATAACTTTAAACCCTTCCTTTTCCAGTTTTTCTTTTATCTTTTTCAACTCTTCTCTATGTTGATCAGCAAAATATGTAGCATCTTCCTTAAACTTTTCTATATCAAATTTATTATATTTTGAGGGATCATACTCAGAATCATTAAGCATCTCCAGACTCAAATCAGGATTACCTAATAAAGCCACCTTTTCATCATCATCCCTTAAAATGGTAAGGAACATATCAATATGAAAAACAGGCTGTTTATTATCTCCAACAATAAACAACTTTTGATTAGGAAAATTCTCATCGAAAAATCTAATGAATTCCTGTTTAGCTTTATCTAAAGAAGTTTGTCCATTTTCTAATCTACCAAGCCCTTTTAGCATTGATTCCCTGATAGAGTCAATTCCAATAAAAATGTAGTTTTTCGTAGCAATAGTATTACCACCGTCAATGGCAAACTTTTGAAGCTCGGTAAATTTAGAACCCGTATTTTCAGCAACAATTTTGTAAACTATACTGTCATGAGGAGAAGGATAATAAGTTCTATCTGGCTTAGCAACAGTCACCTCTTCATTTTTCTGATTATAATTCACAAAAACTTGTATCGAGTCCCGTGCCCAAATAGAAGGATAAATATCACTCTTAATTATAACAACCCTATTCAACATTTCATTATCTATTTTAGAACTGATTTGATTGTATAACTCCTGGTAACTCTCACTACTAACAACTACATAGATTTTTCCTGGTATTTCTTTTAAGAAAGTTTTCAGAGCATCAAAATATTCTTTCTTCATCTTTTCCGTCATTCTTACATCATAACTCATAACCATTTTTTTTATCTCTCCAGCATTTTCAGGTAAAATATAATTACCCTTAAAAACATCAGTTGTATTCGACTGATATCCTATTTTCTCAGAAGATATGTTTTTCTCAGAAGATACCTCAGAACCAATTTCGCTTAACATTTTTATTCCATCCGATCTACTAAAATTTTCATTAACTATTTTGAACATACATATCACCACTCTAGGATTATTAACACAATTAATTTGACAAAATGTTACATTTTATTTAAAAATTATTTAAATTTTTTTTAATTTTTCACTCTAAAATAATTTCCGGTATAATTTTAATATATCTTTCCAAATCAGGATATTGACTTTTTAATATATTTGAAATGGTGAAGTAAGCATCCCAGTCCAAATACTTTTCTTTAATTATACTCTCACATTTATCATTTTGATATATCTCAAAATTCAGTATCATCTCGCCATCATTTTTAGTAAAGTTGGATAAAACATTAATAAATTTATAGTAATCTTCCTCAGGGAAATTTGGAATTACTTCAACAAAAAAATTAAGTTTATACTTTACTCCATTATGATGTACCTTTTGATCTTGTTGTACACTTTTTTCAGATATATCGAAAACTTTATGACATATAACCCTGAATAATTCTTCCTCTATATCCTCTGCTTTATCGAAATAAAGTTCACCTTTTATAATAACAACGTTACCTTCCCTTATTTTTTGCTTATTTTCTTGATAGGCATCTGGATAGATAACAACCTCAATACTATCGGATGGATCGTCCAAGTCGAATATAACCATTTTCCCTCTTTTTGTTATCTTTTCCTGCAAATTAGTTATAACTCCAACAATTTCCACATCTTTCTGTTTTTCTTCTTTAACATCGGATATTCTCTTTTTTACATTCAATTGCAACCTATTCAGAGGATGATCAGACAAATACACTCCCAAGAACTCTTTTTCCAACTTCAGGATCTCAATTTCGTCTATTTTTTGAGCTGCATTTTCTATCCTTTTATCAACAAATAAAGAAGAAACTTTACTTTTAGATTTGTTAATTATTTCATCAATTTTTGAAAATAACTCCATCCTATTGGGATGAATACTATCAAAACATCCAGAAAGAATGAGAACTTCAAGTGCTTTCTTGTTAACTACTTGATGACTGACTCTATTATAGAAGTCATATATATCAAGGAACGGTGTTTTCCTTTTCTTTATTATTTCATTAACAACAGCTTCGCCCAATCCTTTTATACCCAAAAGCCCATATCTAATATACTTGTTTCCATTTCTTGTCTCAATATCGAAATTTTCATTACTCTTATTTATATCGGGTGGTAAAACTTTAATATCTTTTTCAAAACACTCTTTAAGAAAGACTTTAAGTTTTTTGGGGTTACCCTCAACACTTTTAAGAAGACAAGCCAAGTATTCATAAGGATAGTTAGCTTTCAAATATGCAGTTATATAAGTTATAATACCGTAAGCTGCTGAATGTGATTTATTAAAACCATACCCTGCAAACTTTTCTATTATATCAAATAGTTGTTTAGCCAATTCTTCAGAATATCCATTACCAATACAACCCTTGATAAATATCTCTCTGTATTTTTCCATTATTTCAGGTTTCTTTTTACCCATTGCTTTCCTCAGATCATCAGCTTGAGAGAGAGAAAAATTAGCAAATTTATTAGCTATCATCATTATCTGTTCCTGATAGACAATGACACCATAAGTCTCTTTAAGTATTTCCTCCAAGTCAGGATGCAAGTATTCTATTTTGGAAGAGTCATGCTTGGATTCAATAAATTTTTTAACCAATCCACTTTCAATTGGTCCAGGCC
>JAOABG010000047.1 GCA_026418475.1 bacterium | reverse complement strand
ACCTTGGTGTTTATCACTTTTTGTTATCAAAATAAAGTTAGGAAAATTCTCAAAAATGTATTCAACAATTCCCAAAGATAATGATCCCGAGGAAAAAATAACAATATTCAATCTATACTCCCCCTTCCAATTCAAAAATAAAACAAAGAAAAAAGAATACTAATCTTCTGTTGTTTCTTTGATATTACTCAATTTATCAATATCACTTGTTTGCATTGCATTTCTTATGGCAAATATTATGGCCAATCCGACTGTTATTTCAACTGCAGCAATCAATATGTTAAAAAGTGCAAAAGTTTGACCATCAACAAGTTGATTCATATTTGATTTCAATCTAGAAAACATAACGAAGTCAAGGTTTATAGCGTTAAGTATAACTTCTATAGATATTAGGATAGCAACCAAATTTCGCCTGTATATAATACCAACCAATCCAGCAGTTATCATTATCAAACTAACAATAAATGTTGTTATTACCAGTATATTATCCATAACTACTCCTTTTTTGCAACAGTTATAGCAGCAATAATAGAAGCAAGTATCAATATTCCAGCAAGCTCAAAGACTAAAACAAACCTACCTCCATAATTATCAAAATCCTTTATATTGAAAAGAGCATTAGCAAAGTCTACCAACGTAACTTTATAATTGTTAACATTTACATTTAATTCATTTAAGATAACCATCCCTATAAAAATGAGTATTGAAAAAATAATAATTCCGATTATAAAAGCATTGATATAATGTGGTTTATAGTCAAAAATTTTGGCATCACCCAAATTCTCTATCTTCGCAGGAGTATGCATTATGGCAAAAAGTATTAGGATAGCAATGGCACCAGCGTATATTATAAGCTGGATAACAGCAAGAAATTCTGCACCCAAAAGTAAATACATACCACTAAGAAATATAAAAGCAAAAACCAACGAAACAGCTGCCTTAAAAATTTCCCTACTAAAAATAGCAACTAAACTGAATATCAATACCCCTATTAACAATACCAAATAAACAACCTCAGATAACATGTTTTTAAAGTTCTACAAAAAAATTAAATAACCTCCATAAAATCCTTAAACAAAACATTTATTAGCTAGCAAGAGGTAAAAAATTAATATCGTCAAAATAAATTATTGTGGATATTCAACTATTATTATTTTTTATAAATGTAAGTATAATAACAGGTATAATAGGAACAATAGTGGTATTAAAAAAAATGGCCTCAATAGCAGGAAGTATATCACACTCTTTACTTGCAAGTGTAGCATTATCAAATATATTAAAAGTAAGTCCAGTTATAACTTCAATACCATTTGTATTCTTAACATCAATACTAATTCATTACATAAAACAGAATAAGAAAATTAATGAAGAAATAGCACTATCAATAATATGGGTTATAGGAGTATCAATAGGTATAATATTAATAAACTTGTCAAACATCTACTCATCAACAATTTCTTTCTACCTTTTTGGTAACATATTATTTACAGATAATTCAGATATAATAATATCCACAATTTTTTCTTTAACTTGTATAATAATTTATATAGTATTCAACAGAGAAATAAAAAACTTAATATTAGATGAAGAGTACAGTAAAATAATAGGAATAAAAACAGACTTGTTTAATATATTGATTTTATCATTAATAGGATTAGCTATAGTATTCACAATAAAAGCAATGGGAATAATATTGTTAATTGCAATATTTACAATACCTGCAACAATAGCGATTAAAAACTCAAACAGTATTGAAAAATGCATACTTTTAACTTCAACGTTAAGCTTTTCCTCATTCTTATCAGGATACTTTGTTTCATTCATATTTAATGTACCTGTAAGTTCAACAATAACAATAACCTTGGTATTTATATTCCTCCTGTCAGAAATAATAAAAAGAAAGAGAGGAATAATATGGAAAACAAAATCCAAAGAAATATACAATATATAGAAGAAATTATACAAAAATACGATTTTTTAAACACCTTCCAAAAATCATTAGAAAAAATCAAAGAAACCCAAGACATATATAAAATTAACGATCTATTTAGGCTAATATGTTCAATTTTTGAAGAAAAGATCTCTGAATTAAGTAATTACATAGAAAAAGAACATGAAAAAGTCAAGGCTTTAAAAGAGGAATTCTCAACAGAAGAGTATGAAAAAATAAAGCAGGAAAAAGAGAATTTAGAAAAGGAGCTTAAAACACAAATCCAAGAGTATGAATCCAAATATCAAGAATTAATTGACAGATATCAAAAGCTAAGCACAGCATACAGAGACATAAAAACAGAATATGAAAATCACATACACAGAACAGAAAAAAATTTTGAAAAACTTAAAAGAGAATCAAAAGAAAGAATAATATATAACTTAATACCAGTTATAGATAGTTTTGAAATATCCCTAAAATCAATAAGAAACACACAAAACATAGAGGAAATAATAAAAGGTATAGAATTAATATACACTCAGCTAATTGATGTCTTAAAAAATGAAGGGTTAGAAATTATTAAATCAAATGTAGGAGATCAATTTGATCCATCAGTGCATGAAGCAATAGAAACAGAAGAAACAGAGCAACAAGAAAAAGATAGCATAATATCTCACGAATACAGACCAGCCTACAAACTAATGGATAAAGTTATAAGACCAGCTTCAGTCAAAGTTTTTAAACTAAAAAATCAAAGTGAGGTGTAATTATGCCAAAAATTTTAGGCATAGATCTTGGCACAACAAATAGTGTAATGGCAATAATAGAAGGTGGTAAGCCAACTGTTATACCCAATTCTGAAGGAGAATATCTAACACCATCTATAGTCAGCTTTACAAAAACAGGTGAAAGAATAGTTGGATCACTTGCCAAAAGACAGTTAATTATAAATCCAGATAGAACAATTAAAAGCATAAAACGAAAAATGGGAACCAATTACAAAGTTAAAATAGATAACAAAGAGTACACTCCACAAGAAATATCTGGGATGGTACTACAAAAAATGAAACTGGACTGCGAAAGTTATTTAGAAACAAAAATAGATAAAGCTGTTATAACAGTGCCCGCGCACTTTGATGATGCTCAACGTCAAGCAACCAAAGATGCTGGAACAATTGCAGGATTAGAAGTAGTCAGAATCCTTAACGAACCCACAGCTGCAGCCATGGCATATGGTTTCGATAAGCAACAAAAAATACAAACAATAGTAGTTTTCGATTTGGGAGGAGGAACATTTGATGTATCAATCTTAGAAATAGGGGAAGGTATCTACCAAGTTCTTGGAACAGCAGGAGATAACTTCCTAGGTGGAGATGATTGGGATGAAAGGATAATGAACTGGATAGTAAATAAGTTCTATGAAGAATATGGAATAGATTTAAAAATACAAAAAGAGGCCCTACAAAAAATATTAGAAGCTTCAGAAAAAGCTAAAATAGAACTTTCAACTAAAGAAGAAACAACAATAAAAATCCCTTTCATAACCTCAGATGCCACAGGTGCAAAACACATAAGTTACTCCTTAACAAGAAAAGAATTTGAAGAGATGACAAAAGATTTGGTAGAAAGATTAAGAACACCTGTAGAAGAATCGTTCAAAGCAGCCAATCTGAGATATAATCAAATAGATGATATAATCTTGGTCGGTGGAGCAACAAGAATGCCAATGGTTCAAGAAATGGCAAAAAAGATATTCAACAGAGAACCCAGAAAAGATATAGACCCAGATAAAGTAGTAGCAATTGGTGCCGCAATACAAGCAGGAATTATAGAAGGAAATGTTAAAGAAATGGTCTTACTTGATGTCACTTCACTATCATTAGGAGTAGAAACAGCAGGTGGAGGGTTTACTAAGGTAATTCCGAGAAACACCCAAATACCAGTGAAAAAAACAAAAATATTTACCACAGTTCAAGATGGACAACAAGTAGTAGAAGTACATATCTTACAAGGAGAGAGGGAGTTAGCAAAGTATAACAAATCATTGGCAAGATTTGATTTAGTAGGTATTCCACCAGCACCAAAAGGAGTACCCAAAATAGAAGTAACCTTTGAGATAGATGCAGACGGGATACTACATGTCAGTGCAATAGATTTAGCAACAGGAAATAAACAAAAGAGTAGTAATACATTCTGTTTTACATCTAGAAAGAACAGAAGTAGAGAGAATGTTAGAAGAAGCTTCAAAATATGCTCAAGTAGATAGAAAAGTAAGAGAGGAACAACAGATATTATCCCAAGCTGGTGTGGAATTGGATTCTGCAGAAAACATAATAAGAAATCACTCCGATTTACTGGATCTAAAAATGCTTGAAAAAGCCAAAAAAGTAATGGAAGCACTGAAATTAGCAATGGATTCCAAAAAATTTGAAGAAATAAAAAAATTAACAGAAGACTTGAGAAGTATAAATTTTGCTCTAGGTACAGAATTATATAACATAATGGAAAAACAAATAAGTGAACAAAAAGAAAAAACCTCAAACGAAGTAGGCCCTTCTCAACAGAAAGCCAAGGATTCCTCAATATTAGAACAAATCAAAAAAGTTACAGATGAAGATATATTATCATGGTTCAAAAAGAAAAAAGAGAGCTAAATAGAGTATGAAAGATTATTACGAAGTACTTGGAGTAAGTAGAAACGCCTCAGAAGAAGAAATAAAAACAGCATATAGAAAATTGGCCAAAACATACCATCCCGATGTAGCAGAGAATAAAGAAGAAGCAGAAAAAAAATTCAAAGAGATAAATGAAGCTTTTCAAGTATTAAGTGATCCAGAAAAAAGGAGAATATATGATCGCTATGGGAAGATAGAAAATACTTATCAAGGAAATGTTCAAACATCAGATATTTTCGACATCTTTTCAGAGTTATTCGATGACTTTATCTTCAAATCAACTACTTACAACAGAGTTAATCCCATAGACGAACTATATAGACCACAGAAAGGAAAAGATATAACATTAAACTTAGAAATAACATTAGAAGATGCATACTTTGGAAAAACACAAAAAGTAAAAATACCCGATAAGAAAGTATGTCATCAATGCCAAGGATTGGGATTTCCTAAAGAGGAATTGATAAAATGTGAAAAATGTAAAGGGACCGGACAAGTTAGTTACAGAACAAAGTCTTTATGGGGAACAGTTGTAAGTACATACACATGTGATCAATGTCATGGTTGGGGATACACTCCCAAAAGAATATGTCCAACATGCCAAGGTAACAAATATTTACAACAAGAAAAAGAAATAGAAATAAATATTCCTAAAGGAATAGAAAATGGAGAGGTTCTATTAATCCAAGGGCAAGGAAATGAAGGAGTAAATGGTGGTAGAAATGGAGATCTATACATAAAAATAAAAATATTAGAACATCCATTTCTAATTAGAAAAAATAGCAATTTAATAATAGAATACCCCATAAACTTCATAGATGCAATATTGGGAACAACAATAAAAGTTCCACATATCAGTGGTTACATAGAAGCAGAAATTCCTCCATCAACACAACCGGGCTCAGAAATAGTCATAAAAAATCAAGGTATGCCAATCAAAGATTCCAACAAAAAAGGCGATTTTATAATAAGATTAAAAATAGTATTTCCCAAAAAACTATCACCAGAACAAACCAAAGCATTGGAATCAATTAAACACCTGTTTTCAGAATCAAAAGAAGATAACAAAAAAAGTTTCTTTGACAAAATATTCAAGAAAAAACAATGAAAATATATACAAAAATTGGAGATAAAGGTTCAACAAAACTTTATAGCGGAGAAACAGTCCCTAAAAATGATCCCCTAGTAATGTCCTACGGTAAAATAGATACATTAATATCGTTCATAGGATTCTCCAAATCATTAATAAATTCAATAAAGAGAAAAAGTATTAGAGCAAAACTAAAAGAGATAGTAAACGAATTAGAAAAACTACAAATAATTTGTTTCAAAATTATGACAGATCTAGCCGGAACAAATATGGAAAATATAGAAAGAATAGAAGAAAAAGATATTGAGTATATAGAATCACAAATAGACAAAATATGGGAAGAATTACCACAACTCAAAAACTTTATAATCCCGGGGAACGATCCATACAGTTCCTCTTTACACTTAGCCAGATCAATATGTAGAGAAGTAGAACCAATATTACTACAAACAACTTCCAAGTATGATATAAACCCATTGATCCTAAAAATAGTAAATAGAATCTCAGATTTACTTTTTTCCATATCCATCAAAATTGATTTACTTATTAACAAAAATTTATCAATAATAAAAAACAACAAAAAGTTAGAGCAATGAAAGTAAAAAAAATATTGGAACAAAATAATATAAAACCATCGATAATAAGAGTAAAAATATTGGAATACCTCATGAAAAATAAGACTCACCCCACTGCAGATGAAATATACTCCCACCTTAAACAAGAATTACCAACACTATCTAAAACCTCCGTATATCTTAACCTGAATCTATTTTTACAAAAAAAAATAATTCACGATATAAAAATAAAAGAAGAACAGAGATTTGATTTCATAGAAGAAGAACATTTAAATTTTTACTGCAAACTATGTAAAAAAATTTTTGACATACCTCTCAAAGAACTAAAAATAGAAATCACTTCTCATAGTTTCTCAGTAGAAAAAGTAAATATATATTTAGAGGGAACATGTGAAAACTGTGGAAAACATAAAAACTAACCTCGAAATAACTATAACTTTTCCTTCACAAGAAAACATAATAATAATACCCAGGCTTGTAGTTTCAGGGTTACTATCAACCCAAAAAATAACTCTTGAAGAAATAGAAAACATAAAATTAATCGTTTCTGAAGCAATCAACTTGCTAATAGATATAAATAAAAAAAACCATATAACAACAAGATTTAATTTAGAAGCTGATGCTCAAACAATACTCCTAAAAATAAATATCTCTACCAAAATAAGCGAATATATTCTTCAAAATTTTTCAAAGAATGGGCTAACGATTCACATACTCACTTACTTGTGTTCAAAATTTCTGGTTAAAGAAACCGAAAATTGTATAGAATTGATAATAGAAAAAGAAATAAAAAAAATAGAATAATAATCAAATTAAAAACTATAGTAAAAATTCCTAACAAGAAAAAGTATGTTTAATTTCAACTATCTTCTTAATACACTTAATAAAAGCGTTAACAATTTCAGGATCAAAATGTTGGTTTGCTTCTCTTTTTATTTCAAGTATTGCATTTTCCACTGTCCATGGCTCTTTATATGGTCTTCTTGTAGTCAAAGCATCAAAAACATCTGCAACAGCAACTATCCTACCTTCTATTGGTATTTCTTCCTTTTTCAATCCCAAAGGATACCCTGTGCCATTATATTTTTCATGATGTGTCAGAGCTATTATCTCAGCCTTTTTTATAACATCATGTTTAGAATTTGAAAGTATCTGTGCCCCTATTAGAGTATGTTTTTTAACCTCTTCAAACTCTTCAGATGTGAGTTTACCAGGTTTAAGAAGTATATTATCTGGAATACCAAGTTTACCAACATCATGCAGAGGACTTGCTAAATAAATTTTGTTAACCAAATCAGAGGAAAGCCCAATATACTCAGCTATCACTTTACAATAGTTAGCGACCCTTTTTACGTGATCCCCCGTAAGATAATCCCGTGCTTCCACAGCCAATGATAACCTTAATATCATCTCTTCCAAAGTTTCTTGTAAATCTTTACTAATAACAATGAGTTTATTATCTAATTCTTCTATTTTCTTTTTTAGAGTCAATACGTCATCAGCATACACACTTTGAAAAATTCTCTTACAAAAAATTAGGACGTTTCTAACATTTGCAGATGTCTTTACAGGTTCATTGAAATCAACAATTAAAACTGGCAAATCACTCTGATTTAAATACTCGAAATCATCATTGTTAATCTTTTCTATAACCTTAACAACAAATACTGTTTTACTTAAAGTAGGTGCAGATGGAGAAAAAATAAAATTATCACTATTTATTATGGTATATTTTGTTTCCTTGTCAGTAAATATTAACTGGCACTGTTCTATTCTTTCTGCTAAATCAAATCCTCTATAATTGCAAATAATATCTCTTATAAATTTTTCTACTTTACTATTTTCTATATCAAAAAAAACTCTCACTTGATACACTCTCTGCCTCCTCTTAAATTTATATCGTAAAATAGTATTTTGTCAAGTTTTTGGAAAAAAAATTAACAAAAAATTAACAACCCCAAAAACCTATAAGCTTATCTTCTTCGGCTTAAGAATAGCAGTGAAATGAGGAACTAAAGGATCTGATGAAACCACTTCAAAACCAGTTAAACTTTTTTTATTATTTTTTATTTCTTTAAAAATTTCGCCAACATACTCCAATTGGTTATATGTATAAACTCTACGAGGTATAGCCAACCTAACAAGATTTTTAATAGCATCTTTCCCATACATAAGGTTACCAACCTCAACAGATCTTATTCCTCCTAGTCTATAAAGTTCCACAACCAAACTCTGCCCCACCAAATCATCAGGAGTTATATGCTCAACAAATTTCTGTGCATCTACAAATACAGCATGCCCCCCAAAAGGCCTTATTACAGGTATTCCCTCACCATGAAGTAACGACCCCAAAAAAGCCACCTGACTTATCCTATCATTCAAATAATCTTCTGAAAGAACCTCCTTTAATCCCTGAGCTATTATTTCCATATCTTTACCAGAAAGACCACCATATGAAGGAAAACCTTCAAAAAGTATAGCCAACTGCCTAATTTTGGATACCCATTTCTCTTCATCAGTAGCTAAAAAACCACCCATATGAGCAATCCCATCTTTCTTAGTACTCATATAGAAAATATCACAAAAAAAAGTATATGAATGTATGATTTCCCGTATATTTAAATCCACGTTCTTTGCTCTTTTATAAAGGATTGCATTTTCCGCTATTCTACAACCATCAATAATAAAGGGTTTATCATAACGCTTAACAAGAAAATAGGCTTGTTTGAGATTTTCAATATCTACAGGTTGTCCACCCAAAGCATTATTCGTAATAGTCATAACAACATGACTAATTTTATCACATTCTCTTGTGAGTAAATACTCTAACTTAGAAAGATCAATATTTCCTTTAAAACAAAAATTATCATCATTTATCTCAGGTGTAGGTATATTTATAGGAATTGCACCTTTATATCGGTATATAGCAAACCCAGTATCAAAATGAGTATTACTTAAAACATAATTTCCCTCTTTGCAAAATATATCAGCTATTATCTTTTCAGCTGCTCTACCTTGGTGTACAGGAATTATATATTTTTTATTACAGAAATTTTGAGCACTTTCTAAGAATCTTTCAAAGCTTGATGAACCTGCATAAGACTCATCAAACAGCATCATAATGGATAACTGTAAGTCACTGATAGCGCTTGTTCCACTGTCCGTAAGTAAATCAATAGTTACATTCTTAGAACTAATATTAAACAAATTGTATCCAGCTTCTTTTAATATCTTTTCCCGTTCTTCTATACTTAAAATGTTTATTTTTTCAACGACTTTATACTTGTAGATCTCAAAATTTTTCATAATCATTCACCTGCAAAAAGGCTAGCAGCAGCAGAAAAAGTCCTCGGTATAAATATCGTCACTTTAGTTCCCCTATTAATCTTAGATTTAATGTAAACTTCTCCTCCGTGAGCTTCAACTATCTTTTTAACAAGAAACAATCCTACTCCTAGGCCATATATCTTCCTGTTAAGCTCATTCTCAGTCCTAATAAACAAGTTGAACAAGTTTTTAATAATCTCTTTTGACATTCCTTTACCATTGTCAGCAATTTCAAAGTAAAAACCTTCGGTATCCTCAAAACATCTCAAAAAAATCTTATCTTTACCGTATTTTATTGAATTCTCTATTAATTCAGAAATAACGTACTTCATTTTTTCAAAATCTGCAACAATTTCAAAGTCATTATTTTGTATTTCCACAGACATAGAAACTCCTTTAGATTTAATTTTAGGCTCAAACTTATTTATAACCATATTAACTAAACTATTAACAGAAAAAATATCCTTTTTGATAATAACCGAATTTGAGTAAAATTTCGAAACTTCTATCAACTCAGATATTATCTCTTCCAACCTATAAGTTTCATTTAAAATAACAGACATAATGTTCATTAAAGCATTTTTCTCTGGTAAAGATTTCATAACATACTGTACATATCCCTTTATTATGGTCAAAGGAGTCTTAAGTTCATGAGAAAGAGTATTTAAAATATTAGTCCTAAAAAATTCATAGCGAATATAGCTGTCATTCGAAAGAACAAAAAAGTATTTATTATCTTTATGGAGTATAATGAATTCTAAGTTCATCTCTCGCTCATGCAAAGAAGTAGTAATAATTGTGGTATTTATTTTATCAATATTTTCCATATTAGTAAAATAGAAATTTCTAACTTTATCAATCAAAGATTTAATAAAATTATTCGGCAAAAAAACATCCTTTAAAACATCTTCATTATAAGTTATTTTATTTTGGTCAAACATTATATAAAATTTTCCCAAAATTTCCAGGAAGTTTTCTATGTTATCCACCGACGTAGTTTGGTTCAGAAATTTATCTTTTGACACCAAAAATTTCCTTTCCAATCCAAACAATCACGTTTATATAATTATGTTCACTATTTTATTCTTTACAAAAACAACATTTTTTATCGTCCTATCACTTACATACTTATAGATTTTATGATCCATTTTTATACACTCCATTATTTGGTCTATTTCTGCGTTATTTTCTACTTCAACCTGTCCTCGTAACTTACCGTTAACTTGAACAGGAATTGTTATCCTGTCTTCTACAAGATACTCTGTATTTATATCTGGCCATCTATCCTTAAAAACACTATCTTTCTTACCCCATAAGCTCCACAGCTCTTCAGCAATATGAGGTGCAAACGGAGCTAACATCTTTATCAACACATTTATCAATACTTCCCTATGATTAACATTCAGTTTTCTAACAGTATCTCTATTATCCTCTAAATAATTCAACATTTCCATAAGTGTTGCTATAGAAGTATTGAAATGATACCTCTGAGTTTCGAATTCTTCCGTTATCTTATACAAAGATTTATATACTTTATTTAATATCTTTTTATGATCAACTTCTTGCTCGTGACTATAAACTCCACTGTTTATTAATTCAATACAATACTTAAAATATCTGTTTAAAAACCTATGGACACCTTCTATACCATTATCTGACCATTCTATGTCTTTTTCTGGAGGAGCAACAAACAACTCAAACACTCTTCCAGTATCAGCACCATACTTTTCAATAATCTCCTCAATAGAAACTATATTCCCAAGAGATTTAGACATAGCTTTACCATCTTTACATACCATTCCCTGATTAAGCAAATTTTTGAAAGGTTCCTTAGTAGGAACAACTCCCAAATCATATAAAAAATGACTCAGAAAACGAGAATACAGCAGATGCATGACAGCGTGTTCTATCCCACCTATGTATTGATCAACAGGCATCCAATAACCTAATTCCTCAGGATCAAACGGTTTATCATTCTCATAAGGACTGGTATATCTCCAAAAATACCAACTTGAACACACAAAAGTATCCATCGTATCTGTTTCTCTCTTAGCTTTCCCCTTACATTTAGGACACGAAGTATTAACAAAATCAGAAGAGTGAGCCAAAGGAGAATCACCCATACCAGTTATCTCTATATCATCTGGTAACATAACAGGCAGATCTTCAAATGG
>JAOABG010000046.1 GCA_026418475.1 bacterium | reverse complement strand
CCTGTAAGGAATTAGTTGTAAGTTCCCGTAGAAATACTTATCACCTAAATTAAAAACAATGCTCCCATCAGTTTTTAAAACCCGCACACACTGCTTAAAAACAAGCATCAAGTTCTCTATATATTCTTCAACAGTTTTTATCAATACAGAGTGCTGATTAATCACATACCTTTCTAAGAGAGGCAATTCACTAAAATTAAACTTATGGACACTAACGTCAAAATCATAAATATTACCCAACATAAATCTAATGGTATTCCTAATTTTTTTATACATTTCAGTGACAAAATTTATGGTATTTTTTGACATCCTAACATCATTTGTATATTCCGAAGTAGCAAAATAAAGTCTTAAAATATCAGCACCATATTCCTCAACTATTTCCATAGGATCTATAACATTACCCAAAGATTTGTGCATAGCTCTACCTTCATGGTCAAGTACCCAACCATGAGTCAACACCTTTTTATAGGGTGGATATCCCAAAACTCCTATACTTGTTATAAGAGACACCTGAAACCAACCCCTGTACTGATCAGAACCTTCCAAATATAACTCACAAGGATGCCCTAAATTATTATATAAAACAGCAAAATGGCTGACAGCAGACTCAAACCAAACATCAAAAATATCCTTTTCTTTCTCAAATTCACTACCATTGCAATTAGAACATACCAAATTCTTGTTGATAAAATACTTTGTCTCTTTCTTCCACCATACATCGCTACCTTCCTTTTCAACAATAGAAGCAATATGTTCTATTATATCAGGATCCAAAATATGATTACCGCAATTTTTACAATAAAGAGCAGGAATAAATACACCCCAAACTCTTTGGCGTGACAAACACCAATCAGGGCGACTCTCTATCATTTTCTTCATCCTATCTTCACCCCAAGAAGGATACCAAGAAACATTGCTTAAAGAAGAAATTAGCTTATCCCTCATTTCATCAATATCCAAAAACCACTGATAAGTAGCTCTGAAAATTACAGGTTTGTGACATCTCCAACAATGAGGATAACTATGAGTAATTGAACCTTTCCATAATAAATTACCAGATTTCAATAATCTATCAATGATTAATTCGTTAGCTTTATCTATATGAACACCACTTATAAAATCCACTTCATCAGTAAATCTTCCTTCCTCATCAACGGGAGATATTATTGGTAAATCAAATCTTCTACCTGTAATATAATCTTCATAACCATGTCCTGGAGCAGTATGTACCAAACCAGTACCATTATTCAAATCCACATATGTAGCATAAACCAATAAAGAATCCCTTTCAACAAAAGGATGTTTAGCACGTAATCCAAAAAGCTCATCAGAATTGAAGCTCAATATTATGTTTGAATTGTCTTTCAGAAATTTCAATTGTTCAGAATTTAAATAAGCTTCTTTAGCAACTATGTACTTTTTACTTAGATACTCTACAATAATATATTCAGATTCAGGTTTATAAGCAATAGCAACATTAGCAGGCAAAGTCCAAGGAGTAGTAGTCCAGACTAAAACATAAACATCTTCAAAATTATAAAACGCACTATCCAATTTGAAAGAAACGACAATAGAATGAGAAACTTTATCATTGTATTCTATTTCAGCATCAGCTAAAGAAGTTTCACAGTCATAACACCAATAAACAGGTTTCAATTCCCTGTATATATATCCATTTTCTACCAGTTTCCCAAAAGCCCTTATTATACCAGCTTCGTAAGAAGGATTTAAAGTTAGATAAGGGTTATCCCAATCAGCAAATACTCCCAATCTCTTAAACTGTTCTTTCTGGATTTCAGAATAATAAACAGCAATTTCCTTAGATTTTTCTCTGATATAAATTTCAGAAACTTTTTTTCTGTCAATGTTGTAAGTATTTATAGCGGCCTTTTCATTTGGTAACCCATGTGTATCCCATCCAGGCACAAAGGGACTATAATAACCTTTTAAATTCCAATATTTAACAATTATGTCTTTTAATATTTTATTCAAAGCATGCCCAAGATGAATTTTTCCATTAGAATAAGGAGGACCATCATGTAAAACCTTATTTATTCTACCCTGATTCTTCATCAGAACCTTATGATAAATTCTATTCTCTACCCAAAAATCAACAATATCAGGTTCAACCAAAGGTAAATTAGCTTTCATACTAAAGTCAGTTTTCATTAGGTTAACAGTTTTAGATAGATCCATAACTTATTCCCCCTTAAACCTTAGATTTTTTATCTACAAAATCTATAAAATTTTGTACCCTCTTAAGTAAGTTTTCTTTCCCAATAAGGTAAATTATTTTAGGCAGTTCTACTCCTTCTAACTTATTAGTTAGAGCCAATCTAAGAGGTTTATACAGATCAGGAGTTTTTAAACCATGCTTTTGTTGGATTAATCTAAGTCCATCCTTAACAGCTTGAACAGAAGATAAATCCATAGTAGATAGATCATCATAAATAGTTTTAAGAACATTAACAAATTGAGTAACAGATTTATCAGATAAATCATATTCTATGAAATTAGTATTGACAATATTAAAGACTTCAACAAATTCGTGTAAGAGATAAACTCTGGATTTTTCAAAATCTACTATCTGTCTATACTTCATAACATCTACTTCAGCATCAATTCCCAATAATTTTAAATAACCAATAATCTCTTCAGAAGTTAGAATATTTGAAATATAATAATGATTAAACCACTTCATTTTTTCAATATCATAAACAGCTGGATGATCCAAAATATGATCAAAATCAAACCTTTCTATAATCTCCAGAATATTAAAGATCTCTCTATTCTCTTTTGGAGACCAACCCAAAAGCGAAATATAGTTGATAACAGCTTCAGGAACAAAACCCATATCTTTCAATTCTCTTACTGACGTGGCACCATGTCTCTTGGACAACTTCGTTCTATCGGGAGCTAAAATCATTGGTATATGAGCATAATGAGGGTAATTATATCCCAGAGCTTCAAATATTAAAATCTGTCGAGGAGTATTATCCAAATGTTCATCTCCCCTTATAACGTGAGTTATACCCATGTAATAATCATCAACCACACAAGCAAAATTGTAAGTGGGAATACCATTACTCTTTACTATTATAGGATCAGAAATAAGAGAAGTATCAACATTCATTTTACCGTGGATTAAATCAACATAGTCCAAAAATTTATGGGGAACCATAAACCTGTAAGAAGGTCTTCTACCTTGTGAAATATACTCCTGCTTTTTTTTATCAGTTAATTTCAAACACCTTCTATCATACAATGGAGGTTTCTTTTCTTTTAGTTGTAACTTTCGCTGAACTTCCAGTTCTTCTTCAGTACAGTAGCATTTATAAGCCATTCCTTTATCAACCAATTTATTTAGTTCTTTGATATAAAAATCTGATCTTTCAGACTGTCTATAAGGGCCATAATTACCCCCAATGTCAGGCCCCTCATCCCAATCTAAACAAAGCCACTTCAAATCATTAATGATCTCTTTTTCGTATTCAATTTTAGAGCGTTCCAAATCTGTATCCTCTATCCTTAAAACAAAAGTTCCACCATTCCTCTTAGCAAATAAATAATTAAAAAGAGCAGTTCTTGCACCACCTATATGTAAATAACCTGTAGGAGATGGAGCAAACCTCGTCCTAACCATCCTAACACCCCTTCCATTAACCATAACTATCAACTATATCCATTAAATAATCGACATATTTTTGTTTAACTATCTCAGGTTCAACAATTTTCATTAATCTACCGTAAGAAGATAACCACCTAAACAACATTGGAAGATTAACAATTTCCAATTGTAACAAAACTCTATCTTTATTCTTGATAATTTTCTGAGATGGATGTAAAAAACCAATACCGTAGATTTTAATATAATCACTTATATCGATTAATACAGAATATTTTTTATTAGGGATAATGTATTCTCTTATTTCTGGTATAGCATCCTCCAAGGAAACATCTACATCCTCTTCCAACACCCTACCCGTCAGAAAAATCTCTTTAATATCATTAATATCAAAAACAATGTATTCATTTTCAGAGAAACCTATTAAATACCAATTTTTTCTAAGAAAAGCTAAATAAATGGGAAACATATTAACCCGCTTAAATCCAGAATTAAGTCTATCAACAACAGTAACTCTTACTTCATTTTTATTAGATATAGCAGATTTTATCTTTATAAAAAGGTTATAATCCATCTCTTTTACATAAAAAAGGGAGGTGTCATCAATTAGAAATAACATATCTTCATCAAAAAACTTAGTAGACTTAGAATCATAAAACTTTTTACGAAATTTAAAAAAATTACAAAAAAGAGCAAGAGCTAAACCCTTAAGTTTCTGTTCCTCAGACTTAGAAATTATATAAAAAATATACATTAAAATATCGGCCCAGAATTCCATCTTAGTATACTGTTTCTCTATTTTATGTTGAACCAAAGAATAAGTTCGTCTTTTCTTATCAAAAAAAATATTAAAAGCATATTGCTTTGAAAGAAGATCAATTAACTTCTTGGCAGTATTATTAGAAACTCCCAGTTTCTTGGCAATATCGGATATTTTTAATTCTTCGTTTTCATATAAAATGCAAATCAATTCCAACTCTTTGGAAATCATGACAATTTTTCTATTTTCTCAAAAGGAATAGTGTTAAATATTATCTCTTTTTTCAAGGAATCATAAAGTTCTTCTGAATTTAAATTATACTTTATTTTTCCATCAACACAGAAAGAAACAGAGGAGTTAGTTTCAGAAACAACAATACTTATAGCATCAGTGGTCTGCGTAATACCTATAGCAGCTCTGTGACGAGCTCCCAAACTATGGAAAACTTTACCCTCAACATCCAAAACATCAGACGTATTTAAAGGAAGAAAACATTTGGCAGCAACAATTCTTCCATCCCTTATTATCACAGCACCATCATGCAATGGAGAATACTTGTTAAATATACTTTCAAGTATGGCAGCATTAACATCAGAATTAATAGCATAACCATTATTAATATAATAATCCAGAGAAATTTTTCTTTCAATGACTATCAAAGCACCTATCTTCTTTTCAGATAAATTATAAACAGAATCAATCAACTCATCCAAAAATTTGGTAGAAACCAATAAATTATCATTTACACCAAATAATTTCTTTATTAAATTAGAATCGTTAAATTCTATGCTTTTATACTTTATAAAAAAAAATCTATATTCAAGTTGATATACAAAAGCTGTAAAAAAAGAAATAGATAAATTTAGAAATACAAAAGAAACTAAAAACCATGGATAACCAAGAGAAACTATCACTATGATAAACGTCAAGAACTTCAATAAAGCAACAAGAAAAACTTTATTCGAAAGACAAAATCTTATAAATATCAAATTCTCCACAAAAAGGAAAACTACAAGCAAAGTACTTAATACCCATTCAATATAAGTCATACTTTTATAACTATTTTCACTGCTTCCTTTTTTAACAGCAAATCGAAGGGTTTTTGATAATCAGCAAACTCATAAACATGGGTCACAAAATTTTTCAACTCACCTTTTTTTATAGTATCAATCATAATAAACCAACTATCAAATAAAAGTCTACCGTTAATAGCTAAGATATCTATTGACTTAAATATAATCTGATTGTAATCAAACTCTATTTTTTGAGGGAGTATTCCGAAAGCAACAAACTTACCTCCCATAGTTAATAACTCTACACCCAAATCTATGGTATTTTTTGAACCAGCCATCTCAAAAACTATATCTAACATTCTTCCTTTTGTTTCTTTATTGATAACTTCAACAATATTATCCTCAAAATAATTAAGAATAAAATGATTTTGGTAATTCAACTTTTTAGCGAAATCTATTCTATAAGGGCTAGCACCAATCAGGAATATCTTTGAAGCACCAAACTTCTGGGCAAAATAGAACAAAAACATGGCGATAGGACCATCACCTAGGATCCCAACAAATTTTCCCCTAATATCAACCCTAGACAAAGCATGAAAAGCATTACCCAAAGGCTCAAGTATAGCAGCTTCCTCAGGATCCAAATCATTAGGAATAACAACAAAATATGGCACAACAATATACTTCCTAAACAATCCGTCGACATCAACACCCAAAAGTTTTAGATTAGAACATATGTGTAACTTACCCGTCTTACATTGATAACATTTCAAACATGGTATATGACTTTCGAAGGAAACCCTTTGGCCTACAGTTAAACCCTCAACATGCTTACCAACCTTTAATATTCTACCAGTTCCTTCATGTCCTATAACCCGTGGAATGTTTATTCTATTTTTAGCCCACTCATCCCATTCATATATATGCAAATCTGTACCACAAATAGAAACAGCATCAACCTCAACCAAAACATGATCATCTAATAAATCTCCAGATTCAGTTAAATCTATAAAACTCAGCCCTTTTTTGTTCTCTACTTTAGATATTGCTTTCATTAATATTTAATTTTTCCTTAAATGAATTTCAGCGTTATATAACTATTTATTTTTTAGTTGTCTGAAAAATAGAGTCATCAATATTAACATTTATCTGGTAATTGTAAAACTCAGATGTCAAATTGGCTCTGATTTTTGGAAAATCAAACAAAACATCCTGCTTCAAAGGTAAATAGTAATTTCCAATCTTACCATAAATCTGATCTATTATAACCTTACCACCATCATTGTAAAATATTATTGACTTAGGTATAGTATAATTCTGAGTATCAACAAACATCATCACATTTTTCACACTACTCTTTTTATAAGGTTCCAAATATAGAACATAAACTTTTCTGTTATTAGTAAAGTTCCTAATACCAACAAGCTTAGATTTATATTTTTCTTTATAAGTTTTTGAGGCCATTCCCGGAACAGCAGTTTGGGTAAATGAAATCCTATATTTATCCTGTACATCAGAAGGTAAATCATCCAACTTCAAAGCAAGCTTATTCGGTTCCTTAAAATAAACAGAACCATTCAATCCAACACTTATCCCATAATCTATAATATTAGCATTTATCTTTATTTTACAAGTATACGAAGATAAACCATAAATACTTAATGTCATCCTATCAATAATTTCTTCAGCAGGTATATTCTCAGCCTTAATAAAAAACAAAATAGAAAAGGAGAAAACAAATAATAACATTAAACCATTCATTATTTTGCTTCGTCCTCCTTTAAGTCCTTAACTCTCTTAACTACATAGTAAGCCTCAACAAAAGGATGAGGAATAATCCTCTCATGAAAAAAATCTCTCCTCAAAGGAAAACCCTCCCACTCATTGGGCATTAAAATTTTTTCTAATACATTTTTTCTATTTTTAAATACTATTCCGAAGAAATCATAAGTTTCTCTCTCATGCCAATCAGCAGTTCTATAAATATCTTCTATACTATCTATTTCAGGGTTATCTCTGTCTATGGGAACAACCAACCTCAATCTATATGTCAAATTAATATTTATTTTCAAATCTTTATCAACATCAAACTCAAAATTTTCAACAGCCAAAGACTCATCTCTTATAGGAATCTTGGTAAACTCATAAACAACATGAAAAACATTATGCAAATAGTAATCCACTGCAGTGATATAATTAAGATAATTAAATCCCAATTCTGTTTTTATGTATTCAACAACATTTCTAATAGCTTTGGAATCCTTAACAATAACTATTGGATAGTTTCTTGATAACCAATCAACTGTCCCATAAGGAATAACAACAACTTCACCATACTTGGCAGCTAGTTTTTCAGCGATTTCCTGTTTAAAAGATTCTAATATTTCTATTCTTTTTTCTGAAACTTTGGAACTATATTTCTGTCTATTTCCATCCCAATTCCATAAAAACATTTTTATCTCCTCTATTCCATAGTCTTATACCAATTACTTTGAGTTTCTAAAATATAGAGAATATACTTCTCAACATTCTGTTGTTGAGCAGGATTATTATATATAAATTTTAAACCTACTTCATATTTTTTATTAGGTTCTAATTCATTGGCCCATACAACTTCAGCAGATAACTCTAATGGCTTATTTGCTGTTTCCATCTCTATCCCTATTTTTATTATACTCCCTTTTTTTATAGGTTTAGAGATAATTATCTTAGCACCACCTAAGCTGATATCCCTTGTAACAGCTTTATAACCAGGTAAATCAGGAGATATTATTCCAATATCCCTATTTATCCTAAAATATTTCCTCACAGCAACATGGTTAACATCCTGCTTTTCCAAATTTTGGGTTTTATTGTCTTTCTTTTTTTCTTCCTTCTTTTTACCAAAGAACCACATTGCTCTATACTTTAGTTAACTTCATTTCTATAAAATCTATGGCATCTTTAACAGTCAATATTTTTTGACTTTGCTCATCTGTTATCTCTATACCAAATTCCTCTTCCATTTTCATTATAAGCTCAACTAAATCAAGAGAATCAGCACCAAAATCATCAACAAAAGAAGACTCTTCCTTTATTTCACTTTCATGAACCTGTAACTTTTGAGAAACTATTTTAACTAATTTTTGATATATCTCTTGTCTTGTCATTTCTACCCTCCCTTAAATATTTGCTGGACACATTTTTTATTCCGCTTACCAGCAAAAGCGGCAATTAATTACTCCTAACAAATGTTAAAAAATACCTGTGTACAGAAGGATTAGCAGATAACTCAGGATGAAAAGTGGAAACCAAAATATTGTTTTCTTGAACCAATACTGGTAGCTCCTCAAAATTAGCCAACTCTTTTACCTTAGGCCCTATATTGATTATCTCTGGAGCTCTTATAAAAACAGCTCTTATCAGAGTCCCCAATGAAGGAATATTTATAACAGCATCAAAACTATCCCTCTGTCTACCATAAGCATTCCTCTTTACCTCTATATCAATCAATCCCAACGGTTTCTGCCAATCCTTAGCATCATGAATCCTTTTTGCAAGCATTATAGCACCTGCACAAGTTCCGAAAATCGGCATACCTCTCTTAGCAGCATCAACTATACTTCCTCTAAATTCATCATCCATAAGCCTATCAATAGTGGTACTTTCTCCACCAGGAATTATCAAACCCTGTACATCCTCAACTTCATCAGCATATTTAACAATTTTAGTATCAACATTTAAAGCTGAAAGTATATGAACATGTTCCAAAAAATCACCCTGAATACCCAAAATCCCTATCTTTAACTTTGTCATTAAAAAATCACCTCTCTATCAGTTTAATTATTCTCTATAAAATCAAACTCTCCTTTAAAGCACAAAAAATCAAACGTTGGAACTACTAACAGATAATAACTCCATTTTAGACTGAATTAACTCATCAACACTCCTTGTATGATACAAGTAATTTACATAATTCTCATCAAGCAAAATGTCTCTTAATAATTGTATATTGGTATTAACACCCTCAATAATTATTTGATCCAAATAAATTTTTGCTCTCTTTATAGCCTCTACCCTATCTTTTCCCTTAACTATTAACTTACAAATCATATTATCATAAAACTGTGTTACAGTATAAGCAGCGTAAACAGCTGTATCAACTCTTACATTGGTAAAGGATGGAAAATAAGTCTTTGTTATTTTACCAATTGAAGGAGTAAATCTATATGAGTCCTCAGCATATATCCTCAACTCAATAGAATATCCATCAAAAGAATTAGGAATAAAACTAGAAATATTTTCACCCATTGCAGATAGTATTTGCAATCTAACGATATCAGTATTGGTGACCATTTCAGTAGCAGGATGTTCCACTTGAATTCTTGTATTCATCTCAATAAAGTAATGCTTGCCAGTCTGAGTGTCGTACAGAAACTCAATTGTTCCCGCACTGGTATAACCTATCTTTTCAGCTATTTTAAGAGCATCTTGAATTATCAACATTCTTGACTTATCAGGTAACAAGGAAGTTGCTTCCTCAATGATCTTTTGGTGTCTCCTCTGAACAGTACAATCCCTCTCAAAAAGATGATAAACACTATGATTATCACCAATTATCTGTACTTCAATATGTTTAGGATTAACAATAAGTTTTTCAACATATACATCTGGATTAGAGAAAAAACTCTTTGCTTCTAAAGAAGCCTGTGTTAATTTACTCTCAATTTCAGAGTAATTCTCAATAACTCTCATTCCCCTGCCACCACCACCACCAGCAGCCTTTATAATAACAGGGAAACCATGATTATTGACAAACTCATAAATTTCTTTCAAATCTTTAACCACACCAGTAGAAGGAATGAGAGGAACCCCCAAACTATTAGCTATATCCTTTGCTTTTACCTTATCACCCATGTCTCTTATGTTATCAGAGGAAGGGCCAATAAAGATGATATTATGTGACCTACATATCTGAGCAAATTTATAATTTTCAGACAAAAATCCATAACCAGGATGAATAGCATCAGAACCTGTTATTAAAGCAGCAGATATTATATTAGGTATATTTAAATAGGTTGAAGAAGCATCATCTCTACCTATACAAACAGCTTCATCAGCAAAACTAACATGTAAACTATCCTTATCAACTTCAGAATATACAGCAACACTCTTTAAACCCATCTCCCGCAAAGTTCTAATAATTCTTACTGCTATTTCTCCTCTGTTAGCAACCAAAACCTTTCTCATATAAACACCTTCTCCCTATAAAAAAAATTCATCTTATCTAAAGTCCTGCCGTATTTCTCTTTTTCAATTCCTAAAACTGAACATATTATATTAACAACTGAAGGAACCAAAACTAAATCCACATTCTTCAATTTAGCCAATAAACTCAGAGGATACAAAGTATTTAAAACATCCTCATAAAGAAACCTATTATAAATACTATTGGGCATCTTTGTATACTTGTAGTTAGAAACATTTTTAATTGCATCCAACAAACTTGTCTTAACAGTACCATAGTACCTATCCAACAACTCAATTGGATGAATAATATTAGTTCCAAAAACTTTTGCAACAGAATTAAATTCATAATAAATATCCTCGATTAATTTAACTGTATTGTGAGTAATACCGTCAATATAAAACAATAAATCTCTCTTGGAATCAATATTTGCCATATTAATTAAGCTAATTGTTGCATGTGCCATAGCACCAAAATCAGTCAGTCCCCTTTGAATAAAATTATCAGCTATATCCAACTGTATATCATCAAAAATACTACGAACAATTCCGTAAATATCTAAACTCTTATCAGATTCTAAATAATCTTTGTTACTTATCAATAAATTCCACCTCTTTATACCCCTGACCCAAACAGTATCCATAGAAACTTTTCTACTCGCAAAAATAGCATCAGTCTCCACAATATTAGTAACTATACCATTATCTGTAAAAACTTTATTGAACACTAAAACACCACCAAGCTTACCAGAAAAAAGAACGAATATTTTTTTAGAAAAATCAAATTTGTTCGAATACTCAACAATCTTATTAGCTATATCAGTATAAGCAGTCGTTATAGAAGTTATAAAAACAATATCAGAGCTCAAAACATCCTCTAAATTAATAGTAGGACAAAATTCATATTCACCTTCTATCTTACCAGTAGAAATGATCTTTTTAATTTTCAGGTTTTCAACATTAGAAGTGTATGGAATTATCCCATATCCCTTTGACAAAAAATAAGAACAAAGAGCAAATCCCTGGTTGCCTAAACTTATTACACCTATCATAAATACCTCCTTATTTATATCTATTCCATAAATAATTCATAACAACCTTTCTCAACATAAATGGGTACTTTGTTTTTTAGTTACAATATTCATAAAACCTTTTTTAAAATATATAAAAAATATTGCAGTTTATCAATAAAAATAATCTAATTTTGATAAAAATAGATCGACGACACATTGTCGGACAAGGGATTAAACCACTTAATTTGTTAAATTTTTGTTAAAATTCATTTT
>JAOABG010000045.1:318-12071 GCA_026418475.1 bacterium | reverse complement strand
GATTGGAGTTTTTAGGTGATGGGATATTGAGTTATTTGGTTTCAGAATATGTTTTTTTGAAGTATCCGACGTTTTCTGAGGATTATTTATCTTCTTATAAATCATTAATAGTTAATTATTATACGTTATATAAAGTGTGTTTTCATTTGGGTTTGCAGGAGTATTTGGTTTTCAATTATGAAAGTTTGGGCAAGAATAGTGCGAATTTAAAGACATTTTCTGATACTGTAGAGGCTCTTATTGGTGCTATTTATTTGGATTCTGGATCTGTTTTTCCTGTTAAAAAATTTTTTTTAGATGTTGTGTTGGGAGTTTTTTATTTGTATTTGGATGAGATAGTGGAAAATATTTTTGATTGGAAGGGGTTTTTGCAGGGTATTTTGCAAAAGAAGGGTTTACAATTACCAAAATATAAGCTTGTTGATAAGAGTCATGATGGTTTTTTTATAATTGCGTGTTATGATGGTATTGAAGTTAGCTCAGGTTTTGGAAGAACTAAAAAAGAGGCTGAAAAGCAGGCAGCTCTAAATTTCATAAAGAAAATGCGGTTGGATCAGTGATTTTTGGTTATTTCTTTTATTATTGAAAGAATTCTTATTATCTGTGATATTCTATCATTTATGTACTCTTTTGTTATTTGTTTTTGTAAATTGAATTCGAAATAGTTCCTATTATATAATTCTGATGGGTAGAATATGAATATTTTGTCTGTAAAGTTGGGTATTGAAGTGTATTGTATTTCCATGATATTTGCTGATGAGGAGTTAAAAATTTCTGATGGTAGAGTTATTACTATACCTTTGTATAGGGTTATTATTTCTGCTTTTGTATCTCTTATTCTTCTTCTCTTTTTACCAAAGGTATAACTATAAGTTATTTGGGGTTTATTTTTGTATTTTACTTTACTTATTTCTACTTCTGTGAATGTTATTATTTTATGATTATATTCTATTTCAAAATAATCCTCTTCGGTGTAAATTGATGCTTCTGGGTAGAGGGTAAGTAGAGGAGTTTTAAGGAAATCTGTTTTTTCTGGAAAATATTTTATTATTTTAAATTCTTCGAAATTTGGAATTTGGGACATGATATTGATTAGTAGCTTTTTTACTTGTTTTGAATATTGGTTTTGAAAGAACAACACTATAATAATGAATATGGTCATATAGGTAATTATTGAAATACAAGGAAGTGAGGATTGATTGTTAGAGAATATTATAGTTACTATGATTATTATTGATATTAGATTAAATATTAAGAGTATATAATTTCTTTCTTTGATTTTTTGTTTTCTAAAATGTTCTAGTTCTGATATTATTAAGTCATTTATCATTAGTAATGTAGTTCTATTGAACATTAATTAAACCTTTTTGTTTGTTGTCTTTTTTTTAATTTGCTAGTAATTCTTGTTTTTTATTTTCAAAAAAGGAAGCAACTTTGAGTTTGTAAAATAATAAATAAAAGGGATCAATTTTTTTGGAGGTAAGAGATGGGGGAAGTGAGTTTTGAAAATACTAGATATTTCAAGTATGCTGATTATCAGACTATTAAGGATTTCAATTATCAACAATTGCAAGTTTTGTGTCAGGAGATAAGGGATTATATAACTGAGGTTATATATCACAATGGTGGTCATTTTGGAAGTAACTTAGGTATTGTTGAGCTGACTGTTTCTATTTTAAGAAATTTCAATCCCCCATATGATAAGATAGTTTTTGATACTTCGCATCAGTCGTATGTTTATAAAATTTTAACTGACAGGAAGGAGAGTTTTAAGACTCTTAGGACTTTTGGGGGGATATCTGGGTTTTCAAAGATAAAGGAAAGTAAGTTTGATCATTTTGGTGCTGGACATGCTGGGACAGGTTTGTCTGCTGCGTTGGGTTATTCCAAAGCTCGTGATATAAACAAAGAGGATTATAATGTTGTTTGTATTGTTGGTGATGCTGCTCTTACTTGTGGTGTTACGTTTGAAGCTATAAATAATTTGGGACAATATCCCACTAAGATGGTGATAGTTTTGAATGATAATGAGTATTCCATAGCCAGAAATGTGGGTGCTATATCTATGTATCTTAAGAAGTTAAGGAATAGCCCTATAATTCTCAAGGTTGAGGAGAGGATTGATGATATTCTGACCAAATTGCCTGTTAATAGTGTTATAAAGGAATGGATAAGGGATACCAAGAGCTGGGTTGAGGAGGGGTTTACCAAGTTGGTATCTCCTTCTATTATTGGTGTGATTTTTGAGGAGTTTGGGATCCAGTATATTGGTCCTGTTGATGGTCATAATGTTAAGCTGCTGGATGAGGTTTTTAGTTTTACTAAGTCTTTGAATAAGCCTGTTATAGTTCATGCTATAACTCAGAAGGGTAAGGGTAACAACGAGGCTGAGAATCATTCTGAGAGGATGCATGGTGTTGCCAAGGGTAAGATAAAACCCAGCAGTTTCATTTATTTCAGTACTGATGAAGGTATGAAAGTTGATGATTTTACAAAAAGTGTGAATAAGACTTATACTGAGATTTTTGGTGAGGCTATTGTTGAGTTGGCTAAAAGGGATGAAAAGATTGTTGCTATAACTGCTGCTATGCCTTCTGGTACTGGATTGGTAAGTTTTTCTAAAAGTTTCCCTGATAGGTTTTTTGATGTTGGTATAGCTGAGGAGCATGCTGTGATATTTGCTTGTGGATTGGCCTTGACGGGTTTGAAACCTGTTGTTGCCATATATTCTACTTTTCTTCAGAGAGCTTTTGACATGTTGATACATGATGTGGCTCTTCAGAAGATCCCAATATTGTTCGTGTTGGATAGAGCGGGGATAGTTGGGGAGGATGGGCCAACGCATCATGGAGTTTTTGATTTGTCTTACTTAAGGATTATTCCTAATGTTGAAGTATTTGCTCCTTCGGATGAGCTTGAATTAAGAAATATTTTATATACGGTTTTGAGTAATTTAAAAAAGCCAACTTTTATAAGATATCCTCGTGATTTTGTTGAGGGAATGAGATTGGGAGAGTTTGAGAAAATTGACATGTATCAATGGGGGACTATTTATCAAACTCAACATGTGTTTGATAAGAAAGTGGCTATTCTTTCGACGGGTAGGATGAAAAGGTGGGTTAATGATGTTTGTGGTATTTTGGAAAGAGCCAAAATTTCTGTAACTGCATATAATTGTATTTCTATCAAGCCTTTGGATAGTAATGTGCTTAACACTATGGTGAATTACGATTTGCTTGTTACCTTAGAGGATAATGTTTTGTCTGGTGGTTTTTCAAGTTATGTTTTGGAATTCTTTAATGATAATGGTATTTTTAAAAGGGTTCTTAGGGTTGGATGGTCAGATGAATTTATTGATCATGGGCCAATGAGTTCTTTGTTTAAGCACTATGGTATTGATTCTCATAAGATTGCTGATAGGATATTAAAGGAAGTTTTTAATAAAGTAGAAGTTTTTTAAATTTAATTTAAGGATAATTTTATAGTTTTTCTTAAATATAATATAGGGGTTATGATTTTTGATTCTATTTTTTCAAAATTTTTGATTTTGTGTGTGGTTTTTATTTTGTTATTTTTTATATTTTTAGCTTATTCTCCATATTCAAATGATAGGTTATACATGGATTTTATTAACCAGATGAGGTTTTTGAAAGAACTTATTGTTAGTAATGAACTGGGGTTTGAAAGAGACGATATATTAAAAAAGGTTTCTTCTTTTTTTAATGTTGTTAATTTGAATGATAGTTGTGTGACATTACTTTCATCCTATAATACTCTAATAAATGTTTATTGCCAAGATGTTTTGTATGTTAAAGTTGAGACTGTTTCTAATGATGGATTTATTCCTGTGAAGAACATTATTGATATGGATAATTTTATTGATGATGGTGTTCCTACGACAGGCTTAGTTAAATCGGTTGATGGTAAATACTATTCAGGTTGTGTAATTTTGTTAAAAAACAGGTAATATTTATTTTGTATAGAATTCTTATAATTGGAAACCTTGTTTCATTAGGAGGTAAAGTATGGCTTATAAAAAAAAGAAGAAGATAAAGAAGGTTGGTTCAACGGGTGTTGCACATATACATTCTACTTTTAATAATACTATAATAACTATAACTGATGAGAATGGTAATGCTATAAGTTGGTCTTCTGGGGGTAATGTTGGTTATAAAGGTACGAAGAAGAGTACTCCATTTGCTGCACAGCTTGCTGCTAGGCAGGCAGCAGAAAAAGCTATTCAACAGGGATTAAAGGAGGTCAAAGTTATTGTAAAGGGGCCAGGTATGGGTAGGGAGTCTGCCATCAGAGCTCTCAGAGCTGCGGGATTGGAGATTACTGATATTAAAGATGCCACTCCTATACCTCATAATGGCTGTAGGCCTCCTTCAAGAAGAAGAGTTTAATATCCGCTTGCTGGAAGTATAGCGGTATAGAAATTATCCAGCCCCAAAAAAGGGAAGAGAAAAAAGATGGGTAGATACATAGGTCCTAAATGTAAATTGTGTAGAAGAGAAGGAATAAAGTTATACTTGAAAGGAGAGAAGTGTTTTACTGACAAGTGTCCTTTGGAGAAGAGGAATTATCCTCCAGGACAACATGGATTTGTTAAGAGGAGACCCAAATTGACAACTTTTGGTGTGAGGTTGAGAGAAAAGCAGAAAGTGAGAAGAATTTATGGTGTTAGTGAACAGATGTTCAGGAAATATTTTGCTGAGGCTAAGAGATTGGCAAGGTTGGGCAAGGGTTTTACTGGGCAAAACTTGATGAAAATTTTGGAAAGAAGGCTTGATAATGTTTTATACAGATCAGGAATTGCAGTTTCAAGATTTCAGGCAAGACAGATGATATCTCATGGTTTTGTTTTTGTTAACGATATTAATGTTGATATTCCATCTTATTTAGTAAAGATGAACGATGTTATTAAGTTTAAGCCTAAAGTTTTGAATGTTGTTAAGGAACATTTGGAGAATGCTAAGAATTCTTTTATACCTAATTGGTTAGCTGTTGATTTCAATAATTTAACTGTAAAGATTTTGAGGGAACCTGAAAGAAATGATGTTGAGTATCCTATAGAGGATAATTTGATTGTTGAATTTTACTCAAGGTAGAGGGAGGTTTTGTGTTATGCTGACTGTTAGTCAAGTAAGCACTGGGATATTGGCTATTGAGCCAAACTACGGTAGATTTTTTATTGATAATTTACCTTATGGTATGGGTGTTACTATAGGTAACGCTTTGAGGAGGGTTTTATTATCTAATGTTCCTGGAGCAGCTATATTCTATGTTAAGATAAATAATGTTTTACATGAATATGAGAGTATACCTGGAATTAAAGAGGATGTTATTGATATTATTATCAATTTAAAAAAGGTTAGGTTTAAATATAGATCTAATAGTGATTTTGAGAAAGTATTTTTAAATGTCAGTGATCCTGGACAAGTCAAGGCAAAAGATATAAAGTGTCCTGCTTTGGTTGAGGTTGCCAACCCAGAGCAGTATATAGCCACAATAAATTCAAATACAAGTTTAACTATTGAGGCTGGGGTTAAGTTGGGGTTTGGTTATATTCCTGCAGAAGAACAAATTTTACCAGAGGATGTTATAGGATATATAAAGCTTGATAGCATATTTTCTCCAATTGAGAAAGTTAATTATTATGTTGAAAATGAAAGAAATGAAAATAATGAATTAATTGATAAATTGTATATTGAGATATGGACGGACAGTACTGTTTCTCCCAGGGAGGCTTTATTGAAGTCTTTAAATGTTATAAGATTATATGTTGATAACATTATTGGTGGGTACAGTACTGAGAAAGAATCTTTTATAGTTGAACCTGTTGTTACTAATTCTAAAAGTGATCTGTTGAGTAAGAATATTAAGGATTTGGATTTTTCTTCCAGAACACTGAATTCTTTGAAAAGAATAGGTATAAACACTGTGGGTGAACTTTTAAAATATACTGAGGATGACTTAATTACTATAAGAAACTTGGGTGGAAAATCTATTCAGGAGATAAAACAAAAACTTAATGAATTGGGGCTTAGCTTAAGGGAATCCTGATAAGGATTAAGAAAACTTGTGTAAAAATATCTCGGATATTATTGAAAACTATAAATACTACCTGATAAGATTGGGTTTATCGGGTAGAACGGTCAAGGAATATGTTTCTGATGTTCAAAGATTTTTTAAGGTAGTTAATGTTGATCATTTGGATGATAATAAAGTAGAGAAAATTCTAAATGAAATAAAAAGGTATATAGTATATCTTAAATCTGAGAAAAATTGTTCTAATAGAGGTATAAATAGAAAGATTTCAAGTTTTAGATCATTTTTTAAATTTCTTTGGAAGGAGAAGTTGGTTGATAATAATTATTCAGATGTTTTAGAAAGTATGAAGACTCCCAAGACTCTACCTAAAGCAATATCTAGGCAAGATATAAAGGATATTATTTCAGGTATGGATTTCATCTTTTCTAAGGTTTCTGAAAAATATAAGAAGTTTATTAGTATTAGAAACAGGTTGATTTTTATTTTTTTAGTTTTCACAGGTTTGAGAATTTCCGAATTGGTTAATGTTAAGATTTATGATTTTGATTTTTCTCAGAATACTCTTAAAGTTAAAGGTAAAGGGGATAAAGAGAGAATAGTGATTTTTAATGATTATGTTAAGGAGTATCTTTTGGATTATTTAAAGTTAAAGGAGGAATTGGTTTCTGGTGATTTTGTATTTGTCAGTATAAGGAAAAAGAGGATAAATGTTAGGACTGTTCAGTACATATTTCAGAGGGTTTCAAAAATTTTATCGTTTAGGTTTAAGATAACTCCTCATGTTATGAGGCATACTTTTGCGACTCTGATGTTGGAAAATGGGGCTGATATAGTGGCAATAAAGGAGTTACTTGGGCATTCTAATTTGAGTACTACTCAGATATATACTAAAGTTTCTATTGAGCATTTGAAGAGAAATTATAAGATAGAGAAAGTTGTTTTATAGATATGTATCTAACTTTGTATAGGAAATACAGGCCGCAGTTGTTTGGACAGGTTATAGGTCAAGATATTTCTGTTAGAATAATTACTAATTCAATTTTGAACCAGACTTTTTCTCATTCTTATTTGTTTACTGGTACCAGAGGAACTGGGAAGACCACTGTTGCTAGGATATTCGCTAAAGCTTTGAACTGTTTGGTTAGGAATAGTTTTGAGCCTTGTAATAGTTGTTCAAATTGTGTTGCGTTTAACAGTGGTAGTTTTCCCGACTGTGTAGAGATAGATGCTGCTTCAAATAGGGGTATAAATGAGATAAAGCAAGTGAGAGAAAATCTTAAGTTGGCTCCTTTGAAAGGCAGATACAAAGTTTATATCATAGATGAGGTTCATATGTTAACTATTGAAGCTTTTAATGCTTTGTTAAAGAGTTTGGAAGAGCCTCCTTCTTCTGTGATTTTCATTCTTGCAACTACTGATATTCATAAGGTTCCAATAACAATTCAATCCAGATGTCAAAAGATCGAATTTAAGAGAGTTAATCATAATATTATTTTCAATCATCTTAAGGATATTTGTTTTAAAGAGAGAATAAATATAGATGATGATGCTTTGTTATATTTATCCAAAGCTGCAAATGGTTCTGTAAGGGATTCTCTTAGTTTATTGGAACAGGTCAGGAATATTTCTGATCATATAAAGTTGACTGATATTTGGGAATTGTTTTCTATTGTTTCTATGGAGTGGGTTTATGAATATATAAAATTTGTTATTAAGGGGGATATATTGAGATTATTTGAGTTAATGAATAAAATAAAGTTTCATTCTGTAAACATTTATCAATTTATATATCTTATTATCAGTGAATTGAAAAATTGTATATATTATAAGTATCAGAGTTATAGTGATGAATTTAGTTCTTTTCAAGTTGAAAACTATAAAACTATCCTTTCTATTTCTAATGTTGAGCAAATAAGGAAAATGATGAACCTGATAAGCAATACTCTCAATTATTATAAGAGCGACAATGATTATATACTATTTGAAATAAATTCTATAAATATGGTGTTTGATAGCTACAATAGGTTGGGTAACGAGGGTATTTCAAAAAGGGAGGAGTCTTCTCCAGATATATCTATTGAGGTCAAAGAAAAAAACGATAACAGATCACTTAAAAATGTGGTTCAAGATAGTGAAGTTGATCAAATTAATTTTAAAAAAGTGGAACAAGATAGTGTATCTATGAGCCATACTAAATTTGAATCAGTTAAGGAAAAATTAATAAAAATATTTGATAATGATAAGTTATTGTCTAAGACAATATCTAATGCTAAAGATGTTTTCAGGGAAGATAATAAATTGGTCTTTGTGTTTCAATTGGAAAAGAAATCTGAAGTTGCTTATAGGAAACTAATTGAACAAAAATCAAATTCTATTATTGAGAAATTGAAGGATATTATTAATGTTGATACTATTGAATTTAGGGAGATGAAAACAGATAAAATTAGAAATTCAAGGAATACTACTATAGATAGGGTAATAGATTATACTAAGAGAATATAAACAATTGGGGATATTGAATGAAAATGAGTTTTAATAAGAAAATAGCAGTCTTTTTATTTTTTATTTTATTCTTTATAACATCATCTGTTTTTTCTTTGGATTTTAAGGATCTTGAGGGAAAATCCGAGCAAGAGTTGTATAATATGGCTGAGAGTTATTATAAAAAATTTGATGATAAATCTGCCTATATTGTCTGTGCTTACATTATAAAAAACGTAAACAATAAAAATAAAAATGTGTTTTATATTTTAGCTGAGATACTTATTAGGAATATTACTGCTTCTACTGATAAACAGAAGGTTTATAATGAAATAATAAAATATTCTGATTACGTTATTAACAATATTGATTTTTATGATGCCAAGGCTTATTATTATAAGGGATGGGTTTACTATAATAGTGGTGATTATGCTTCTGCTGAGTTCAATCTCAAAAAATCTATACAGAATAATCCCAGTTTTTTGCCATCCTTGAGGTTGTTGTTGGATTTGTATATATTTAGGAAGAATTTTGAGGAGGCTATAAAAATAAGTGATAAGATATTAGACCGAGGTTATATAAACGATGATTTTGCTTATCTTATCTTTAAGATGTATATAGATTCTAATCAGCTTAGTAAGGCTAGGGATTTCTATGTCAAGTACAGTTCTTATCTTAATAATGAGAAAGATTATTTTTTGATAGCTCTGTTGAATTATAAGGAAAAAAATTATAATCGTGCTTTAGAATATATTGATAGAGTTTTAGCAAAATATCCTGATGATTTAGATTATATAAAGTTGAAAGTAAAAATATTACATTCTATGAAAAAATATGATGAAGCTTATAAAGTTATTGGTGAAAAATTAAAAGATACTGCTGATGAAGAAATATTGATAATAAAGAAAGAAATAGAATCTACTAATTTTAGGAATGTCACAATTGTTGTTATTTCTGTATTTTTTGTAATTGTTATTGGTATATTGGGCTATTTCTATCTAAGAGAACAGAGAAATAAGATGGCGAAAATCAGTATTGTAAATCTTAAAAAGTTGTATCAGGAGAAGGTATCAATTAGATCTGATAATTTAGATATTTTAGTGAATTTAATTTATGAATTTTTCAATGACTATATTTTGTCTTTTAATTCTAAGATGGTTATTTATGTTTCTGATCCACGAAAAGATAATGTTTTATATTGTTATCTTAACAACGTTTCTATTGAATTACCTGATGTTATATATATTTTCCCAAAGTATTCTGAATGGTTGTCTGATTATACTAATACTCCTGTTCACTTGATGAGTTTACAGTCAAATAGTAGTTTTTATGAATGGTTTGGGGGTAAGAATATTGTTTTGTTTAAAAAACAAAAACTGTTTTTTATCTTTCCTGCTTTAAGTAGGGGGCTGTTACAGGGGATTATTTTCGTGCAGGCTTTTAATGAGGAAGAGGAACAAAAGATTATCCAGACCTTAAGAAAATATAAGGAAGTTATTTCAGAAATATTAGAAGAAGTTGCCAACGATATTATATCCATAAGGTTTAAGGAAGCTTCATTTCTTGATGAATTGACAAGGTTATATAACAGAAGATTCATGTATCAGAAGTTAGAGGAGGAAATAGAGAAAGTGGTTAAAAATAATCAAAAACTTTCTTTTGTTTTGTGTGATATAGACAATTTTAAAAAGTTCAATGATACTTATGGGCATCAGGTAGGGGATGAAGTTTTGAGAGCTGTTGCAAGAGTATTTAAGGATGCATCAAGGGAGTTTTTCGATTGGCCATTTAGGTATGGAGGTGAAGAGATTGGAATAATATTGCCTAATACTCCATCTGAAAAGGCTTATGAGGTAGCTGAAAGGATTAGAAATGAAGTTTCTTCTAAAAGATTTGAAAATGTTCCTACTATAATAACTATTTCTTTGGGATTGGCTACTTACCCTGATCATGCTAAAAAGATAGATGAAATAATAAGGCTTGCTGATGAAGCTTTGTATTATTCAAAAAGGAATGGGAAGAATAAAACTACCATTTATAATGATAAAATTTTATCAGTTTTGGATCAGAAAGGTTTGGAAAAAACTCAAAATAAAGCGGTTGATAATATGAAACATCAGGATGAAAATCAACCAGGGCAGCAAGAAAAGTCAAGTATCAAAATTCCATCTTTTGTATACAGTCTAGATCAGTTTGAGGAGTACTATCTTAGTATTAAGAGTAATTATAAGCATGTTATAATAAATATTGAAACTAATATTACTGAAAATACTGAAAAACTTGTTATGGATATATATCACAATCTTTTACTTGTGGAGTCTATGGGTATGAGTATAGAAAATGATAAAGTTGTTATAAAAATTTTGCTTGTAGAGAGAAGTGAAAAAGATATCCAGAATATTATTAATGATATATCGAAAAAATACAATGTTAAACCGACTATTACAACAAAGGTATAGCTATTCTCAAAAATATCAGAGGGAATTGGCTTTGGGTATAGTATTTCAGTATATATATTATGAAAAATTTTTTTCATCTTTGTATTTAAGGGGGTATTTTACTGAAGTACTTAATAGAATAATTCTGAAATATTATGATTATAATGAAGATGTGTGGAATATTATTTATAGAGCTAACTTTTTTGTTATGAATTATATGGAAAGAGCTTTGCTAATATTATTATTGGCAGAGATTGACCTTAGAAAAGTACCTTCTAATTTATTGGTTTATATATATATAAGACTTGCAAAGAAATACTGTAGAAAAAATTTTCATAAATTAGTTCCCGTTTTTGTTTCTTATGCTGAAAAAAATTCTCAGTTTTAGTCTCAATCTTTTTGTTTTTATTTTGAAGTTGTTAGGATTTGTTATTTTATTGGTTGTATTTTTTGCTGTTTATTTCGTATTTGGTATTATAAATCAGGCTAAAAAGGAGATCGTTGATGTAAAGGAAATAAGGAAAAAGATACCAATACAGTCGAGTGAGTTCTATTCTCTTGATAAAAAGGGAGTTGCTAAAGTGTATGTGGAAAATAGATATTGGGTTTCAATTACTGATATTCCTAATAGTGTAAAGATTTGCCTTATTGCTTCTGAAGATGAAAGATTTTATATTCATAAAGGTGTAGATTTTTTGGCTGTTTTAAGAAGTATTTTGGATATTATTCAGAAGAAAGAGGTTACTCAGGGTGCCAGTACTATAACTCAGCAGTTAGCTA
>JAOABG010000045.1:0-308 GCA_026418475.1 bacterium | reverse complement strand
TTGAATTTGGTTTATTTTGGGGAGGGAGCTTATGGTATTGAAGCTGCTTCTCGGGTATATTTTGGTAAATCAGTAAATCAGTTAAATATTCCTGAGGCAGCTATAATAATTGGTGTTCTTCCTGCTCCCTCAGCATATTCTCCCTATACTAATTATCAAGCTGCTAAAAGAAGACAAATTTATGTACTTAAGAGATTACTTGATCTGAAATTTATATCCTCTTTTGAGTATGAGAAATATAAGAATTATCCTCTCAAGTTTAAGAGAGAAAAACTGGAAGAAAACAATATATTTTATCCTTACTATAC
>JAOABG010000044.1 GCA_026418475.1 bacterium | reverse complement strand
ACCCAACCTCATATTATTTCCCCCACAAAAAAACTTATCATTTCATCAGCCAACAAAATGGAAGTCCACGCACCCAACACCATATATGGTCCAAAAGCAATATAACTGCTTCTCAATTCATCAACCTGATTCTGATAAACATAAACCATAACTATAGAACTAACATAGTCACTTGAAACATTGAAATTTTTCAAATTTGATATAGTTTTTATCTTTTTCATATTCTTTAACCTCTTAAAAACCATAATAATTAATCCCAGAAATGAACCATAAAGAAAAGAAAGTAAAAACGCAACAATAGAAGGAGAAGATCCCAAAAAAGCACCTATTGTAGCAGCAAACTTAACATCACCCAACCCCATACCCTCTTTCCTGAATACCAACAAAGAAGAAACATATATACCACCGAAAATCAATAACCCCACGACCACACCCCAAATACTATCAATCATACTTATTGTTATATTTGTATTATTATCAAAACCTATAAAAGTATGAACAAACCCTAAAATCAACCCCACAACAGCACCACCAATAGAAAGCTCATCAGGAATTATATGATATCTGAAATCAATAATCAATACAGGTAAAGATATAATAAAAAATAAACAAAGAACAATGAAATCCCAAGTAACACCATACAGCAGATAAAAAGCTAAGAAAGAAAAAGCCGTCAAAAGCTCTATTAAAAAGTAACCAATACCTATACTTTCCCTACAATAAGCACATCTACCTCCCAAATATAAATAACTAACTATAGGTATGTTGTGATACCACTTTATGTTCTTCTTACATTTGGGACAAAAACTTGGTTTAAAAACCACATCCATTTCTAAAGGTAACCTATAGTTTAAAACATTAATGAAACTTCCAAATATCGCACCAAAAACAAAAACAATAGAACCAACAACAACAGGATTGGCTTCCCTTAAAAAAAACATTAAAACCGTAATATAATAAATTATCAACTCAATCATTTTCTCTAACTAAAACATTCCTAAAATCGATATTGTACAAATCCAATTCTACAGCCTTTTTCAAAAACAACAAATAGTTCTTCTTTTTCTCTTTATCATGTTTCTTCAATATTTGATAAACAATAAAAAAAGCATATGGTTTGTCAGGATACTTTTGAATATTGTATAAACACTCCTTAACAACTTTGTCCTCATTGTTACCAAAAGTTAATTCATATATTATAGAAACCACAGAACAATAATAATCATTAGTATTATATTTCATATTTTGTTTTATCCAATAAGTATCCTTACTACCTGATCTATAGCCAACCCAAACTATTTGAAAATACAATTCATTAAGGACTTCTCTATTTTCTTTTAATTCCCTAAAATGCAAAGGGTTATCTAAAATTTCGGTAAAACCCTTAATAGAACTATCATACTTAGACAATTGGTAATCATACCAAGCAATTAACATTTTAACTCTATACTTCTCGCGAATTGGATAAACAACTCTATAACCTTCTTCAATCCTACCCATTTTCCAAAAAAGTAGAGATTTAGAAATATAAGAATCAATAAATTTGGGATTATGGTATATTGATGTATCGTATTCTTTTATTGATTCTTCAATTTTACCAAGGTTTTCAAAAATTTTAGCTCTAACAAAATGATAATAATAAAATCCTGAGAGCTTGTTTTTTAATAAGTTCAATATTTCAAGAGCTTGAGCATATTTTTCACGTTTCAATCTGATATCCCCATATCTTTCTGCATACTTTAGAATAATTATTGACTTAGCAAATAAAGCATCAACATCATTGGGATTCCCATTCAAAACATCATAAATCAATCTCTCCGCCTCATAAAAATTATTTTTTGATAACTCCAAATAAATCCGATCAGATAACTTATTAGAAGAAAAAGAAATTACAAATAAAAAGAATATAACAAAAATTAATCTCATATCAAAAGCTTCTTATAATTTAATATTTCCCAATAAACTCATTGACAAAAAATATATTATGTTCATAACAAACCATGGGAAAAATCCTATCAATATTATTATAACGGAAAGAAAAGAATTTGAAAAAACCTGTAAAAATCCAACATTTATCCTATCAGTATCGCCATCTTTAACATACAAATACTGTGCTATACGATAATAAAAATACAGAGATATTAAACTTGTTATTATACCTATCCATACAAGAATAGGAGCAAAATTATATGAATAAGAAAAGAGTAAAAACTTTCCTATAAAACCAGCGGTTGGAGGAAGTCCAGCTAAAGAAACCAAAGAAATAATCAGAAAAATCCCTAAAACAGGATTGTTACTCAATACTCCTCGCAATTCATTCAAATCAGAACTGTCATATTTCTCTTCTAAATATAATAAAACTGAAATAAATAATATTGTAGATAAAACATATTGTAAAATATAGAAATAGTTAATCGCTAGAGCTTGAGAATTAGAAATAATATCATTAGCAACAACAGAAAAAGGTATAAGTATATAACCAATATTTGCTATCGTAGAAAATGCCAAAATCTTTTTCAAATCATTGCTCGTTAGAGCCCAAAAAGTCCCCATAATCATTGAAAAAATTGAAAACAGACCCAACATACTAGAAACCCAACTATCAACAACATGGGACAATATTTTTACAAAAACCATTAATACAACTAGCTTTGGTAAAGTTGATATAACCAACAAATAGGGAGACCTACTTCCAAAATAAGCATCTTGCACCCAAAAAGAAAAAGGAAAAGCAGCAAGTTTTATCAAAATACCTATAAACAAAAAAATAAAAGCAATCTTAACACCCACAAAACCTAAGCCTAAAAGAACAAAATTATTGGCAAAAACTAAAGACCCACTGTAAATATAAAAGATTAAAATCGCTATTATTATGCTTATTGTTGCTAATGAGCCTATAAGGAAATATTTCATGCTAGCTTCCAAAGCAAACTTATTTCTATTATCCATTGCTATCATGAAGTAAGAAGGAACAGCAACCAACTCAAAACCAATTAGAAAAGTAAGAAAATCGTTAGAAGAAACCAATACAAAAGAACCCAAAATAATAGTTAAATACAAAGGTAACAAATCTGGCCTAAAATATCTATGATTAAACTCCTCATTACCCCTACTAAAATATATACCAAACATAATAACAATAAAAATAGAAACTATAGAAATAAGCAATTTTGAGATTATCTCAAAAAATCCATTAGAGTAAATCACCAAATTCCCAATCATAAGATCCAAATTAGCTATATCCTCTGAGCTGAGGTTATTAAGCCAATACAATTGAAAAAAAAGTGTAAAAACAAGAATTATAGAAGAAAAATTAAAAATGTTATATAATGAAAACATCTCATTTTTAGATTTATAAAAACCAACAAAACCAAGAAATAAAAGTATGTTTACAAATATCCATAACTCAGGCAGCAGTTTGGCTATCCATTCCATACCATACTTCTCCCTACATACCAATTATTTTTTTTATCTCAGATAAGTTTGAAAAATCGGTTATAATAGAAGGAAAAACTCCTAAAATTAGTATAAAAGAACAGAGAACCAACATATGCAATTTTTCATCCCAATGAGCATCATCAATATTACTGTATAAAGGATTAACTTTTCTGTACAGAGCTCTGTCTATCAAATTAAGAATGTAAACCGCCGTTATAAATATCCCAGACAGTGAAATAACAACAAGTACTATTCCAATAAAACCTGATAATCTTTGCAGCAACGCACTAAGAGAAAGAAGCTCAGAAACAAACCCACTTAAGCCAGGTAACCCCAAATTCGCCATACCTGCAAAAACTAACATCGTACCAATAAAAGGTACAACCCTCAATAATCCACCGTAATTATTTATCAATCTTGTATTAGTTCTATATTGTAATGAACCAGCTATGGAAAAAAGAAGAGCAGATATCAAACCGTGAGAAATCATCTGAAAAACTGCAGCAGCAACTCCTATATCATTGTTCGCACCCAACCCAATAAATACCGCTCCCATATGACTTATACTTGAATAAGCTATGAGATATTTAATATCCATCTGCCTGAAAGCATTAAAAGCTCCATATATTAAATTAATAACCCCAAATATAATAAGAATAATACCATACTTTTCAGATATTTCTGGGAAGAAAACAATCGGTATCCTCAATATTCCATAAGTTCCCATTTTCAAAAGTACACCAGCCAATATCATACTAATAGAAGAAGGAGCAGCTGAGTGCCCATCCGGTAACCAAGTATGGAAAGGCACCAGAGCAGCTTCTATACCAAAAGCTATAAAAAATAACAAAAATATCATCAACGCTATATACTCAGATTCTATCAGTTTTTTACCCTGCCTAACCAATTCTTCATAATCCTTAAAATTCCAACCATTGAATATATCGTAACCAAAAACAATTGAATGCAAAATGAAGAAACCAACCATAACCAGTGCTCCACCAACCTGAAGATATAAGAAAAGTTTCCAAGCTGCAAAATCAGGAGAAACTTTCCTGAAAGGTGTTATACCCCAACTACCCCACTTGGCTATGAGAAAATACATTGGAACACTGGCTAACTCATAAAACAAAACAAACAGGATTATATTTTGAGTTAAAAACAATCCAGCAGTACCTAGCAAAACAAGAAAAGTCAATATATAGAAATCCTTTTCTTTTTCTTTTACATGTGTGGCCAAAGGAACAGCAAAAGTTATCAAACCATTCAATAAAATAAGGGCAGCGTTAAAATTATCAACCCTAAAAATATAATCCATGCCAAAATTCAACGAAAAAACTGAACCATCCCCAGAAAGAACAAAATTAATGAATAAATAACAAGAAAAAACACCTATAAAAGATGATAGAAAAATACTGAAATTCCTGACATATTTTGGGGGAACAAAAAGTAAAAACACTATACCAACTATATATAATACCAACAAAACAGCACTCATCTACAACTACCTCAACTTATAAATTGTTTATACAATTCTAAAAACAAAAAAATTATCCTTTTCAAAAATAAAAATTTCTGTATATTTTAAATTAAATATAATTTAACAAAAATTTTACTCTCAAAAAGAAGGAAGTTATTTTATTTAGATGAAGCAGTTTACTAGAGAGGTAAAAAAATGTACGGCATGAACTTCCTATATGAATTAAGCAATAGAGAAATTGATGTACCAAAAGAAAAAGACTTACTAATGAAAATAGCACTGTTTGGAAATATAGAAACCAAATCATTAATACTATACAAAATCAAAAAAAATATAAACACTGAGAACTACCCAGTCATATTAGACATACTAAATCTCATAATAGATAACACAGATTATTCAAATGACACAGAAAGTATATATAAGTATACATCCCAAATATTACAAAAAATCATGGATTTAATAACTCCAAATACCCCTGAATACTATAAAACAATTATATTATCAATAAAGTTAATAAAAATAACCAAAAGCAAATCCTTTTACAATCCCATTGTTAACAAAATAATGGCAAAAATGGAAGAGTCCGATAAGTCCATTTTTATAAGGCATATCTTAAGTAAAATACAAAGTACATCGATAAGCTCAATACCCATTGAAACAGCAAATACAATCTTATCCAATATACTCCAAGAATCAGAAAATAATGAATCTCTTTTAGAAGATTACAAGATATTTTTACATAACCTCCAATATATGCCGTACCTTACAAACATATCAATAGAAAATATCATAAAAATAACAAAACTCCTAGATAACTTTAAGAAGAAAATTAAATCATTAAAAATAAGAAACCTTCTAATAGATATCATATACAATTATTTCAACAAAAAAGACATTAATTATTTAATAGAAAACTTTGATAAATTACAAGATGATCTATTTGCAAAGCACTTGCTTACAAATAGAATAGTAAGAGAAATTAATGAAAACCCCCAACTAATTCACAATCAAAAAATAGCAAAAACACTAATAAAACTGTCGTTTGATGAAAACTCACTAATTAGAAGTGAAATCTTATCCAATGATATCCTACCGTTATATTTGAGAGTCAACTCTTTCAAAATGAGAAAATACAATGTAGAAGCACTAGAAAAATACATGAAATAACCCCAAATTAATTCAATTTTCCATTTAACAAGGATTTATTTATCAAATAATAAATCTTTATTCCATGAAGTGTTTGAACTGTAATAATATAGTTCCAGAAAATGTAACACTGTGCCCATACTGCGGCTCAAAAATTACTACAGAAATAAATATAACAGAAGAGACAACATTAAATAATAAACCAGTAGAGCAAATAGAACAAATCACAAAAGAAGAGGAAACATCAAAAAAAACAAACGTTAGAACTTCTGAATGGTTCAATTACTCAACAGAATTAATAAAAAACAACATTGTTAATATTATAATAATAGGAGTTCTGAATAATCCGTTCTTTCTAATTCTTTCTCTACTTTTAGTTTCAGCATGGTATAACTCTTTTCTTTATAGAATCTGCATAGCTTTTAAAGGGGGCAAAACAAACATACATTTTGATTATTCCAAAGGTTTCCTAGAAGGAATAGTAATAATGTTAATAAATACAATAGTTACATTACCTTTTTTCATTGTTTTATTGATTATAGGATCCTTTTTAATCTATATTCTTTTTAATTCAAAAAATATCCCAGCTTATGAAGCCATATTTTTAATAAATTATATCATTTTCATATTGTATTTAATTTTCTGCATAAACCTCTCCATGATTTTAAAATACTTTACATTGTTGGCATTATCTGATTACAAACCAGAGGAAAAATGGAATACGGTGGAAATTTTAAAAAAAGTTTTTCACTTATTAAAAAACAATTGGTTAATATCCCTTATTTTGTTTTTCATTTTTATGGTAATAAATTTTGCAATACAAAATGTCATTGGAATTCTATGCTACTGCACAATAGGAGTAATCTTTTTATTTTCCACAATACCATATATTATAGTTGATATTTTTATCATTATCTATTTAATGGGAGAATATTTAGATAACAAGATGAAAAAATAGACAAGATGAAAAAATAGATCAGTGGTGTTTAAAACTCCTCCATTTTAATCTGAATAAAATAAAAAATAATTTAAAAATAAAGGGGAAAATGTGGGTGCCGTATAATTTTATATGTAATGTTCTATAGGGATTCGGGAGGTTAAGAGTTCATGATGGAAGTTGCAGAAAAAGGTAAACTACTCGTAGATTGGGCCTCAAAAGAAATGCCTGTTATAAAAATAATCAAAGAAAGCTTTATACAGAATAAACCATTGGCAGGATTAAAAGTAGGAGCTTGCTTACATATAACACCTGAAACGGCCAACTTAGTTCTGCTCCTAAGAGATGGTGGTGCCAAAGTATTCCTGACAGCCTCAAATCCACTTTCCACCAAGGACGAAATAGTAGATTACCTCAGAAACTACGAAGGAATATGGGTAGAATCAAAACGAGGTGAATCAAACCAAGAATATTATGAAAATATCAGAAAAGTTATTAACAATCAGCCAGACTTAATAATAGATGATGGTGGCGATCTAATATCAACAATGTGCAATGAAAACAAAACCATATCCTCAAAAGTCATAGGTGGATGTGAAGAAACGACAACAGGTATTATCAGATTAAATAACCTTCACAAAGAAGGAAAACTCCTATTTCCAATAATAGCAGTAAATAATGCCAAAACCAAACACATGTTTGATAACAGGTACGGCACGGGGCAAAGTACAATCGATGGAATACTAAGAGCAACGAATATTTTAATGGCAGGGAAAACATGTGTAGTTGCAGGTTACGGATGGTGCGGTAAAGGAGTAGCACAAAAGGCTAGAGCAATGGGTGCCAAAGTAATAGTTACAGAAATAGATCCCATAAAAGCTCTTGAAGCAGTAATGGATGGTTTTGAAGTTAAAACAATGGAAGAAGCAAGCGCCATTGGAGATATATTTATAACAGTTACAGGAAATATAGAAGTAATTACAGACAAACATTTTAATGTTATGAAAGAGGGAGCAATCTTAGCAAACTCTGGGCATTTCAATGTGGAAATAAATGTTGAATACTTGGAGAAAAATAAAATATCAAAAAGAAAAATAAGGGAGAATTTAGAAGAATATATAATGCCAAACGGTAAACATCTGTATTTAATAGGTGAGGGTAGATTGGCAAACTTAGTCGCTGCAGAAGGACACCCACCATCAGTAATGGATATGAGTTTTGCAAATCAAGCACTATCACTAGAGTTTCTATCAAAGAGCAAAACCAAACTCAAACCAGGAATATACGATGTTCCTATAGAGATAGATAAAAAAGTGGCATTCTATAAACTCTTATCAATGAAAATAAGAATAGATGAATTAAACGAAAAGCAAAAAAAATACATGGAAAGCTGGAATATGGGAACATAACAAAGAAAGGAGAAAACCAAAAATGAGAAACTATTTTTTCACATCAGAATCCGTAACTGAAGGACATCCCGACAAGGTAGCAGACAGAATATCGGATTCAATTCTAGATGCACATCTCACTGAAGATAAAAATAAGGGTCTAACATTAAAAGAATTCTCAAGAGTCGCAATAGAAACCATAGTCTTCACAGGTGGTTGTATCTTAGTTGGACAATTAACATCAAAATCATTTATTAATATCCCTCAGGTGGTAAGAAATACAATAAGAGACATAGGTTATAGCTTGGAGTGGGGATATGATCCAGAATATATTGCAGTTATAACCTCAATAGATCCACAATCACCAGATATAGCAATGGGAGTAAATAACCCTCTAGATAAAGAAAAAGAGGAAGAAGATCTCGGAGCAGGAGACCAAGGAATGATGTTCGGTTTTGCAACCAATGAAACATCAGAATTGATGCCAGCACCAATACTTCTATCACACAGATTGGCTCAACAATTATCCAATGTCAGAAAAAATAAAGTATTAGATTACTTGGGACCAGACGGTAAAACTCAAGTAACAATATATTACGAAAATTCAAGTCCCAAATATATTAAAGATATAGTAATTTCAACACAACACAAAGATGGAATAACACTTGAAAAAATAAGGAAAGACATCATTGAATTCGTAGTTCTACCCACTATAAAAGAATTTATTGATTCCAACAATTTAAGCAAGGAATTTTATAAAGAAAAATCAACGAAAATTCATGTCAACCCAACAGGAAGATTTGTAATAGGAGGTCCAAGAGCAGACAGCGGACTGACTGGTAGAAAAGTGATCGTGGATACCTATGGTGGGTTTGCTCATGGTGGTGGCTCATTCTCTGGGAAGGATCCAACAAAAGTTGATCGTTCAGGAGCATACATGGCAAGGTATATAGCTAAAAACATAGTTGCTTCAAAAATAGCAGATAAAGTTGAAGTTCAGCTAGCCTATGTAATAGGAGAAAAAAATCCAGTATCAGTATATGTTAACAGTTTTGGGACATCAAAAATTGATGATTTCCTGCTCTCTCAGGTTGTCCAGGAAGTGTTTGACTTAACTCCCACTGGAATTATAAAAAAGTTTGACCTTTTCAATATTCAATACACCCCACTATCTTCATATGGGCATTTTGGAAGAAAAGATTTTGACTTACCATGGGAAAAAACAGACTCTATTGAAAAATTAAGAGAAAAAGTTAGCGTAAAGGATGGCTTATGAAAAATTTACTAATAGAGATAGGAACAGAAGATCTACCAGCATCTAAGTGCAGAGATATACTAGAACAGTTACAGAAAAACTTGCCCGTTATTCTCAAAAACAATAGAGTGTCATATAAAAATATAGAATACCAACTAACACATCGAAGAATTATTTTTAAAATAAACAGTGCAAGTGAGTATCAAATACCTGAAACAATAGAAAAGAGGGGACCATCAACATCATTAGCTTTTGACAGCTTAGGTAATCCCACAAAAGAATTACTGGGATTCCTCAAATCAAATAATTCCTCTATTGAAAATATAGAAATAAAAAAGGTCAACGGTAAAGAATATGTATTTATCACGGTTGAAAAAGAAACTAAAAACATAAGAGAAATAATTAAGGACATAATACTATCAACAATAAAAGAATTTAAATTTGAAAAACCAATGTATTGGGTAACAAAAGATTTACAATTCATAAGGCCCATAAGATGGATAGCATGTATGCTAGATAATGAATGTATAGAAATTGAGTATTTCAAAACTGAAAACAGAACCTACAAATCATCGAGCTACACCTATGGACACAGAATATTCTTTCCCAAAAAAATAAGATTGAAATCAACCGAAACATATAATGAACAGTTACGAGAAGCCATGGTAATAACAGACCCTAAAACCAGAGAAAATCTAATCAGAGATAGCATATCAAAAATAGAAATTGAGAATAATCTAAAAGCTAAAGTTGATCCCAAACTATTAGAAAAATTGGTATTCATGTATGAATACCCAACTGCCATTTTATCAGAATTTAATGAAGAATATTTAAATCTTCCTGAAGAATTGATAACCACAGTTCTCATAAACCAGCAAAGATTCATACCATTGTTAGACAATGAATTATTATCTAATAAATTCATTGCCTTTAAAGAAGGAGAAATAATAGATATAGAAGTTAACAGATATAACTATAAAAAAGTGGTAGAAGCCAGGTTAGAAGACGCACTACATCTACTAAGAGAAGATAGGAAGATACTTTTAGCAAGTAGAGTTTCAAAATTGAAGGACATTCTATATTATGATGAATTGGGAACTCTGTACGATAAAACAATCAGAATAAAAGCAATAACCGAATATATATGTCAAAATTTGAATTTGGATAATAAGATCACCGAGTTTGCTTTGAAATCAGCAACTCTATCCAAAGCCGACAGAACTACAAATATCGTTTTTGAATATCCCAATTTGCAAGGAACAATCGGAAAATATTTGGCTCTAGAACAAGGTGAAAATGAAGTGGTAGCCAACGCAATATATGAGCACTATCTTCCCGAAACCCCCGAAGACAACAGATACCCAACAAGATATGAAGGTATAATATTATCAATTGCAGATAGGATAGATACAATAGTCTCTTTTATATCATTAGGAAACGTTATAAAAGGTTCAAAGGACATATTAGGACTAAGAAGAACGCTTTCAACATTGATAAATATAATACATAACTTCAAAATATCCATGGACCTAGAAGAACTAATTAAATTTTCATATACAATATTAAGCGATAAAAAATATGGGACAGAGATACACCCCAAAGTAGGTATAAATAGAGTCTTAAGGGAAATAAAAGAATTCTTCTATAATAGAGTAGAAGAAATCTATAAACAGCAAAACTTTAACTATGACAAAATAAGATCAACGTTACATATATTCTGGAAAGACTATAACACAGCAAATAACATTCTATCATTCATTAATGACAAAAACAATGAAGAGATTAAAAACATAGTTTTACTGAGTAAAAGACTAAAGAATATTGTGTTTCATGATTTTCTCAAGAAAGAAGATGTAGATGAATCAATATTTCCATATAAATTTGAAGAATTTGACAATATTGATATAATAGATTTCCCTTCAAATTTAGAAAAAATAAAAATAAATACTTCTCTGTTATCAGAAAATATAGAAATAAAACTTTATGAGTTCATAGAAAATAATCAAGAAAATTTTCTGCAAAAAATTAAAGAAAACCTTAATGAATCTTTCAACATTACAAAAGAAATCTCAGAATTGGTAGAAGAATATTTTGGAAAAGTTTTTGTCATGGTGGATGACAAAAAATTGAAACTTAACAGAATACTTCTATTATACAAAACATTTTTAATGACAGCGGTTTTTGCAGATTTCAGTAAAATAGTAGTTACTCAATAGATGGTTAAATTTTTAATCCAGCAGCTGTGCAAATTTTTAACAAAATTGTTTTTCAAGGTATTTTTCAGATTAGAAGTAATAGGAGCAAATAAAATTCCAGAGACTGGACCTCTGATACTGATCTCAAACCATCACAGTTATTTAGATCCTCCTGTTATAATTGTATCTTTCCCAAGAAAAATACATTTTATAGCAAAAAAAGAATTGTTCAGTATACCAGTTATCAGTTTTTTTGTTAAACTGTTTGAGTCAATACCAGTGGACAGAAAAAATAT
>JAOABG010000043.1 GCA_026418475.1 bacterium | reverse complement strand
ACCAGTAACATCACCAGGATCTGTTGCATCTGCTATCCAATCCTTGATTATCCACCCATTTGCTTGAAAATTATCTCCTAATATATAAGCTGTTACTATGTTGGTAGCATCATCAATATAAACTTGAAGTGCAGCGCCATCATATGTTCCATTTTCTTTTATTCTAATATATCTAAATGGTGTTATATTATAACTTGCTTGACTTAGTACTGTTATAGTATTTGATGAATCTATACCATACATGTGTGTAGCATAAAACACTACTTCCTGATGTCTATTACTTGCAATATCTCTTATGGCAAATCTAGCAACTGCCCTATTGTTGCTATTAGTACCATTTCCAGCAACTACAGCTATTGTGTACCAACCAACTGCAAGATTTGTTTTAGTAGATGTCTTAATAGCAGTATTATTGTACAACTCGCTTGCATGATAACCATCGACAGTATCTGAGCTTAAATTACTTACTGTAGTCGTAGAAGCAACCTGTAAAGGTGATGTACCTGTAGCCACATTAGATATAAACCTATTTGCAGATACATTCCCATTTATATCTATATATGCTTTTTGAACTTGCTCAGCTCTAAAATCTACTATATATGATGGATCTTCTGAAGCACGACTAGATGTATCAGCATCAATTATTACTCTATTCCCACCTTTAAGTATTAAAACATCGCCGCTAGTAGAGTTTTCTTCGTTTTCTACACCTATTACAAGAGCACTATTTTCAGAACTACCACTGTTTATATCATAATTACTGCTTAATGTACTAGCATCGTCATAATATCTTATATACCCATAATCACTTCCAGCATTAACACCAGAATTAAATTTCAACCCGGTCCATCCACCGCTTGTATTATTAAATACTAATCTATCGGTAGAAGTCATATTTGTATTGGCAAAATTTACAACGCCATCTGTCCCTATTGTTATTACTTTTCTATTTGCATACCCACTTTGAATATTTGTCATAAGCGTAATTCCATTATCAGAAGTTAACCACAATTCTTCTGCGGTTGCAGTAAGGTTGGGATAAGCCGCACCTGCACTTTCACCACTACCAATAATTAAAGCTGCGCCTGATTCTAAATACATTCCATATCCATTACCATCTCCACCATATACTGCAAGTACTTTTTTATCAGTTAAAGAATTATGATTAAAATGTATTGCTGGATAATAATCTGTTCCGCCTGTGTAATCACCTATAATAGATAGTTTTCTTCTTACTTGAACTTCATTGTCTTTAACAGTCAAATCAGCCGTTGTATCTGATCCACTTATAAATAACTGTGATGTTGTGTCTGTTGCAGTCCATATTTTGCCTTTTTGAGTTCCACCATTATTATAAAATATAATATCACCAGCATCATCTGGTGATCCACTAGATGCCTTTAATTCTATGTTATTTCCATTTATCATTCCAAGTGTTGCATTAACAGTTAACCCATAAGGTAATGATGTTGTATCAATAGTAGGTTTTACACCAACGTTTCCACTTGTATCAATAACTAATCCTTCATTAAATGTTATAGCTGCATCAGCTGTTCCTGAAGCTGCACTTCTAAATCTTAATTTATTGTTATCCGTATCATGGAATAATTGATAAGCAGAACCATTGGCTATATATTTATCACCTGAATTATATTTTGCATTAAAATATAAAACAGGTGCTTGGCTTACACTATATAACGATAAATTTTCTACTCTTGCTTTTCCTGCAACATGTAATAATTCAGCTGGTAAAGTTGTTCCAATTCCAAATTTTCCGTCATTGTTTAGCCTTGCATATTCTGTTGTGCCAACTCTAAATATTGTGGCCATAGTTTTTGATCCAATATATAGATGGTCTCCATCTACCATTATTTCATTATTATCTATGCCCATTTTTGTGCTAGTTCCTAATACGATATAACCATTATCTACATTTGCTCCACCTATTGTTGAGCCTGATCCTTCTATTTTTACATCGCCAACTACATGAAGCATCTCGCTTGGAGATGTTGTATTTATACCTATTCCTGTTGATGTACCTGATATATAGTTATTAGTTTGGACACTTGTTCCTTGTGAAGCTGTTCCTGGATATATAGTTCCAGCAGAATATATAGTCCCTCTGTTGTTTATTCTTAATTTTTCATATCCATGTGCATATAAATTTATAAAATTTCCAGAAAATAGTGATACATTTATTCCTCTAATTTGAGGAGCAGTTGTTGGCGTGGAAGTAGTAGAAATTCTTACCCAATATTTTGACTGCCCATTTACTGTTGTTGCTGCCCAGTTTCCAGGAGTTGTCCAAGTTAGCCAACCAGACAATGTTAAATTTGATGTATTGTCTGTTGTTGTTAGTGTTGTCCATGCACTCCCATTATAATACTCAACTTTTAATGCAACACCAGAACCAGATGACCCAATTTGAATATATAGTCTAGAAAAAGTGGAAGAATCTCCAACATAAATGTAATGACCTGTCGCAGATAATACTGTTTGGTTTGTTGCATTATGTTCTATATTTGTTGTTAAGTCTGTATATGTTGATCCATTATAGTAATAAACATAATCTATTATTTGAGACCCAGCTTCTGCTGAATATATTGTATTCCCTGAAAATAAATCATAACCAGATTCTGTGTATATATGATTATTTGTATCAGAAATAGCACCTTGTGTATTTCTGTATGATACAAATGAGTTGTCTAGTGTATTTAAATTATAGGCACTATATTGTTTTGAATAAATGCCAGATGCTCTTTTTGATGATGTTCCTATTGTTGACGTATTGTCTGAGACAAAGTCTAATCCACTTGAAGTAACTTTACCTGAATTATCTATTTCTACTGCAGTGCCAGGAGTTCCATTATTGCCACCTATCAATCTTACCTTTCCGTAATAAGATCTTAATTCTATATTGTTGTTTGTTGTATCCCAATATTCACCAACATTATAATTAGACAATTTCCATATCCATTTGTTTATATTAGATGTTTCTATTATTCCATTTGATGAATCACCACTGTTGATGGTTAGTTTGCCTGTCATGGTGTCTCCACTCTTTAAAACCAATCCATCTACATGTACACCATCAACCATATCTGCATTTAAATTTAACACCCGCTCTGATGATGATACTGAGAAAGGAGCTCCACTTGTTGCCGTAGATGTAAAAGTGGTTGCTTTTACAACACCGTTAACTTCAAGTTTTGATGTAGGAGATGTAGTGCCTATACCAACATTATTTGATATGTCTACTGTTAATGCTACAGAATTATTAGACCCTATTTGAATTGGATTTGATGTTTGTGTTCCTATAACAAATGCATTATCAAGTGTATTTGCAAAAGTATTTCCAGTTGAATCTTTGCCAATTGCTTGAGTAAGACCAATTGACGCTTTTGTAAGTGCACCATCTTGTAAGAATAATATATATGCTCCACCTGGTTCTCCAGATGTATTTGCCTTGTCTGCATTTAAAGTTATTCCAGCAAAACTACTATCTACTCTGAATACAATGTCCTCTGTTGCAGTGCTTGAATTTTTAAAAACTACATTTCCAGTATTGCTTGTTTTTAGTACTATGTTTCCAATACTTGTGGTTATATTAGCATCTGTTCCGTCATGTGTTAATATTAATTGTTTATTCCAGTCGCTTGTAGATGCTATTAGTTTTGTAGAATACAAATCATTGCTAAATTTTTTTATACCAGTTATAATTTGATTGTTATATGAAGTTGAAACAAACGCACTATTTAGATTTATTGCATTTAATATTTGTCCTGATTGTATCATTATCTATCAACTCCTATTGAGCTACTATTTTAATAGGATTATCATAATAAAATGGGTATTGTGTTGCATACCACTGAAGTATTTCATCATCAGTTCTTCTTATGGTGTCAATTCTTAATTCGTCCATCATAAAATTTGGAGCACTTCTACCAAGGCCAGGCGAGTGGCCTATTACTAATACATTTCCTAGTACTGACATATCAACACCACTTGATGAAGTTGAAACTAATTGTCCATCTATGTAAAGTTTTAAAACATCACTGTTTTTCCATGTTGCTGCAACATGTGCCCACCTGTTTAATACAGTATTTGTAACTGTGTATGATGCTTGATTGCTATTTCCAGATCCTTTGTATTTTCTAAAATAAAATGTCTGGTTTCCTCCGTTTAATCCAAATAATATGTCAAAGGCATATCCACTTTCGCTGTCGTTGTTTGATATTATTGGCAAAACTGCACTTGGAATTCTGTTATATTTTATCCAAAAACTAATTGTCCCTTCATCTTTATTTAATACCTCGATTGGGAGATAAATTGATGAATCGAGGCGCGAATATTCTGTAAAATTGGTTGGATAGGATTTTTCTTCAAGTTGCACAGCAGCTACATAAAATGTCAAAGGTTGTGTTAAAACAGTATTAGCATAAAATGTCATATAATTTGTTCCAGAATATCCAGCTGTAGAAGAATAGTTGTCGTATTTGTAGCATTTCCAATCTCCTATATCACGTAATGGCTCTCTAGAACACTGTGACATCCCAAATGCTCCTGTCGGGTAGATTATAACTTTTCCATTGATGTTACCATACACGTAAGTGTAATATGAGTAACTTCTACCATCACAATACATAGTTGTTACAGAGTTATTTGTAATAGCTCTACATCCACTGTATCCAGTTTGATTGCTTGAAGGTATTGTTATTTGCCACGCACTATTTCCAAATGGTGTTTTCATATTTACTAAGTTTACTGACGGAGGTGTGTTGCCACCAGCTGATATTGTTTTTGGTCTGCCATCTATATTTGTTATTAAATTTGTTGTAGCTTCTCCAATTACCAAAGCTCCTCCAAATTTTCCTTTCCTTTTTAATATGATAGGGACATTAACTGTAAAACCTGATGATGTTTCTGAATATTCTCCATGTACATCAGAGTTAAACAATTTATGCCATGTCTTGCCGTCTTCAGAAACTTCTATTATATTTCTATGATATTTTCTCCCATCGCCATAATAGTGCCATACGGTTATTTGTTGTATAGTATTATACACCTGTCCAAGATCAACAACTCTTGCATATATTCCTGCACTATTGCTCATATTTTGGAGTGTCCATTGAGCCGTATCTGTAATTCCATCTACTAAGTTGGGGCATAAACTTGAAGGTGACCCTTCTACATATGCTAGTTTATTTAAAGCTATGTTGTTTCCTGCAGTATCTATTGCCTGTATTTCTATCCAATGATTATCTGCATTTAATGTATTTCCATTTAACCAATTTCTAATATATCTAATAGGCATATATTCTATTACTTGATCCATTCCAGTAAGTTGATAGATAGATTCTTTTGAATGTCTAAATATTTCTTCCTGTGTTAAAGCTCTGTTATATATTGCGAGTTTTGCAATTTTACCTTGAAAATATCCATTAACGTTTAATATATAGCCTATTAATACATTTGAATTGTTTGTTGCAATTGTTGCAGGCTGTGAAACACTTGCATATTGTGATCCATCAACATATATTGCCCAGTTTGTTCCATCATATATACAAGCTATATGATGCCAATTGTTATCTGCTATCGATGTGTAACTTGTTTCATCAGCTATACCATATGTTCCACCAGATGTGTTTGCGAAGAATCTTAATTTACCGTTTTTAATGTCAATACAAAACGGTGTATCTGATACTGTTCCTCCACATTTTGATATTATAGTTCTATAATTTGTGTCAATTGTGGATGTTTTTAAGTACATTGATATTGAAAATGGCCCTATAAAATCAAAATTGCTGCTATTCCCGATGTTTATATAATCATCTATTCCATCAAAGTTGTATGCATATCCATTTATTCCTCCAGTTAAAGTGCAGCCGTTTATAATTCCATGATTACAGCCAGGTGATTTGTCATATAATTTACTGCTATCTGGATATGGCTGAAAATCATAATAAGCAACTGTTGTGTTATCTATATGAATACCAAAAGGCTTTATTCCATTTATACTGTCGGCAGTATAATCAAAATTACACATTAATGTGTTGTTTTTAAAATCAAGTGGAACTATATTATTTATTAAAGCTAGCAATGAAGATTTATGTGATTTTGACATTTAATCACCACACTTTTCCGTAATTGTTTATATTACTAAGATTGGATTTTGCAAGATATATTTGTAATACTTCATCATCACTTAGTGCTATTTTGTCTATTCTGATATCACTTAAAATACCATTTGCTACTTTGCCTCTAAAGTTTGTACCATTTCCGTCTCCTCCTATGTAAATGCAATTGCCATTTATGGATCCTAATGTTTGTGTTGCTGTATTAGTTGTAATTAAATTTCCGTTTATATAAAACTTCCATGTTGTATTATTCCATGTTAAAGCAATATGTGTCCAATTATTAAGTGTAGGCAATATTCCACTTTCATACATAACAGACCATCCAGAGCCAGAAGATCCTTTTGCGTAAAAATTTAATGAATTTGTTAAATTCCATATTGTTATTGAACTATTAGTGTAATATTCACCAATTTGTATGAGCTTTGGTGACGTTATTTGATCTGTTATGTAACTATTCGGGTATTCTCTGTAATACCAAAATGATATTGTTCCTTGAGATGAATTAAAACTAGATGGGAGATCATATTTTAATATTCCACTTGATCTTGATGTTTGCACATATGATGTTGCAAAAGGTTTTTGTTCAAAACTTATATCTTTAATATAAATTTTTGCATTTTTGTAGTTTGGCTGTGGCGAGTCAATCCCTACAGCAATCCTTGCTTTTGAGGCATTTGTAGGCGCAATATCCGAAATAACAAATCTTTTCCAATTTGGTTTGATGACTGTGTCAGATAAATATGAGTTGCTTATCCAGTTGTTACTTGAATCAAACCATGCTATTGCTGTTCTGTATGTTGGGAACCCTGTTTGTGATCTTGAATCTATATTTGTAAAATCTGCAGATTTTACATAAAAACTTAATGTATAGTAAACATTTGGTGTTATTGATATATAATTACTTGATAAAGAAAAAGCAATATCAATACTTTCTGTTAATGTTCTTATTTCTGCAATATTGTCATAAAATGTCAATTTGCATCTTGATGAATAATTGTTAAATGTTAACCCCTGAATACTTGGAAGTAAATTGGTTGTGCTTTCTTCTATTGCGACACCATTTACATTTTTCCCTTCGTATTGCCTAAATGTTGCAATTTTATTAGTAGGAATATATCCTTCATTTGTTATGCAATCTTCGTTTAATGGCGCAAGACAAAATATTGTATTCTTGTCGTATCCAGTTGGTTGGTTCTGCAATAATAAACTAGATTTTATATGCGATTTCGACATTTTATCACCGCCTAGTATGCTATAACTATATTGTTATTTCCATTTAAAAATGGGAGTGTACTATAATGCCACTGTAGTATTTCTTCGTCAGAATAATTTTGCCCATCTATTCTTATTTCAGAAAATTCTGCACTAGCACCTATTAATGTATCTGTAAATCCAAAAGCAATTTTTTTTGGAATTGGCATATATGATCTGTCTTTGTTATATTCGTAATATCCTTCTATTTTTCCATCAATAATAAGTCGTATTATAAAGTTTGTTTGATTACCGATTGAAGATATTCTATTTATTTCAACTGATATAGTGTGAGGATTCATATCATTTATATCAGTTCCAGTTCCTATCGTGTAAACAACCGAACCATAATTTATTGTAAGTTCTGTATGCAAGCCTCCTTCAGTGTTTTGGTTTAAAGTTATCTTTCCGTCTATATCATCTTGTTTTAGCATTAATATTGGTTTATTAGAGCTTAGAGAATTTAGTGTTTTATATACGAAAAATATTGTTTTTGGCTCATATGGTAGTGCCAGGGCAAAGCCTGGCACATTTGTCATGCTTTGATTGTAATCTAGCATTAAGTATTTGAAATTTATAAAATTATTAGTGTTGATATAGTCTGGATCAACAACCTTGCCACTCATAGTCGGATAGTAATAGTCGCCTTGCGGTAGCATATAGTTTTTCCCAGTTATCTCATCAAAAATACAATTATGTCCGTTTATATAAAATAAGTTACCATGATTTATAAACATTGTACTATCGTTAGTCATTATATATTTTATGTCGCTAATTATAGATAGCTGGTGAGCTTTTGACATTTAATCACCACCATTATGCCATAATTGATGTTATTGATTCTAGCATCACCAATATTACGTCTACTATTACCTGTTCGTATGCTTCATCGTCTAAGTTGATAGTTATTGAATTTGATGTTTTGTTGGAATAATAAACGTGTGGTTCTGGCGAATTAGTAGATAATAAAACTATATAATCTGACCAGTTTCTGTTGTGAGTCCATGTTGCAGATGATTTTCCTATGCCAAAGGTTATTCTTGCTGCAACCATTTTGGGCTGTGAGTTTATTAAAACTGGAGCAAATGTATTTTCAACAAACATATAGTCAACTTGATCTGATATTTTTTGTGCGCCAGTTCCAGTCCATTTTAGAGATTGTGTACTAACATGTTCGTAAAAATAAATATCAATAGTTGAAAAACCTGCTGGTATTGTGAATGAGACATTTTTTGTCTGACATGATGCAGTTGATCCGTCAATAAAATTCCCATTGACATAAATTGCCCATGTATCATCTGCATACATTCCTGACAAACTTATAGTCTTGCTTGATGAGCAATAAACATTTGTATGGAGTCTTGCTATATAGTAGTCAGCAGATTTTAAAATTGAATCAAAATTATTAGTGTCATCAACTAATGTAAAACTATTGTCAATTGTGCCATTTAAAAAGTCATATGGCGTTGGTGTTATGCTTGCAGTTGCTAAAGTTACTGATGAATATGCAAATTGCCATTTATTTCTATTAGAAAGGATTATTCCACTTGTAGACACATTTCCATCTTTGTCTACATACACTCTTTCTGATCCATTGTTTCTGAGTGATATAATTTTTGCTCCAGAAGTTGATAATGATTGTGTGTTAAATGTAAAACCAACCGCAGATGAGCTGTCAGAAACACCGGACAATATTGTTCCATTGGCTAGTTTTAATTGATAAGTTGAGTCTGCAGCCACACCTATTCCTAGTCTTGCAAACTGTGGTGTTGAGTTTGTATTAATGTTTTGATCTGGCTTAAACATTGTTGCAGTTACATTTGAGCTAGTGTTATAAGAACCACCAGCAACATTATTTATATCGCTATTTGTATTTATAGTAAGAGTTGAATGTGTATGATTTGGCGCATACACACTATCATGATTATGTGTGGCATCTATTGTAACAATATTAGAGCTCATAGAAAGCGTTATATTTGTTCCAGCTTTTAATTTGATAGCATCAGAAGAGCTTGCAGCTGTGTATGGTGAGTTTGCTATGTCTGTTTCAGAGCTATTTAATGCATGTAGTTTAGTAAACTTATTATGATCATGGCCTATAGTAGCATAAGAACTATCGTGATTGTGATTAACCAATGCAAATGCACTTGCATGTTGTCCATCTAAAGTGTCTGCATCAAGCCCAGAGTTTGGACCATCATTGTTTTCATGCCATACCTTGACTCCAGACATATTTGTTCCTTTTAATCTATTAAAATGAACATATATTTCACCATTTTTTAGATATAATGAGTCCCATATGTTTGTATTTCTATAAAAGTTAATTCCTTCTCCAGCAGAGTCAACTAAGTCATTAAAATACAAGCCGTTAAGACCAATAATGTCTGAATTGTTAACATTTATGCCAGAAACAGAATTGCTTTCATAAAACTGATCTTGTTTTAGCGTCAATGTTCCTGTTAATGTGTCTCCAGTTTTTAATACTAAATCAGATGAATGCTTTCCATCAATTGTATCTGCGTCAAGTCCTGATCCATGTCCATGATTTGATGAATTCCACAATTTATTTATTGCAATACTTACTGGCGATGTAGGTGCTGTTGTTCCTATGTTGTCTATATTAATTGTAGCATTTGTTTTTGACAATACTGTCATATAATGCATAAAATTGTAATCAGCAAATTTTGCCCATATCTCATATTTATATGACCCAAGGTTTTTGTAATATAGTTCTACGATGTCTTGTGTATTTTCAAAATTTAATCCATACGCCATAACACTAATTACAGTGTCTCTTTGTCCAGCTTGTACAAATATTATTCCTCTATTTGCACTTCCAAAGTCTCCTGTCCCAGATAATATAAATTCTAAATTTGCACCACCAGTTGAGTTTAATCCATCTAGTGTTGCTAATCGTACCCATCTTCTTGTGCCTGCAGAGTTTCCAATATTTATCTCATATCTTTCACCAAGCACATTTGCATGAAGACCATCAATTAAATCTGCGTCTAGTCCTGATTCAGATCCATCATTTTCAGAGTGCCATGTTTTTCTTAAATTTGGAGTTACAATTTTTGTTATTCCAGATTCATCTGTTATTAGAGAAGCGGTCCATCCACTACCCCATGTTGATAGAGTTGAAGTGTTGAAGCTTGCAGCGACTTCTTTAACTATTAAATTTGGATATTGCCATACAGTTGATGTTGTTCCTAATAATAAACAGTTTTTACTTCCATCGTATGCAAATCTTACTTGATTGAAAGGGGCATTGCCTCTAATTTCTGCACTGCAGTTTAACCAGTTTTGTGATGAATCATAATTATATCCTGATACAACTAATTCCCATGCGCCATTTGTTGAATAATCATACCCTATTATTTTTATGTTCATCATTGTAGCATCCCAGCTACCTGGCATTGTTATTTTTACTGTTCCTGTGACATTGGCTGTGCCGTTATAGTAATAAGTAACATTTTTAAATAAATAAGATCTTGTTGCGAATTTTGTTGTTATTGGTTGTTCTGTATATAGTTTTGTGAATGTATTTATTCCTTCTGATTCACTAATTTTAAGTAATTTTGTTGGTGATGCTTCTCCGGCTGGTGATACTTGCTCTATTTGAAAATAATCATCTGTGTTATCACCAAGTTGAATAATAAGGCCGTTTTTATCATTTGTATTATCTGTCCTCATAAATATATAATAAAGATCACTGTCTGCTGAAAATTTAATACCTTGCGTCGGCTCAGTTCCAGACACCGCATCTGCTGCAATATCTTGTCCAGATCCAAACGTTAATAAATTTGACATATTAACAGGTCCTGTAAACGTATCTCCTGATTTTTTCGAATATATACTATCATGATTGTGCGTGCCATCAATAGTTATTTCATTTGAATTAATACTTAAAGTTATGTTAGTTCCTGCTCTCAATTTAATTTCATCATTAAATGAAATAGTGTTGTATGTTCCTAATGTTGTTCCAGACGAATTAAGCGCTGATAGCTTTGTAAATTTGTTGTGATCATGAGTAATTAAAGAATACGATGAATCATGGTTATGACCTGCTAATGCAAATGCACTTGCATGATTACCATCTAATAAATCTGCATTTAATCCTGAACCTGATCCATGATTTGTATCACTCCATACCTTACTCCAAGGTGACCATACGTCTTCGCCAACATCTCTTTTATTTCTATAGAAAAGAGATCCGCTTGTTGCATCTGACTCTTTCCATTCCATCAATAACTGAACTCCATCATTTCCTTTTGCTCGCATTATTGATAATAAAGTTCCATATGCGCATGGAAAATTATTGTTGTATACTTGAGAAAAATACATTCCGTCGCTCCATGTTGATGGTAAATCATTTGCGTCTTTAGCTCCTTTATTTGCAAACAAAGATCCGCCAGACCATACGCTTCCTGTTGTTATTATACCACCTTGCTGTGAAACGTCTAAGTCGACTTTTACTTTTTCTGTAAAGTTCGTGTATAAATTTACGTTTCCTGGATCAGTTGCGTCTGGTATCCAGTTTTTTAATATCCATCCATCTGTTTGTATATTGTCGCTTAGTATATATGCCTGTACTATGTTTGTAGAATCATCTATATAAACCTGGAGAGCAGCTCCATCATATACGCCATTTTCTTTTATTCTGATATATCTAAATGGAGTAATATTATAACTTGATTGGCTTACAACAGTAATGGTATTTGAACTATTATTTCCAAACATATGTGTTGCATAAAAAATAACTTCTTGATGTCTTGAACTGCATACATCTGTTATACCAAAGAGCGCAACAGCTCTACTAAAGGTTGCTGCTGTTCCATCTCCTTTTACGACTGCTATAGTGTACCATCCTGCCTGTCTCTTATACACATCT
>JAOABG010000042.1 GCA_026418475.1 bacterium | reverse complement strand
AAGTTAGACAGCTCAATATTTTTAGTAAGCATTTCTTTATAAGAATCTATAGCTTTATCAATATTGTTTTCTTGTAGGTACTTTTGGATAACACTAATATATTTTTGGGTATTATCTTGTATTATTTTCATATCAAGTATTTTTTTACCAGTGGAAAAAGATGTCAACAAGAATATTGAAAAAGGTATAGCAAAAGCTATGGGTCCCAATATTGGGTATACCAAAGTTGCTAGGGTTGTTGCACCGATAGTTGATACTCCACCCACCAATAATCCTGCAATAGCAGCCTTAATTTTATCTGGCAATTTTGATAAAAAAGATAACTTTGGTGTTAAAAACTCAGCTACCTTATTAGAAACGAAGTTTGAGACTTTTTGGAAAAATCCCTCAACTTTTGGAGATAATTTGAAGTTTATAGTAGCAAATATAGCACTAAGAGAAGCAAATATAGCTGCATTTAATGGACCACCTATCATCCCTAATCCAAATCCCAATCCTAAAGCAGATAATAAAGCTATATAAAGCTTTTTATTTTCATTTGTATCAAATATATGTGGCAATTGCGAAGCCAATGTAGAAACGGCAAGTAAAGTGCTAGGTAAATTAGCTAATAAAAAAATAGGTAAAATTTTTAAAGCAAAATAATTACTATTATTCATCTCTTTTGATGATGTTGAGGTAAGATTTCCAATATTTGACGTTATGGCAGCGGATAAAGCACCCACTGCAATACCAATTGGACCACCCATCCCCAAATAAATACTCAGAATAGTAAATAAACCAGCAGAAGAAACAGAAGAAGCAGCAAGAGAAATCAATGGATTTTCAGTTTTTTTACCAACAATATTACCTACTATGGATCCTGTAGCAGAGGAAATACCAAGAATCGGACCACCAACAATTGATCCCCAAAAGCTAGCATTTATTGATCCTCTTAAAGCAGAAACAGAATACTGATCATGGACATGAGTATTTTCGAATTCCTCTTTTAAAACATTAATTTTTTCTTTTATATTTCTTATTATTTTGTTTTGTCTTAAAGTATCTACAGATAATTCCATTTTTATAGTTGGATATGCATATGTGGTCCAGTTTTATAAGGACTATCATATATATACTCATTATATACTTTAAACCCTGCTTTTTCGGCCAACTTTTCAACTATTTTTGATTCCTCTACTGTTAGTGGCTCAACAACAAAATCGAGAGCTTCTCCTCTGTAGTGAGCACTGTTAGGCATATGCTGTCCATCCATACCAGATGTTATAATTATTTCTCTACCAGGAAAATGTTGTTTTATCATTCTTTCAAGTTCCAAGAATTTTGAGGCCACCTCTGCCTTCATTTTGAATCCCCTGAAATCTATAATGGTATCCTTATTTATTGAATTTAGAATATTATTTTGGAAATTATTATTAATATTCATTTGTTTCAACAGTTCTTCCAAACTTTGAGTATTATTTTGTACAGGGAGCTGCGATCGAGTTTTTTGTAAAAAAATATCGGAAAACCTGTCGTCCAGATTAATTCTCTGGTCTATTCTTTGATTTATCTCATCCAATTTTTGGTTAATTATATTCAGTTTGCTATCTATATTTCTCATATTTATATAAGTCTAATTTTTTTTGAAAAACTTTTTAAAATTTTGTAAAAATTTTGTAAAAGAAACTTACTAAGAAAATTATGTAATTTTCTAATAAAACTCTCCACGTAATTTTCCTCAAAAAACAAACCAAAATTCAAATAAAGGTATATTTAACTAAAAAATAGAATTTAAAAATATGAGTTATCTTAAGGTAAGGAGGTGAGTATTAATGTATAAATCGTTGCTATCAATATTTCTTCTAATTTTCATAATTCTTAATTTCAGTTATGCTAATGAGAATTCCAAACTCACCAAAATAGATTTCGTGTATAAAAGCAAAATAATCCCCTTTAAAGATAATCCCATAATAACAGAAAAGGAAATATATTTCTCTCAAGAAGATTTTGTAACATTAATGAAATTTTTAGGATTTGTGGACTGGAATGTAACAATAAACAAAGACACAAACAACAGGATAATAGATTGTATATTGGTTTCAAATGATATGCCAAAATTCAAAAGCAAATTTATCCCATTGGTTCACGAAGAAAAGATACATATACCTTTCAGCAGCGTCAACAACCAAATTGGGGTGTCTCCCATTTTTGACTATGACAAAGGCAAAATATATCTTTACCCACAAATAAAAGATATATCAGTATCAGAAGATAGTGTTGTAATAAACGGAGCCAAAGAAATAAAGATACAGAAAAATTTTTATTTGAATGATCCGTTGAGGTTCGTTATAGACCTACAAGATTGTGTACTATCCCCAGATTTATTTAGACAAAAAATACTATCATCAAATGACTACGTTCACCAAATAAGAGTTTCTCAATTCAATGAAATGCCAGCAATAGTCAGAATAGTAATAGAACTAAAACAGGGTCAAAAAGTAAAGAATATAGCAAGGATACTTCCAAACCAAGTTCAATTAATATTTTCTGATAGAACTCCAGAACTATATGCCAAAGTAAAAGGATACGATTATAGCGTAAAAAGTAACGAAGAACAGGTAAAAATATACCAAATAACACCCCTTCAGTCAGGAAACAATCTATCTATTTCTATTAACATTGATAAATCAGTAAATTATACAATAAATAAGCTAGACGATGGTAGATGGTACATAGACCTCTATAATACCATTTTAAATGTTTCAGCAAATGAAATAGATACCGTATCCGATTTTGTGAAAAATATAAGATACTCTCAACATCAAACATCACCGTTTCCAATAACAAGAATAGTAATAACCCCCCAAGAAAATTTTAAACTAAACATCTCCTTGGATTCCATTTCTAACACAGGTAGACTACTCAATTTTCTCATCTCTTACAAAAAGGAACAACCACAAATTAACTTTGATGAACAAATATTAGCTAATAATAAAGGTAAAGTGGTTGTAATAGATGCAGGTCACGGTGGTAAAGATTCAGGAGCAGTGAACAGAAGTCTAGGAATTCAAGAGAAAGATATAACTCTAAAAATATCAATGTTAATACAAGAAAAGCTAGAAAAAGCAGGATATAAAGTAATCTTAACAAGAAAAGGTGACTACGAGTTAACAAACAGCCCTGTTGATTCTGAAGAACTCCAAGCAAGAGTTAATGTAGGTAAAAATAATAAAGCCTCGTTATTCGTCTCAGTTCACATAAACGCATCCACATACTCTTTTGCAAACGGAGTTATGACTTTTTACACAAAAGATATAGACTATATCTTAGCACAATACATACATTCAGAACTTGTAAAAACAAATATATTTGATGACAAAGGTATAAGACAAGCCAATTTCTATGTACTGAAGTATAACCCCCTTCCAGCAGTACTATTAGAACTTGGATTTATAAGCAATTACAATGATGCTGTGAAACTTATGTCCCATGAAAATCTCCAAAAACTTGCCAATGCCATAGCAAAAGGTATAAATAACTACCTAAACAAAACAAAAATAGATTACTAAAATAAAATTTATGAAAATATATTTCAGTGGTATTGGCGGAATAGGAATGAGCGCAATAGCACAAATAGCAGCTTTGAATGGAAACACCGTATTAGGTAGCGATATTAAAGAAACTTACATAACACAAAAACTACAGAACAACCAAATAAAAATATTCTTCAAACAAGAAGAACAAAATATAACACCAGATATAGATCTTTTTGTGTATTCTTCTGCAATAGACAAAAACAATCCAGAGTATAAAAAAGCACAAAAAATAGGCATCAATCTTGTTCATAGATCAGAATACCTAAACAACATCTTGAAAGATAAGCAGATTATAGCAATAACTGGTAGTTCAGGAAAAACAACAACATCCACATTGCTAGGAATAGGGCTAAATAAGCTGGAAATACAATCCAACATTATAACAGGAGGATGGATAAAAGAGTTGGATTCAAATGTACTATGGAACAATTCAAAACTGGTAGTATTAGAAGCAGATGAATCCGATGGAAGCCTACTAAACTACCCAACTAACATAGGATTAATAACAGATCTAGCAGTAGATATCAATCTAAACAGTAAAAAATTTAAGGACACTCCAATAGAAATGTTAAAAACCAAACTAAAAGAAGTATACAAAGAGTTTATAGAAAACATAAAAAATAGGAAAGGAAAACTAATAATATCCAATGACAATGAGCTATACAACTTTACAAAAGAAAATAACATCATAGCAGATGTAATATTTGGAAACAGATTTTTCAAAACAGAACTCCCATATATATTTTTCAGCGATATTAAACAAACGGAAAATGAAGGATTTCCAATAATTGACTTTAATCTAAACATATTAATAAATGATAAATCTGAAATAATAGGAAAGGCAAAACTAAAGACAATAGGAAAGTATAACGCTTTAAACTTTACCGCAGCATCAGCAGCAATCTTCACTTTAACAGAAAGTATTGAAAACCTTAAAAAACTATGTACTGTATCTCCAGAATTGAGTTTTACCAAAAGAAGATTTGAAATATTACTGAATGATGTGATAAATAACAAAAGGTTAATAGTAGTTGATGATTATGCACATAACCCTAAAAAGATAAAGTCACTCATAGAAAACCTAAACATTGTGTATAAAAATTACCAAAGGATAGCAGTTTTTCAACCCCATAGATACACCAGAACGATGATTTTCTGGGAAAATCTCAAAACCTCTTTCTTTAATTTGGATTACTTAATAATATTACCAATATATGAAGCTGGTGAAAAACCTATCGATAAAATTAACTCTGAAAACTTAACAGAATTAATCAAAAAAGAGCAAACTCAAATAAAGAAAATAGAATACATAGAAACTTTTGAGGAAACAATAAAAATGTTGAAAAAGATTATTCAAAACAGAGATAGCATTGTTGTTTTCATTGGAGCTGGTAATATTACAAATCTTGCAAATGAATTTTCCCAAAACTTTTATAAAGTTAATAAAACTTAACATTTTTTTAACATATTTTTAACTTCTTATTTAAAACACTTCTTTACAAACCATAGAGGGGGGGTAGAAAATGGATAATCAAAATATAGGTAGAGAAAGTATATTCAATCTGTATACTCAACAGCTTACCAAAGAAACCCTAATAAACAGACAATTAGAACAAGCAGAAGAAGTAGAAGAAATAGATCCTCTAATATTAGCACATATTAAAAGTGCAGAAAAATCTCCTTTTTCAAAAGATGTAGCTATTCTCTCACCTGCTGGACAAAAGTTTCTTCAATTCCTAAGAGAAAATTTCCCTATAGACCAATACATATTCCTTCATGTTAATTACATTAAAAATGTATCATTTGGTAAATCAATTAATGTTGTACTTGATAAAATAACCAAAGGCTACAAAATGGTATTCGCATTAACAAATAAAAAATAAATATAAAAAATAAACAATCTTAAATTACAACAAATTTCTCGAATTATCAAATGGATGTAATAACGTGCATAAGTCTTTTATTAGTAGTCGTAGTAGTAGGTGGGTTATCTTCATTCCTTTTTACATTGTATAAAAAAGTTCCACCAAACAAAGCTCTAATAGTCACAGGAATTAGTAAAAAAGTAGTAGTAGGAGGAGGTACAGTGGTTATACCATTCCTACACAAAGCTCAAGAATTTTCATTGGAGTCAAGAATAATTGATATAAATACATCACAAATAACGAGCAAAGATAAAGTTCCATTATCAATAAATGCTGTTGCAACGGCAAAAGTTGATAACCCAAATACAGAATCTATACTCATAGCTGCAGAAAAATTTATAGATAAAACAGACAAAGAAATCAGTAAATACTTGAGAGAAATAATAGAATCACATTTAATTGCAACAATAAGCAAAACAAAATTCAGAGAAATGGCAGAAAATTATAGTCTATTCATTGAACAAGTATCAATATCAGCACAAAAAGATCTCTCAAAAAATGGATTCCAAATATGCTCTCTAACACTTAAACACATAAATGTTCCACATGAATTACGAGATATAGCTGTAGGAAAAATTGTAAACATAGATATTACTCAACAAAAATACAAAACAAAAGATCAAAAAGAAGTGGAAACAGAAATTGGAATGTCTATAAAATACAACGGAGAAGACTTTTCAATATTCCTAGGAAACCATACAGAAAACATTGAAAAAGCTATTTTTCATGTAATTACAGAATTTCTGAAACGTGTTGAATACAGCCAAATAATAGAAAATAAAATAGAAGTTGAAGATGAAATAAAAAACGCAATAAGAATACTCCTAAACAACAAAAGTATCGATATAACAACAATTTCCGTAGTAATAAAATAAAAGTTAATGAAAAGGTTTCCTTTGTTAATATATTGAATTATATTAATGTGTCGTTAGATGGAGCAATAGTTATAAATAAATCACCTGGGTTTACATCAACTCAGTACCTTGAGAAAGTTAAAACAATAGTAAACCAGAAACTAAGGAAGATTTACAAAGAACAGGGAATAACTGGAGAATTTATAGAAAAAGCAGGACATACAGGAACACTTGACCCAAACGCAGCAGGAGTATTAGTTATACTTCTAAATAAATCAACAAAAATTATACCATTTATAAACAAAAACAAATCCTATGTTTGTGAAATAATATTAGGTAAAGAAACAGATACGATTGATAACACAGGAAAAACAATAAAAGAAGTAGAAATCAACAAAGAAAAAGCTCAAAAAATAGTAAAAGATATAGAAGAATTATTACCAACTTACATAGGCAAATTTAACCAGTCCCCACCAGTATACAGTTCAAAAAAAGTTCAAGGAAAAAGATTATATGAATTAGCACCAATTTTACAATCCACAATATTTCAAGAAAAATCAAACATAGTATATATCCATTCAATCAAAATACTAAATCATTATGAATTTCTGAATTATCAAAGAATTCAGGTGGAAATAGAATGTTCACAGGGAACATATGTAAGATCAATAATAAAAGATATAAGTGACAAGATAAATTTTCCACTTACCCTATCATTTCTAGTTAGGAAAAACTCTAATAACTTCACACTGTCAAACTCTATAACAATAGAAGAATTAAAAAATTCCGAAAATATCGTAGACAAAATAATAAAATTGCAAGATATACTCAATGACTTTCCTTTTGTAATAGTAAATGATAAAACTGTATTTAAAGTAAGAAACGGACACAGCTTCTCAAGCCAAAACACCATACACATAGAAAAAAAAGGTAAATATAACGATAGAAATATTTTCATCGTAAAGGATAGAAAAAAGGAATTCCTGGCATTAGCTCAATCAGATAACATGATTAACTTCAAGGTAAAAAAAGTTCTAAAACCTTATTAGAAAGACTCCAATGGTTGGAATAGCTCTCGGATTCTTTGACGGTATTCATATAGGACACCAGAAAGTTATTCAAAATATATACTCCAAAGAAAGCTTCCTAATAACTTTCGACACCAGCCCCAAAATATTCTTTAAGAATCTAACAAATTGCCTATTGACATCCAATCATGAAAAATCGGAAGTCATTAAATCTCTATTTCCTGAATTGAAAGTAGAGTTTCTGATATTTAAAAATATATACAACTTATCAGCAGAAGAATTTATAAAATACCTTAAATCATTAATAGATTTCAACACTGTCTCAGTAGGATACGACTTCAAGTTTGGTAAAAATGCAGAAGGCAATATAAAAACACTAAAAAAACTATCAAAAATTTATAAATTTGAATTAATAGTTCAAAAACCAGTTCATTATAAACAAAAAATCGTACATAGCACACTCATAAGGAATTATCTCATTAATCATCCCCATAAATTAGAAGATGTCAGTTCAATGTTAAACAGGTATTACTCCATAACAGGAATAGTAGTAGAAGGCCAAAAAATAGGTAGAAAAATAGGATTCCCAACAGCAAATATTCTTGTGCCACAATATAAAATAATACCATACTTCGGAATATACAAAGCAAACGTATACATATTAAATGACCCGAAAAATAAAAAATATGAAGGGCTACTATATATAGGTCCAAGACCAGTAATAAACAATTACCAAATATCCACAGAAGTATGGATCAAAAATTTCAATCAAGAAATATATTATCAACCGATAAAAGTTGAACTAGTAAAATTTATTAGGAAAATTAAGAACTTCAAAAACCTGAACTCAATGGTAAAACAAATAGAAAAAGATATAGAATTAGCTTTTACTTAGAAACCATTAACTTTATAAATCATTAACTTTTTTTGCAGGAACACCTACATAAACACCAGAAACATCTATATCTTTCACCACTACACCACCAGCACCGACTATAACATTATCACATATGGAAACATAATGTTTAACAACAGTCCCAGCACCTAAAAAACAGTGGTTACCAATTTTCACACCTCCCGAAACAGTAGCCCTTGGAGCCAAATGAACAAAATTACCAACAAAACAATCATGCTCAACTATAGAACCAGTGTTAAGAATACAAAAATCCCCTATCTGAGAATCAACATTTATTACAACCTGATCCAAGACAACCGTCCCCCGACCTATTCTGCTACTTTTCGCAATTATTGATTTTTTTGAAATAATTGATAAAAACTCAAACCCCATAGAAAGTAATTTATCAATTAACTTTTTTCTATCTATTCCATAATCAACTTGTCCTATACCCATAACGAATTTAAAGTGCTTAGGATTCAAATTTGTAATGTCGTCTTCTGTTCCCAAATAACCCAGTTCAATCTGCCTTTTTTTTCTATCAATATATCCCAATATTTCAATTTCCGGATAATCCCTGTCAATTATATTTTGGATAACTTTGGAGTGCCCACCAGCACCGAGTATAACAACCCTTTCAACTCTTCTTTTCATAAATCTCCATTATTTTTCTTAGAAAAATTTTCGCTTGATTCCTACGAGAAAAGTAACCTATAAACTCTTTATTGGGAAACATATCAACTTTCCTTTCCTTTATATATTTCTTTAACATATTTTTAATACTTTCCTTATTATCTAAAAATAAACAACATCCCGAATTATTGAGTATTTGGACTTTTTCAACATCATAAGTCTTACCAACCACCATAATTGGCTTATTAACATACAAATTAACACCCAAATACTCAAACAATTTCCCAGTTAATATTCCTTTCCAGTTCGGTAAATCCCTTTCCTCAGAAAGTGGAAAAAACAAAAAATCTGAATGAGTAAAACTATTTAAAACCTTTTCCCTTTTTACAAAACCACCAAATCTAAAAATTTCTTTCAATCCATATTTTTCGATATATTTTTCAATGTTAAAAGCACCAAATACAATAAACTCAAAATTATGAGGGTTTATTACTCCTTCTTGTCTCAACTCTTTAAGTGCCTCAAAAAAATAACTTACCAACCAAGATCTGTAAAACGTTCCTGCATACAGAATAGAAATTTTACTATTTTCTACTCTGGTATCCCCAATAGAATCAAAATCCTCTTCAAAAAAACCATTGTATATTACTTCAACAGGTTTAGATGTCGTATTAGTCCAATACTTTTTTAAACCCTCAGAAACAGTAGTAATCAGATCTGCAGTATTATTGTAACGCTTTTCTAGGGACTTTTCATAATATCTTAAAATAGGTAAACCAGTAAATATTGGGTTTTCTGAAAAAAGGTCTCTCCAATCAGCAACCCAAACCTTACACCTATTATTTTTCTTCAAAAGATACCCTATTTCGTGAACAGTATAAGGTAAACCCGTTGATATAACAACATCCCAATAATAATTTTTAGCCCAACTGAAAGCAGGCTTAACCCACCTAAAAGTATCATCTGGAAACCTCACTTTATAATATATTCCCAAACTGAACCTCTCATTCAAAAAGTTAATCATTTTACCAAATGAAATAAGCTTAAAAGTTTTGGGAATAGGTATCTCACAAAGCTTAAAATTGTCAAAATTCAAATCCAAATCATTTGAAAATTTATATTTAGTAGGTGTCAGAACAGTTACATCTAAACCATCATCCGGAAAATACTTAGCCCAAGAATAAGGTCTCAAAGAAGCAATAGAGTTCAATGGAGGGAAAAAATAAGTTATAATTAATACTTTCATATGGGTTTAGCTCTCCTTATAATATCTTTTATATATTTCTACAACATCTTCTTATTTATCCCTAACAGAATTATACCTCTTGTAAACATAAATACCAAATTCATATATCTAATACTTATACAAGGAATATTTATATCAATTATTGAAAAGAATAGAGAAAAATATAGAAAACTCTATGCCTTATTAATTCTTCTGATCATCTTACCCTCTATTTTAATAGACATAAAAATCTGTTTTCTTCAATTACTATTCTTATATTCGTTGCAATACAGTGGATTGGATGAAAAAAGTTCTCTCTTCATAATGATCAATACCATCATATGGTTAACAGCTAATCTCTTATTTCTATCGATTTAAATTCATTGATATGAAATACAGCATCATTAACAAAGTTGTTAAGAACACTTTCAAAATTTTCTGTAGTTTTCAAGTAAAACTCATGTAAAGCTAACAATATTTTATAGACCAAACCTTCAGTTTGATATTTATTTTCCAATATCTTCCTAACAAAATCATCGAACCAAACCTCTGATTTTAGACGTTTAATCTTTCTATATAATAGATACATTTTTAGAAGAGAAGGCATAGAATTAGGTATATCTATTTCCCTTTCATCTTTAGCTTTCGTTTTTTCCCAATCTATCAATATCTTATCAAGGTCCTGGGTCTTATCCTCAGTAAAAACATGAGGATGACGAATTATTAATTTATCAACAAGAGATTTCAAAACATCGTAAAAATTAAAATTTTTAAAATCCGATTGTATCTGAGAATGGAAAATTACTTGAAGTAGTAAATCACCAAGTTCAATCATAAACTTCTTGTTATCACCCTTTTCAACAGAATCCAAAACTTCATAAGCCTCCTCTATCAAATGATTCCTTATACTTTGAGAAGTCTGAATCTTATCCCACTGACAATTATATCTCAACTTTATCATCACACTCCACAATACATCCAAAAGTGTTTTACCTAAAATCTCATTAGAAATATAAGAGTAAATATTTGTCATATTGCTTATACTAACAAATTTACCTTTCTTTAATCTACTACTTATATCATCATAGAAAATTAGCGGTATATTAGGAATAACAAAATTCATCTCATAATCTATATTCTCAAAATGATAATAGTAATATATAAAATCCAACTGCTTAAAAACAGGTAATTGATAATTAAATTCATTATTAAACCCAATTGCTTTATTAATTATTGATTCTAAACTTTTAAAAGAAAAACAAATAGGTTTATCAATTTCCTGAACAACCAAATCTGAAGACATAGGAGTAACAGAAGATGAGACATACAAACACCTTTCATCCAAATCCTTCAACCTTTGCTTAACAAAATCAACAAAATCAATAAAATTCGGATAATCCTTCTTAATATTCTTCAATTCATTAAAAGAAAACAGTTCATATGTATCAATATTTACACTATTCAAAAATGAAAAAAATTCTTCAGAAAAAAGAGAACCTGAAAAAAATGCAACTCTTTCTATTTTTCCCAATAATAAACCACATAACTCAAAAAACTGCTCTTTATCACACAATCCAACAACATACATAATATATCAATTCTTTTTTCTCAAACTAAAACCTCCGAAATTTTTTAAGGGTCTTTTTATGAGTTAAAAACACAAAAAATTCCTCTAAAAATTTCCAAAAAATTTTTCAAAAATATTGCAATTTATCAATAAAAATAATCTAATTTTGATAAAAATAGATCGACGACATATTGTGGGACAACGGATCAAACCACTCAATTTGTTAAATTTTTGTTAAAATTCATTTTTATTGATTCTGGTCAATATTTTTTGTATACAAATCTATTGCTCTTGGTCAACATTTTTAAACTCGCAACCACATCGACGGGCCATTGGGAGAGTAAGAAAAAACCCCTCTATTTTGCCATTTTTAGGGGGTTTTTTAACCCCACCTCAGGCCGACGGAAATTTTTTTCAAAAATTGAAGGATATCATACCCCACCTGTCCAATATTTACAATAGGAATAGATAATTACCCTTTATGGGTTTTCAGCTTACCTATGAGGAATGAAAACTATTGCAATATTTTTACTATCAACAATCAGTACTTTGTTTTCAGCTTACCTATGAGGAATGAAAACGTTATAAGTATTCGTTTTTTTCTTATTTTGAATTTCAGTTTTCAGCTTACCTATGAGGAATGAAAACGCTTAGCTAATAAAAAGCGTCTTCCCGCGGAAATTATTGTTTTCAGCTTACCTATGAGGAATGAAAACTTTCTTTCATATACATATTC